>CANQNH010000022.1 GCA_947625165.1 uncultured Clostridia bacterium
CTTGGATAGCCCACAATGAAAGTGGTTCTCAGAGCAATTTCCGGATGTTTTTCCTTCAATTTCAGCACAAGTTCTCGCGTTTTTTCTTCGTTCAAGTGGCGGCGCATACTTTTCAGAATGCGGTCGTCAATATGTTGCAGTGGAATGTCCAAATATTTGCACATTTTCTTCTCTTTTGAGATGAAATTCAGCAGTTCATCGGTGGTCTTTTCTGGATAGGCATAATGCAGCCTTATCCACTCAATGCCGTCAATTTTGCACAGTTTTTTGCAAAGTTCCAGCAGTTTGTTTTCGCCATACAAATCCTCGCCATATCTCGTCACATCTTGCGCCACAAGCACAAGTTCTTTGATGCCGCGTTTGGCAAGATATTTTGCCTCGTCAACAATGTCATCCATTTCAAAACTTGTGTATCTGCCCTTGATGCGCGGAATTGTGCAATATGAGCACGCATTACTGCACCCGTCCGCAATTTTCAGGTATGCATATGCGCCGCGGCTTGTCAGCACTCGCCCAAAACAATCTTGCGGCTTGCTTGGAGTGACGCCATAGAGTTGCTGCACAATCTCGCAAATGTTTTCATTGTCTTTTGCTGAAAGAAATTGGTCAACTTCTGGAATTTGTTTTGCAAGCTCCGCCCTATGCCTTTGCGCCAAACAGCCACTGACCAAAACTTTTTCCACTTTGCCCTTGCTTTTCAACAAGCACATATCAAAGATGTTTTTCAAAGCCTCTTCCTTGGCTGGCGTGATGAATGCACAAGTGTTGACAATCACTATGTTTGCATCAAGTGGGTCATCAACAATTTCAAAGCCAAAGTCAGAAAGACGAAACAGCATTTTCTCAAGGTCAACTCTGTTTTTATCGCACCCCAGACTGATTGCACTCACTTTTTTGTTCTTCAATTTTTCATCCATAGTTCTTTTCTCTTTTTATCTAAGTCGACATCTCTTCAGTCAACATCTCCAAAAAGTTGTTCAAATTCCTCTTTGGTGATGTAAACCGTTCTTCCTTTTGGCCCGTCAGCGCAAGAGATATATCCCGCCGCTTCCATTTGGTCAATGATTTTTCCAGCGCGAGGATAGCCAATCGAAAATCTGCGTCTAAGCATTGTTGCAGACGCTTGCCCACAATCAATGGACACTTTCAGCGCTTGAGGCAAAAGTTCGTCCATCTCGTTGTTATATCCCGGCCCATTTCCGTTTGCCTTGTTTGGATTGTTGATTTGCTGTTCAATTTCAGGGTCAAAAATTGGCTTGTTGAAATCGCGGCAGAAGTCAACAATGTTGTTTATCTCGTTGGTTGAAAGATAGCACCCTTGCACGCGGAACGGGTCTTTTGCGCCATTTGGAAAATAGAACATATCCCCCTTTCCAAGCAATTTTTCTGCGCCAACTCTGTCCAAAATGGTCATACTGTCCACCGCACTTGTGACCGCAAACGAAATTCGTGATGGGAAGTTGGATTTGATAAGCCCCGTGATGACATCCACAGACGGCCTTTGCGTTGCCAAAATCAAGTGTATGCCTGCGGCTCTCGCTTTTTGAGCAAGTCGGCAAACTTTTTCTTCGACTTCTTTTTTGCCGGTCATCATAAGGTCGGCAAGTTCGTCAACAATGATGACAAGATATGGCATCTTTCTGATTTTTCCAGAAACAACATCTGGACTTTGATTGAATTCGCTGATTTCACGCACTCTTGCAACACGCAAAACTTCAAAGCGGCGCTCCATCTCGTTGACCGCCCAATCAAGAGTGTGAATGGCCTTTTGAGTGTCGCAAACAATCTCCGGCATAATCAAATGCGGCAGTCCCTCATAGGATGCAAACTCAACGCGTTTTGGGTCAATCAAAATGATTTTCACCTCTTCTGGCGAGGCTTTGTATATGATTGAAAGAATGATTGAGTTGAGGCACACGCTCTTTCCAGAACCAGTGCTGCCGGCAACAAGAAGGTGTGTCAGTTTTCTCATATCAGCACAAATGATTTTGCCAGTGATGTCTTTTCCAAGAGCGAAAGTCAGAGGCGATGTTGCTTGCTGAAACTCTTTTGATGCAAGCACATCTTTGAGGCTTATCGTTGCGATTGAAGCATTTGGGACTTCAATTCCGACAACACTTTTTCCAGGGATTGGCGCTTCAATGCGGATTGTTCCTTCGGCGGCAAGCGAAAGTGCGATGTCATCCGTGCGGCTTTTGATTTTTTGAACGGAAACACCTGACGGCATTTCAAGTTCATATCTTGTCACTGCTGGCCCAACAACAACCCCTTGCACCTTGGCAGGAACACCAAATGTGCCCAAAGTGTCTTCCAACATAACCCGTTTTTCGGCAACATCCTCATTGAGAGTGGAAAGGTCAACACTTTCTGTCGTGATCAAATCAAGAGGTGGTTTTTCATAGACATATGGCTCATAAGGCCCTTCCTCTTCTTCTGGAATTGGAGTTGTTTCGCGTGCGAGTGAGCCATTTCGGACATTCATTCTTTCAAAATCTCTGTGGAATTGCCCTCTTGCGTCTTTATCGTCCTGCGTCAAGGTTTTTTCTTCCCTTTCTCTTAGACTGCGGTTGAAAGCATCGCGGTCCCGCGAAAAATCGCGATTTGCCGCAAAAGCATCTCTTCCGCCCGACCTGTCAAAGCCTCTGTCACGCGAAAAGCCTTCGTTTCTTCTGTCAAACGAATTTGAATTTGTGTTTGTTCCTTCATCTTCAACCCGAAAACTTTCACTGCTGTCACTTTCAAAATCACCTGCCTGTCGAGAAGAAAATCCGTCATCAAAACTCTCTTTGTTGCTTGTTTCATCCTCAAAAGTGCTGCCCCTGTTGCCAAACCCACCGCCATTGTCACGCTCCGGAAGGTTGTCAAGCGGCGAAGATGACGAAGTTTCGCTCTCCAAATTTTCAAAAATCTCAGGGTTTTCCTGCTTTTCTTCTTCAATGGCACTTCTCAAAATGTCATCCGCACGTGCAACAAGGTCGTTCGGCTTGTCTTGTGGCAAACTGCGGCGAATAAATGGCGATGCATCCACCTTAAATTCATCCTCATAAAACACCTCAGATGGCTCGTTGGCATCATTTTTCAGCGCCTCAACATTGTTGTCAACCTCAGTTTTGCTCGGTGTTTCCGCCTCTTTTTTCATATCTTTGAAATATTCGTCCAAATCAACTTGCGGCGGCGTCAAAATGATTTCGCGCAAACTTTTTGGCTTCTCAGGCTCGGCAGGTTTTGGCGGTGGTGTTTGCGAAAGTTTGTCTTGCTGTCTCAAACTTTCCTGCATCTCTTTGTCATATTCATACGCCAAATTTCGCTTTTTGTCCAATCCAAGAATTTGTCTTGCAGTCAATGGTTTTTGTGGCTCTTGAGCCTTCTTTTGCAAAAGTTCTTTCTCTCTCTCCTCTTTCAAGTTGCCGTCCAAAACAACATTTGGCACATCTTCTGCAGAAACTTTTGCCGCAGTGTTTTGATTGTTTTGAATTTGCTTTTGTGCCGCAACTTTTTGTTCTTTCTTCTCTTCCCTGATCTGAACACTGACAGGGTCTTTTTCGCTCTTTTCCCTCTTCAAAATGTTGAGACTGTCAATCAGCAACGCAACACTCACAACAAAACCCAAAATGGAAATGATATATGCGCCCCAAATTGTTGTGGCATAAAGCAAAATCGTTGTGAAAAAGCCAATCACAATCCCGCCTGCAGTCACTTTTTGAAGATAGTTTTTTGCAAGATAGTCGCCAAAATTCATCACACCTTTTCCGTCAGCAATGGCATTTCCGCCCACAAAAATCAATTGCAAAATGCACAGCAAAAAGAAAACTGCAAGGCAAAGGCAGATGGTGTAGCGAAGTGGCATCACATATCTTCGATTGTTTGCCAGTGCAAGTCCAACAACAAACATCACGATGCACAGCGGAAAACCAAAGATGCCAAAAAGCCCCATAGAGAAGGTTTGGAGCGGCTTGACGATGCCCACAAGACAGAAAAACAGAACAGACGCCACAATCATCAAAGTGAAGCCGACAATCTTCTTCACATTTTTTTGAGAATTTGATTTCTTTTTTGATGTCAATTTATAAACTGCCATACAACCCCCAAGAATTTTGTGACATAATAATTCAAGATAAGTATAGCACCTTTCAATTTTTTTTCAAAAAATATTTGGCAAAAAAACACCTTTTTTTGTCATATTCAAGAAAGAATTTCGCCTTGCCTTGCGCAGAAAAAACTTTTTAAAGGCAAAAACTTCTCTTTTTTCTGCAAAAATTCAAAATTTTTGGCAATTTTTTCAAATCTTTTAGAAATTTTTTCAAATTCCGCTCAAATTTTCGCTGACGGTGCAAAGTTCAAACCCCTGACATTTCAAGGTTTTGATGATTTTGTCCAACGCATCCCGCGTGGCCTCAGTTGGATGCATAAGCACAAAGTCCCCGCCCTTGCAATTTTTGACTGCTCGCTGATAGATGAGATTGCTGTCGTGGTCACGCCAATCAATTGTGTCGCGCCCATCTGTCCACATAATTGTTTTATATCCAAGTTGATTGGCAACTTCAACAGTTCTTTTGTTGTAACTGCCGCTTGGCGGAGCAAAAAGGTTCATTTCAACGCCAATCAGTTCTTTGACAAGGTTGTGAGTGTTTTGGATTTCCTCATTGTTTTTTTCAGCGGAAAGTTTGCCCTGATTTTTGTGATAATAGCCGTGATTTCCAATCTCGTGGCCTGCGTCATAGATTTTTTTCAGCATTTCGCTTTCCCGAACAGCCCAAGTTCCGCCCACAAAAAAGGTGGTTTTGACATCATTTTGCGCCAAAACATCCAGCATATCATCCAAAAACTCCGTGCCCCAATAGACATTTATCATCAAAGACACCTTTTTGGAGTTTTCATCGCCGCTGTAATAGACACCGTTGTAAATCTTTGCGGAAGTGACAAGGTTGACGCCATAGAACGCCACAAAAGAAACTGCAACCAACATCACCACAATGATGAGATTGCAGATTGCTCTTCTTCCGCTGATTGTCCAAATTTTTGTTTTCATATATCATAAATATGAAAACTTTTTGGACATTATACTCCTTAATAAGCCAAATCAGTTGAAAGAATATGGGTCGCTTTCAAGCACATATTCTTCCCCAACAGAAACAAACTCAATTTTTCCGTCAAGAGCGTTCAAGATGAAGTCAACATCGTCAAAAGTCAAAACATAGGTCACGCCCAACTGTTTGACTTTGTCTGGCCGAAGTGTTGCCTTCAAAACTCCATCGCACAAAACCTGAATTTCCTTTGGACAAAGCGAACATTCCACATCCAACCCACCTGCAACGCGGCTCACTGAAAGGATTTTGTTTTTTTGTTTTATTTCAATCTGTTTTTCATCGCTGGCAGGCGAAGGAAGATAGTCAACATCGGAGGAGTTCGCAAAAACATACACCTTAAACCGTCCAACACCAAACTGCACAACTTTGTCTTTCAGCGACAGTGTTGTTTGCTGATTGCTGGAATAATTTAGTGCTGGTGTCGAGCCATCATACGCCTGAATTTTGACGATATAGTCGGTTGCAAACGCCACTTTTTGCCACGAAAGTGAAAGTTGAGTTTCGTCAAAAACGATGCTCTCAAGTTCCACAGCAGAAAGGGTCAGTTTCGGCTGCCAAGGCAAATATTCCCCAAACTTTCCGTTTCCTGCGCCACTGTCGGTTGCATAGCAAGCCGAAAAACGATATGTGTTGCCGGCGATTATGTCCAGCCCACTTTCTTTCAGATTTATGGAATTGGTGTTACTGTTCACGGTTTTAATGAGCGTAAATTCATTCTCTCCCGTTTTTTGCTCCAAACGGAATTGATATTTATAGTTCTCATCAAATTCTGCCACCAAGAAAAAATCGCCACTCACATTTTCGATATGCAGCGAGCCAGGGATGTCAGTTATCACAGGATTTGCAAAAAAGAAGAGGCAAATTCCGACAATAATTGCCACAAGAGCCACCAGCGCCGCAGATAATATGTAAATTTGTGATTTTTTCATATAAATTCAGTAATATTATATATAAAAAGCAACATTTTTGCAATTTTTTTGATAGTTTTTTCGAAAAAAAACAAATTATTTTTAAAACTAGTATTGACAAATATTTTTGTTTGTGTTAGAATAGCAATAGTTTTGGAGGTAAAATATGATTTTAAGCGCAATAAATTTTGGAAATCTCAGTGTCGAGGGCTATGCAGCATTCATTCTTGCATTGGTCTTCACAATCGTTTGCATCGCATCTGCCATATACTTTGCAAAGCACAAACACATTGGCAAATTTTTGAGTGTTCTCATCACAATCGTGTTTCCATTCTTGGCAGTTTTTGCTTGGGCATATCTGATTTTGAACATATATGAATTCCCACTTGCACTCAATTTGGGCTATGCATTTGCTGCTGCTGGTGGATATGTTGTTGTTTCAGTTTGCTTGGCACTTATCATCAACGCAATCATCAAAGCGTGCAAAAAGAAGAAAGCAGAAAAGCCACAAGAAACAGTAACTCAAACTGTTGTGACCCCTGTTTTGATTGAAAACACACCAGTGAAACAGACTGTTGTTGAAGAAACTGTGGAAGAACAACCTGTTGAAGAAGAAGTTGAAGAGGTTGAACAACCAGAAGAAGTTGAAGAGCCAACTTTTGAATATGTTCCAACCCAAGTTGAAGAAGTTGAAGAGGTTGAAGAAGAGCCTGTTGAACAGACCGTTGAAGAAGAACACACTGAAGAACCAGAATTCACTTTTGAACCATTGACAACAGAAGTTGAAGAAACTGCTCAACCAGAAGAAAAAGAAGAAACTGTGAAGACAGTTGAAACTGTTGAAACAACAGCACCAGTTGAAGAACCTGTTGTGGAAGAAATCAAAGTTGTTGAAACAATCGAAGCACCTGCAAAGAAGCGTGGCAGAAAGAAGAAGGAAGTTGTTGAAACTCCTGCTCCTGAGCAACCAGCACCTTCACCTGCACCTGCAAGAAGAGGACGCCCTCGCAAAAACAGAGAAGTTGAAGTTGAAACTGTCACACCTGACGAAACTGAGGACTAAGTTTTCAAAACAAGACTAATCAAAAAACACATCAAGTTGATGTGTTTTTTTTGTTGCTTGATTTCAAAAAGATTTCTCGCCTGTTTTTTTCCCCCCCCCATACACTTTTTCACTTGAAAAATTTTTGCCCGCTCTTTGTCTTTCACTTTATCAAATTGACAATCTTGTTCGGGATGAAAACAACTTTTTTCAGTTGTTCATCTTTTGTGCAAATTTCTGGATATTTTTCAAAAATCAGTGCCAAAAGTTCGGTCTGGGAAATGTCGCGTTTCACTGTTATCACCTGTTTAAGTTTTCCATTCACCTGAATTGGCAAGTTGACAGTGTCCTCAACCAAAAATTTTTCATCATAGGTCGGCCACTTTTCGTCAAGAATTTGTGTTCCAAACACGCGCTCAAAAATCTCGCTTGTGATGTGTGGTGCAAGCGGATTGAGCAAAACCAAAAACGAGCGCAACTCCTCTTTCGTGATGAAGCCGTCTTCACGGATTTTCTTCACAAAAATCATAAAGGCTGAAATGCAAGTGTTAAGTTTCAAATCTTCCAAATCCTCGCCAATCTTTTTGATAAGCTTGTTGAGGTCAATTCGATGTTCATTTGAAACCGCATCGCCCTTCACCATTTCTTGAAGCGCCCAAACTCTGTCCAAAAAGGTGGTGATGCCGGAAATTCCATCATAAGTCCAAGGCGTGTTGTCTTCATAGCCACCCAAAAAGTGCAAATGAAGTCTTGCCACATCTGTGCCATATTTGTCAATCACTTCAAGTGGAGAAACGCCATTTGCCGAACTTTTGCTCATCTTTTTGCCCGTGTCATCAAGCACAAGTCCACTGCCCATCTTTCTGACAAACGGGTCTCGCGTTGGCACTGCCCCAATTTCATAGAGGAAGTTTTGCCAGAAGAACGCATAAAGCACGTGACGTGTGATATGCTCCGTTCCACCCGTATAGCAATCCACACTGCCCCAATATTTCAACTTTTCAAAGTCAGCAAGCGCCTTGTCGTTGTGAGGGTCGCAATATCGCAGCCAATACCAACTGCTGCCCGCCCAATTTGGCATTGTGTCCGTTTCACGCCTTGCATCTCTGTGGCATTTTGGACATTTGCAGTTGACAAAACTGTCGATTTTTGAAAGTGGACTGTCACCATTGGCATTTGGAAGATAGTCCTTTGTTTTTGGCAAAACAAGAGGCAAATCCTTTTCTTCCAGCGGCACAATGCCACAATGGTCACAAAAAACAACAGGAAACGGCTCGCCCCAATAGCGCTGTCTTGTGAAAGACCAGTCGCCCATAGAATAGTTGACCACTTTTTTGCCAATGCCCATTTTTTCCACTTTCTCGGCAATTTTTTTCTTTGCATCTCGCACATTCATCCCAGAAAATTCGCCGGAGGAGAGCATTTTGCTGTTTTTTTCAAGATATTCTTTCTTCTCAACAGCAGCCTTTTGGCAATCACCTTCAATAACTTGAATTTTTGGAATGCCAAACGCCTCTGCAAACTCAAAATCTCTTTGGTCGTGCGCAGGAACAGCCATCGCAGCTCCTGTTCCATAGCCCGCAAGAATGAAATCGGCAAGATAGAGCGGCACTTTCGCGTTGTTCACAGGGTTGACAACATAAAGCCCCTCCAACTTGCAGCCCGTTTTTTCTTTTTGATTGGATTTTCTTTCAAATTCACTGCGTAGCGATGTCTTTTCTTTATATCTCTCAACCTCATCCATATTTTTGATGTGGGCTTTCAGTTGTTCAACCAACTCGTGTTCTGGTGCAAGCACCAAAAATGTGATGCCATAGATTGTTTCAATGCAGGTGGTGAAGATGTCCACTTTTCCAACTTTTTCATCTTTCAAATTGAAAACATCAAACTCAACCTGCATCCCTTCGCTTTTTCCAATCCAGTTCCTTTGAGCCTCTTTCAGATTTTCCGCCATATCAATTCGGTCAATGTTGCCAAGCAGTCTGTCGGAATATTCCTTCATTTTCAAATACCAAACCAAGCGCTCTTTTTGAACAACCTCGCCGCCACAACGGTCGCACTTTCCACCCTGACTGTCCTCATTTGAAAGCACAGTTTGGCAGTTTGGACAAAAGTTGACATAGCCGCGCTTTTTGAATGCTTTTCCGTTTTTCAAAAATTGCAGAAAAATCCACTGCGTCCACTTGTAATATTCCGGGTCGCTCGTGCAGATTGTCCGATCATAGTCAAAAGATAGCCCAAGCGCTTTGGACTGCTCAATCACTCTTTTCATTCCGTCACGCACGAAATCGTGAGGGTCAATTCCTTTCTTTATCGCAGCATTTTCGGCAGGAAGTCCGAAAGCATCACCACCGATTGGAAAAAGCACATTATACCCCTGAAAGCGCTTATATCTTGCCAACGCATCAGCAGGCACAGTGCCTTTCAGATGCCCGATGTGAAGATTGCCACTGATGTTGTAAAACTCATAAAGCACATAATATTTTGGCTTTGTCGGATGAAAATCAATCGCCTTGAACGGCTTTTCTTTGTCCCATCTATCTTGCCATTTTTTCTCAATCGCTTTGAAATCGTAGTTCATAAAAATATGCTCCCAAAAACACAAAAAGCTGTTTTTTCTGTTAAAATTCAAAAAAAATTGTGTTTTTTCCTTAATTTTTTTTGCAATTTTTGCTTCAAATCGCTCATTCTTTCCACCAATTCTTAAATTCCCAAACAGATGAAAGAGCAATGATGAAAATCCCCGGAACGTAGAGGTAGAATGCGATGTCATAGTTGAGCAAAATGTTCAAAAACGTGCCTGTTATTCCCAAAAGCCCTGCCCCGTATGTCAAGCCAACAAAGATGTCGCAAGCAAAGAAAAGAAAGTAGCCCACAAAGGTCAACCACTCAAACCGCAAGTGGAAAGCAATTGTTGCAAGTGTCACAAATGAATTGACGATGTAAATCAGCGAAATCATTTCCAAAGTGTCAAGCTTCAACCAAAGCGGCACCAAGAAGCCGGCAAGCAAACACAGAGCAACACGAATGGCAATCCAGACAATTTTCAGCCCAATGCCCTTGACAAGAAACATTGTGTATAGGAAATATGCAAACTGGACACCCAAAAAGATGCACACACCAATCAAGCGATTTTGTTCGGACGGCATCAGAACAAGAAAATAGTCTGCCACGACATTTATTCCCAGTGCAAGAGTGATGAGGATTTTTTTTGGTGATTTCCTAACAAAAATCAGTGAAAGCAGAAAACTTGCGCCAATCGAGGCATAGGAAAGAGCGTTGTATGGGTCATTTGCGCTCCCCCTTATGCAGACATAGAGAAACATTGCCAAAATGCCTGCTCCGAAAAGGATGGACATAATCAATTTGAAGTTTCGAAGTTTTAAACTATCCATATGGTTATAATATCATAAAACGGAGATTTTACAAAACGATTTTGCTGTTTTTCAAGTTTTTTGCAAAAACAATATGATTTGAAAGAAGATTGGAAAACAAAAACAAAGCCAACGGGCAACTGTGAAAATCTTTTGCCCAACAAAATTGATTTTTTACTTTACAAACTTGATGAAAAAAAAGTATAATATAAAGACACCCCCACTTTTTAGGAGAACAAAACATGAAAAAAATCAAAGTTATTCTTGATGTTGACACAGGAGTTGATGATGCAACTGCGCTTTGTCACATTCTCAACGACCCACATTTTGACATCAAACTCATCACTGTTGCAAGAGGAAACATTTCGCTTGCCAACGCTGTGAGAAACACTTGCCATCTCATTGACCTGTTTCACAAGAATATTCCTGTTGTGGCGGGCTATCAAGAGCGTTTCAGCAACTCGACTGAAGACGCAACTTTTTTGCACACAAAAGAGGGGCTTGGCGGCTATCACCCACCAAAAACAACCATCACAAAGCCAATCAAAAAGGATTGTGCTGATGCTGTCTATGAGATTTTGAAGGCATATCCAAAACAAATCACAATGTTGATGATAACGCCTCACACAAACCTTGCGCATCTTTTTGTCAAGCATCCTGATGCAAAGGATTTGATAAAGCGCATTGTGATGGAGAGCGGCGCGCCAAACGGCATCAAAGCAAATCCAAACTATTGTTCGTTCAACATCAGGGTTGATGCACCAGCATTCAAGCACACGATTGACTCTCACCTGCCGGTTGTGATGATCCCATCAAACATTGGACGCGACATTGCCTATCTGACCGAAAAAGATGTTGAAAAAGTTGAAAATATGAACGACACTGGCCGTTTTATGTCCAAGACATATGAAACATATTGGGAACCAAATTATGAAGACAAGCGTATTGCTTGCAACGATCTGGCGGCAATTTTCTATATTCGATATCCTCGCCTGTTCAAATTCAAGCGAGCAAACATTGAAGTGAACACTGACACCGGAAAAATCACAGCACACTACAATCGCAATGGAAATTTCAAAGTTGCACAAACTTTGGACAGAAAAAAGTTCATAAAAATAATGTTTGCGCATTTGAAACAACTCAACGGCTTTGAAATCCCAGAAATTCACAACCCAGAATACGCAAAGAAACAAAAATATGAAACCTTCAAATCGGTTTCTCAAAAAGGGAAAAGCTCCGCAAAAAAGAGTGCTGGCAAGAAATCCAAAAGCACTTCAAAAACCGGAACAAAAAACAAAACAACCACAAAAAGCACAAAAAAGGCTTAAAAAACTTGAAAAAAAAGTAAAAATTCTTAAAAAAACATAAAAAATCACAAAAAAACAAGAAAAAAGAAAAAACATAAAAAACACAAAAATTCACAAAACTTTTTTCAATTTTTGTTTGACGGAGAAGAAATCTCTCCACGGGTCGACTTTGTTTAAACGAGCAATCGCCTCAGACATATCAATTTGGTCTGGGGCGATTTTTTCAAGTTCGCTCCAAAAAATTGGTGTTGAAACTTTTGCGCCGGCTCTCGCCCTCAAAGAATATGGTGCAACACTGGTCGCCCCGCGAGTGTTTCGCATAAAATCAACAAAAATCTTCCCCTTGCGATTTTCTTTTCTGATGTTGGTCGTGTATCGTTCCGGCCATTTTTTCTCCATAAGTTTTGCCACGTTTTCTGCAAAATCGTGAAAAGAGTTCCAATCGGAATTTGGCATCAGCGGCACGCAGATGTGATAGCCTTTTCCACCACTTGTTTTGAGAAAACTTTTCAGTTTAAGTCCATCAAGAATTTTCTTTAAATCCTTCACTCCCTGCCTCACTTTTTCAAGTCCCAATTTTTCGTCTGGGTCCAAATCAAAAACCATATAATCCGGTTTTTCAATGCTCTGTGCTTTTGCTCCCCAAATGTGAAATTCCAAGGTGCCAAGTTGCACCTGCTCCAAAAGAGCGTCTTTATCTTTCAGAAAAAAATATTCCTGATTTTCACCATCGTCATTTTGAATGGATATTTTCCCCACCGAAGTTTTTTCAACAGTCGGGTGCTTTTTATAAAAACAATCGGACAATGATTTTGAACATCTAACAACACTCATAGGCCTGTCTTTGACAAACTGAAACATCCGCGCAGAAACCTTTTCATAAAAAAGTGCAACATCTTTTTTTGAAATTTTTTCTTTTTTGAAAATCATTTTGTTTGGATGCGAAATTTCAACACCAAAAACAGAAAAAACATTCTTTTTTGCGGATTTTTTGCCATTTTTTTGATTTTTTTCAGGCTTTTTCAATGTTTTTTCGTTTTTCGCATCATTTTTTGGATTTTCAAAAACAACCTCTTTTGCTGATTTGTCATCTCTCAAACCCTTGAAACTTGCTTGACGCAAAATGCCATCTCGTGACATTTGGGCATACTCAATTTGCACAACAAATTTTGGCTTCAACCAACAAATCTTCTCTCCCTTGCAAGACTTTTCAAATGCATCATTGCCGGCGCTTTCAAATGGACATTTTTCAGACTTCAACTTGTGGAATTTTTGTAGCAATTCTTTGCTTTCCCTTTCATCAAACCCCGTTCCACACTTGCCAACAAAAATCAATCTGTCATTCAAATAACATCCAAGCACAAGTGCGCTCAACTCTTTTTTATCTGAACTCAAAAATCCGCACACAACAAACTCTTGCGATGGTCTGCATTTGATTTTTTGCCAATCGTCATTTCTTCCGCCCACATATTGCGATTTTTTCCTTTTTGCAACCACCCCTTCAAGCCCCAATTTCAGCACTGCTTTAAAAAAATTTTTTCCACTCCCCTCAAAATGCTCAACATAGCACAAATTGGCATTCGAGCCTTGCAAAAGCGTTTTCAAAATTTCTTTTCTTTCCGAAAAAGATTTCTTTCGCAAATCCACTCCATCCAATGCGAGAATGTCAAAAATCATATAAACAATTTTTTCTTCCTCACCTCTTTTTAGTGCATTTTGAAGGGCTTGGAAGTCTGGCCGACCAACTCCGTCTGGCACAATCACCTCCCCATCAACAACAAAAGAGCGCCCTTGCGAAAGCCTGCAAAGAGATTTGGCAAGAGACTGTAATTTTGATGTATAGTCAACTTTGTTGCGCGTCAAAAGTTTGACATCGCCATTCTGAGCAAAACAACCAATTCGAAAACCATCATATTTTACTTCATAAACAAATTTGTCATCTTCTGGCACATTTTTAACCAAAGTGCAAAGTTGAAAATCAAATTTTTCAAATGGATTTTTTTGAATTTTATTCTTTTTTTCAGTTTTTTTGCTTGTTTTTGCCTCTTTTTTTTGTGTTTTTTCAATTTTTTTGCCATCTTCCACTTTTTCATCTTTTGAAATTTCTTCCATAGTTCTGCCCGTTTTCACACTTGTGACAAACTGTTCAATCGATGGGCTGTCCTTGGCAAATTCGTCAACTTCTTTGATGAGAAGCCAATTTTTATGTTCGTCATCCATCTTAACAAGTGTCCACTTTCCACGAAGACGCTTGCCAAAGAGTTCAAATTTCAACACACCTTTTTTCAATCCCTTTGAAAAATTGTTCAACGCCGAAAAATTCCCTTCATCCCAAAGCATCACAGTTCCGCCACCATATTCACCCTTAGGGATTGTTCCTTCAAAATCCGCATAATCAATTGGGTGGTCTTCCACCTGCACAGCAAGTCTTTTGTCCTTTGAATTGTAAGACGGTCCTTTTGGAACAGCAAAAGAAAGCAAGGCGCCTTTCCATTCCAAACGAAAATCAAAATGGTCTTTTCTTGCAATATGGTGTTGAACAACAAAAATTGGTGTGCCGCTTTTTCGCGTTCTTTTCTGCCCAACAGGCTCATCCGTTTTGTCAAAATTTCTTTTTTGATGATATTTTTGCAATTTTTTCATAAAAATCCTTAAAAAAAAGTTAATTTTTAAAATTATTGCCATAAAAAACCTTATAAAAACATTTTTTGGCAAAATGTAATATATTGATATTGAAAAAAATACATAGGAGATTTTTATGACAAGAAAGCCAAACCCCTGCAAGTGTTTTGAGCCACCAAAACGCTGCAACAATGTTGTTGTTTCAAAAACTGTTGTCGGTCCAATTGGAAGAACAGGTGCAACAGGGCCAACCGGCCCTCAAGGTCCACAAGGCGCGCAAGGTCAACAAGGCATAACCGGTCCAACCGGACCGCAAGGTTTCAGCATAATTGGCCCAACTGGACCGCAAGGAGATGTTGGTCCAACCGGACCACAAGGCGTCACAGGACCGACTGGTGCAACAGGGCCAACTGGCCCGCAGGGTGTCACGGGGCCAACCGGCGCTGCCGGCGGCGGAGAGTTTGCAATTGGCACAATAACAACCCTCCCGCCCTCATCTGAAGCCACAATGACAATTTCTTATCAAGGTGACACATCCTATTTCAATTTTGGCATTCCTCAAGGCGAACCTGGTCAGACAGGCAGCACCGAAGGGATTGTTGTTCAATCCACTCAAACAATTGAGCCAGAACAAGATGCGCTTGTGCAAGACACTTTTGTCAACAACACGCACTATTTGGAATTTTTCATCCCTAAAGGCACTGTCGGACCACAAGGTCCGCAAGGCGAGCAAGGCAGCGAAGGCGCTCAAGGAATACAGGGGGTTCAAGGACCGATTGGACCACAAGGACCAAGAGGTGAAGTTGGTCCGGTTGGACCCGCTGGCTCGCAAGGTCCACAAGGTGTTCAAGGCCCACAAGGCGAACGAGGTCAACAAGGGCCAGTTGGTCCACAAGGCCCGCGCGGTCCGAGAGGTGCAACTGGTCCATATCAAATCAAGTCCGCTTACATCGTTTCATATCCAGAGGCTGGTGCTTATTATCAAGTGGATGGCGTAAAGATTGCTTCCGGTGCTCGCCTCCCGCTGAAAAGGATTGAAACAAACTACGGCAACCTCGTTTCAATAAACAACAACACAATAACGTTCAGTGAAGTGGGTGTTTATCGCATAACATTTTCGACTTCGGCAAGGGCAGAAATGACGAGTTCGATTTTCGACCTTATCACAGATTTTGTTGCCATTGGTTTTCGCGAAGTTGGCGGCCAAGCAACACTGGCAGCGGGGAATGCTTGGGTGGAACATATCCCACAAACAATTTTCGGGCAAGGCGTTTTTGTGGTGTCGGACACCAACACGCAGTATGAAATTGTCAATATGCAAAAGAAACCGATATACATCCACGGCTGCGACATCACAGAAACGATTTCAAACTCCTATTTCACCAGTGTTTTGTTAAGCGTTGTGATAACAAAATTGTCGCCATCAGAGGGAGATTAGTTTTAAGAAAAAAAATAAAACTCATAAAAATCTTTCACAAATAAAACGAAAAATAAAAAATAAGCAGTTAAAATAATAAAACAAAAAATTATAATAGATAAAAATTAAAAACACAAAAAAATTGCGAAAAAAATCAAAAAAAATCAAATTTTTAATAAAAAAATAGGGATTTTCCCCTATTTTTTCTTATTTTTTGCAAACTTACGCAATTCTCACAAACACAATTCTGTTTGGTGTGGTTGTGCCTGTGATTGGTGTGAATTCGGCACCCGAAGTGTTGATAAGTTGGAAAGTTGCACCTGCCTCAACAGGAATAACAGCATAGCCATTCAGCGTTGCAGTGCCTGTTGATGCCGCAACCTGACTGCCAGAAGAACTTGTTGCCAAAGGCTCAGTTTGTCCGCCGTTGACAAGGCTGACAACAATTTGCTGTGGGGTTGTTCCGTTTGTGACAGCAACAGTCCAAAGCACAAGATATAACCCTGCATCCGCAACCGTGATTGTTCCGTCTGCAGCACTGAGTGTGATGTTGGAACTTTCATCTGTCGTGTTGAAAATGATTGGTCCGTCATCTGCCACTTCAGTCCCTGATGTTGAAGATGCAAGAAGATAACTTTGTGTCACTGCTGGTGCAGGCTCACCTGTTGGACCTTGCGGAATGTTGAATGTCAGTTGCACATTGTCACCAACAGTTGTGGCGGTGACAGATGCGTCTTCGCCTGGGTCAAGTGTGTTTGTTGCAGCAACTGTGATTGTTGGTGTTGCACCAGTTGGACCAATCGGACCTGTTGGGCCAATTGGGCCCGTTGGGCCTGTCGCACCGGTTGTGCCTGTTAGGCCGACTGGACCCGTTGCTCCTGTTGCCCCCGTTGCACCTGTTGGACCAACAACGCCAAAACCTGTTGGACCGATTGGACCGGTTGCTCCGGTTGCACCTGTCGGGCCGATTGGACCTTGCGGACCTGTCGGACCAGTTGCGCCTGTTCTTCCAACAGGACCAACAGGACCTTGTGGACCAACTGAGGTCAATACCACATTATACCTATCTTGGAATGGTTGTCTGCAACCACAAAATAAATTGTTCAAACTTCTATCCTCCTTTGAAATAGGCTCAATAACATTCTATGGAAAATTTTATTTTTGGTCACAGTCACAAACTGCGAAAAGCACTATTGACCTTCGGAAGTAAGTGTGATATAATGACAACAAGAAGTTCAAACCCAAGCAAATTTAAAGGAGGAAAGAGAATGTTTGAGAAGAAGAAAGTGAAACTTCAAAACGGAAAAACTGTGACGCTGTATCTCACATCTTTTTTGGAACAAGACATCATCATCGCAGTTGATGCCTATCGAAACACCGTTGCAAAAAGCGCTTTTTCTGTATGCTGCACCTTCACTCAAGAAGCAGACCTCGAAGATGGCGGCGGCGAAAGAGAGATAAAACTGGGCAAACATATTGCCAATGAAAGAGGTTTTGATGGAAAATTTTTGAAGTTGGAAATTGACGGAGGATATGATTTGTGCCCACTCAAAAAAATGGAATGTGAACTTCTTCATATTGAAATTTTGGATGAAAAATATTTTAAAGTTGGGCTTGGCAGTGCGATGCTCAAAGAGATTGAGAAAATTGCACGAGAAAATAATTGCGAAAGTATTTATGCAAAATATCACCCCTTTGGCAAATTTTCAAGCGGAACATTTGCATTCTACACGCAAAACGGATTTGAATTGGTCAAAAACGCCGTCACTGGAAAAACAACTGCAATAAAAGAACTTTCAAAATCACAAACTGACACACTTTCCAGCAACCAGCATTTGCCAAAACAAAAAGACATTGAAAAATCCAAAACCTGAAAGCACAAAAGTTTCACAACAAAAAATGTTTAATTCAAAGGAAATAAAACATCTAAGAAGATTTTTTAAAAACATCTAAAAAAATATTGAAAATTTATTAAATTGCAAAAAAACAATAAAAAATTCTGTAAAAAACACAAAAAAACACCAAATTTTTGGTGTTTTTTCATTTTTTTGAAATTATCGGTTTTTCACTTATTTTATCAATTCCCAAATTTTTATTTTTTTGATTTCTTTTCTTCTTTATTCTTTTCAAGTTCTTCTTTTGGGACAATTCTTCGAAGGTCAATTCTGCCTTTTTCGTCAATCTTTATCACTTCAACCTCAACACTGTCGCCGACCTTGACAACATCTTCAACTTTGTCAACATGTTTGTTTGAAAGTTTTGAAATGTGTATCATTCCTTCGCGGCCAGCACCAAGGTCAACAAAAGCACCAAAATTGACAATGCGAGCAACCTTTCCATCATAAACATCGCCAACCTCTGGGACTTCAACAATTCCAACGATGATGTCGCGTGCCTTTTCGCACATTGCAAGGTCTTGACCAGCAATAAACACTTGCCCGTCATCTTCGATGTCAATCTTGACACCTGTTTCATCAATGATTTTGTTGATTGTTTTTCCGCCAGAACCGATGACATCTTTGATGAAGTCTGGGTCAATTTG
>CANQNH010000023.1 GCA_947625165.1 uncultured Clostridia bacterium
AAATTGCCGAAGAAATTAAAAATGTTGAACTTGTGGATTTGTTTAACTATTACAATATGTCCAGAATGGAAGCGCAGACTTATGCAAATGATTCTCTTCATCCAAACACCGCCGGGATGAAACTGATTTCCGACTGTTTTATCGACGCGCTTTATAAAAATTATGTCGTAGAATAGCAAACAAAAATTGGCAGTTTAATGTCAGCTTGGGTTTTAATAATAATTTTTTATTAACATTTCTAAAATTAAAACACACTAACATCTCATACGAAACTTTTGGCTTGACAAACGTTTCGTTTTTTTTACAAAATTTTGGACTTTCTTTTTATCATATGATATAATTCTTTGTAAGTACAAAATTTAAAATAAAAAGGTGACACAAGATGAACGAAAAGAAGAAAATGTGGATGCACAGACTGATTTGGTTGGGATTAACAGTTTTCGTAATATTGCTGTCTGTTATTATAAATGCCGCCAAGCCAAAATTAAAAATAGTGGATAGTGAATGTAGCATAGATTATTTTAGCCCCCTAGATAAAACCGATTGCAAGATAACATTGTATTTTAATCGTAATGTATATGACGGATATGCTGTAATAAATTTTTATGATACAGGCAATGTGCTGCTTGACAGCAAAGAAGAATATTTTTTCAATGATGGAAACTTGGCAACCAACATATTTTGTAGCGTCAATGGAGAGGTTTCGTTTTATGAAATTGTATCCTACGATTTTGAGCCAAGCGACAATGTTTATTTTATATATTATTTCTTGATAATAACAATTCCAATGTTGATATGCTCTTTTTTGATTTCGTATAAAGAATGCAACATAAATGGAAAGTTGGTGAGTGTCTATGCTGGTTTCTATCATCACACCTTAAGAATTGATGGTGAGCTGTGTGATGAACATAACACACTTTTCACATATTCTCCAATAAAATTAGGTGCAACAGATAAAGACGGGTCAAAAATCGAGGCAACAATAAGTTTATCCAATCGCATTGCTATCAAGGTTAATGATAAACTATATAAAAATGACAACTCATCTCAAAGAACATAAAAATTGAGATGATAACTCGAGTGAGACCACCTTTAAAGAAAAACAAATTGAATTTTGTTCACCTAGAACAACAAAAAAACCAATTTTTAAAATCATCAAGGACAAAAAAATCAGGAAGGTTTTGTCTTTTCGGGCAAAGGCTTAAACTCAAAAATTTTGGGCGCAGATTTTTGATTTTTTAAAGGGCGAAAAATATGATTTCTTTCAAAAAGTTACATTATGACAGAAAACATTTTTTGATTCAAAATCGAGATAAAGACTTCGTCTTGTTGGAAGGATCAAACAAGATCCTTATATCCGCTCCGCATGGGGTTCCACAAACTCGATTGGGTAAAATCAAATTGCAAGAGCCAGGCAGTTTGGCAACAGCACTGAATTTAAAATCTCGCTCAAATTGTTTTTTCATCGCTAAAACACAAAACAATTTTGATGACGCAAATTTTGACGAAAACAGCGCCTATAAAGACGCAATAAAAAATCTCATACGCCAGAAGAAGATAAAATATATTGTTGATATACACTGTCTTGCAAAAAACAGACCCTGTGATGTGAACTTGGGGATTGGCTTGGGCAGAAATGTTGCTGAAAACCTTGATTTGTTCAACCATTTGGAAAAATCTCTCGCCTCAAAGGGTTTTAAGACATCAATCGATGCCCCGTTTATGGGCGGATTTGCAACAATTGCCGGCAGTATGAAAAATTGTTTTCCAAAACTTTGGACTGTGCAGATTGAAATAAATTGTTCCATCACAAATTCTGCATCCAAAATTGACAAATGGAACACTTTAATTGATCTGCTGTTGGATTTTATTAAAGAAATTGAAAACTTATAAACACTTCACAAATGTTTTCCGGCATGATAAAAATGAGAATCCGTCAAAAAAAAGAAAATATCAAATGTTTGCAAATGCAAATAAAAACTTTGCAAAAACGAGTGGAATTTGCAAATTGTTGTGCTATAATGTTTCCAGCGAGGTGATTTATGAAGTTGACCGTTTTGTGCGACAACAACACATACATCGACAGTTATTTGGTTGGCGAGCCGGCATTGTCGTTCTATATAGAAAATGGAAAAGACAAAATTCTGTTTGATTTGGGCTATTCCAGCGTTTTCAAATTCAATGCAGAAAAAAGAGGAATAAATCTTGACAAAGTCAACAAAATTGTCCTATCTCACGGCCACGACGACCACACGCACGGGCTTAAATGGCAACATTTTGACGAAAAAACAAAATTGTTTTATTGTGCTGGCTGTTTTGACAAGAAGAAAATTGACAGCACAGATTTGACTGCGCCATACACAAAAACCGAAATGCAAACGAAATTTGACTTGACCGAAGTGAAAGAGTGCACCGAGATTTCACACAATTTGTTTTGTCTGGGGCCAATCGCTCGCAAAACAGCCTTTGAAAAAGACAATCCAAAACTCAAAACACTCAAAAACGGACATTGGGTGCAAGACAAAGTTTTGGACGACACCGCTTTGGTTTACAACGGCAAAACGGGACTTTTCGTGATCACTGCTTGCTCGCACAGTGGCATTTGCAACATTTGTGAGCAGGCAAAGCAAATTTTTAAGAAAAAAATCATCGCTGTGATTGGCGGCTTCCACCTTTTTGAATTGACAAATCAAGCCGTCAAAACCATTGAATATTTGAAAAATGAAAACATCAAAGATTTGTATCCGTGCCACTGCACAAGTCTGCTTGTGAAGGCCGAAATGCTCAAAAACGGGCTGAATGTTCACGAAGTTGGCAGCGGCTTGGAGATAAATTTTCAATAAAACGGAACGATTTTTCCGTTTTTCTTTGTCTGCCCCACCTTAAAAACTTTCCATTGAATATCTTCACAAATATATTTTCCAAGTTTGAACAAGTTTTCATAGGATTTTTCGCTATATGTGTTGTCAATCAACTTTTGTATTTTTTTGTCCAAACCACACAAAATTGAAAGAACCTTTTTATAATCTTTGTCTTTTGCAATTTTTGTGTGTGGAATTCGGGAATGGTTGGCATACACAGACGCAATAAATTTTGAACACAAATAGACAAACGATTCAACACATTTGATATACTTCATTGCTTCATCATATTGCAAATCTTGTTTGTAATACAAACTCTTGTCTCTTTGCACAGTTTTTTTATAATTTTCAACAAGGTTGCCAAAAGTGATTTTTTCGAAATATAGATCGTTACATTGTGTCATTTCAATGGTTTTATAATAAGCCAAAATCTCTGTCCAGAACAAAAAACCTTTTGAAACAAATGTCATTTCCAAATTTTTGTGATAGGACAAGCACAGGTTAAATCCAAACTGTTTTGTCTGCATCATTTTGACATAATCTTTTATGTGTTCAAACTCATGATAAATCGTTTGATAAAAAAACGCTCCGCCATCATCACTTATGGTTTTCAGAACATTAATGCCAATCAGCACCTCGTGCTGCTTTATGGACTTGTTTAACAGTGCAGCGTCAGTTTTTTCATATTCGTTGACACTGTCAATCTCGTCAAACTTTATTTTCACCTCAACATTAAGCCCCACTGCATCAAACACGTGATCTATTGCGTTTTCAATAAATTCTTTGTCCTGAGAAAACTCTTTTGGAATTTCGTTGATAAAAACAATCTTTTTGTTCATTTTTTCATTATATCATTTACGCTCGTTGTTTTCAAGTGCACAGCAAACAAGCACAGAAAATTTTTATAAGAAAAAAACAAGGTGAAAATCATCTTTCAATGATTTGAAAACACCTTGTTTTCGTTTATGCTTTTTGTTTCGTGGTGGTCAATGCTAAAATTTTTGCCACACTCACTTGTCTCTGTCAGCAGTTGGCGTTGTGCTTTCTCGAGTTGTTGTTTCAGATGTTGCGTTTTCCTTGTTTTTTGTCTCAAAATATGCCTTTTCTGCATCCTCAATTTTTTGAACACTCTCAATGGCGCTGACATAACTTCTCATTTGCTCTGTGGACATCTCATCACCATCTCGAAACTTTGTTTCTTGGCTCACATCAGTGCCAATCCCTGTTTGAATTGTGATTGTTGGCTTTGCATTGCAATTTGGGCCATAGGCAAGTTCAGTGATTTCATAACGCCCTTTGTCATCAGTTTTCATAATGAGATATGATGTGGTGCTGATGCCCTCCTTGCTGCTGTGCAAATCAACATATGTTCCAAGCGTGGTTTTCCAAACGAAAGTTCCGTCTTTGAGAAAAAAACTGTCTTTCGTAAAGTAGGTGTCCTTGTTGACCGTGTCAATCGACTTTCTTTCTTCGTGGTCAAATCCTTTGCCCGCGTCTTGAAGAGCGTGCATATGCTTCACAGCCTCGCTGAGCATATAGTTTCTTTTTTGTTTGTCTTTTTTATCGTTTATTTTGATTGCTTGTTCAAGCCCCTTTTCTCCTCGTTGCAATTTTTTAACCTTAAAAAGTCCCATATCAAAAATCTCCTTCTAAGCGAAATTATACAAAAAATTCTGTGAAAAATCAACGAAAATTCAAAAAATATGCCTTTTTTCGCAAAAAACTGCAATTTTAACTGCATTTTTTCAATTTTTCAAACATTTTGAAGTTGACTTCAAACACTTCCAAATTTTTTGGCTCGGCGGCATCTTGGTTGAAGTCAAACATTCGTTTGAGTTGTCGCATCAAACCATTGTGCGTGACAACCAAAATTTTTTCGTTATTTCTGAATTTTGAAAATATGTCTGTCAAAAAATCCAAAATTCGCTTGTTCACATCGTCAAGTTTTTCGCCTTTTGGCGGATTAAGCAGCCCTTTTTTGTATAACGTGTATTCTTCAACAGGCAACTCAGATTTTTTCCTCCCTTGCCACTCGCCCGAACAAATCTCCGTTATTCTTTCATCAATCAAAAATTTGACATCTCCCTTGATTGCCAACAATGTTTGCCAAGTTCTCCTAAGCGGTGAGCATATGCAAACATCAAACTTTTTCGGCAATTTGCCAGCCAGCGCCTTTGCATCATCGCGTCCCTTTTGCGTGAGGTCGGTTTCCAATGTGCCGGTCAAAATTCCATCGACATTTGCTTGCGTTTCCCCGTGTCTTACAAAATATAATGTGACCATTTCCAATCCTTTCAATTTGTTATTTTCAAATCGACAACAAAATCATTTTTCAAATCAAACCGCGGAGGCATTCGGTGACAAGGCTCATCTCCTCCTGTGACGCCATTATGCTGATAAGCCGCCCATTTTTCTCGTCACAGATGATGTATTGCCCATCGCTGCCGTCACGAAAAACAATGCCATCACGCGAAATCCAAGTGAAGTAGCCTGCGCTCAGTTTTGGCAACACTCTTTCGGGTTTGAAATAATCCGGACAATCCACTTGCGGTTTTTTCATTTCCAAAATCCACCACTTTGGAACAATTTGCTTTCCATCAAACGCGCCATCATTCATCAAGAGTTGGCCAAATTTGTGAAAATCTTTATGGTTGAAATATGATGCCGTTGCCGCAGCGCAATAGTTTCCAAAATTTTCCCAAACAAACTTTTTGACGCCCAAAGGTTGCAGAATTCTTTCCTTGATGAACTCGCGGATGTTTTTGCCAAAATTTTCTTGGAAGAAAACCGACAACAAATATGGCTCAACATTGGAATAGGTGAAATGCGTGTCAGTTGGATGTTTGATTGGCTGAGCAAACAGCACATCCAACAAATGAAATTTGTCCAAAGTTTCAACGTGGCTTTTGTTGAACATCATTTTCTCATATCCCGTTGAATATGTGAACAGAGTTCTGACAGTCCACTCCTTCACCTGCTTTGGCGGTTTGGCAATCTTGGAAAAAGTGTCAAACACTTTTGTCTGCAAGCTGAGTGGTTGCCCATCTTTGCAAACAAATTTCTCGTCAATCGCGATGCCATAGGCAAACGCAATCAAAAGTTTGCTGCAAGAGCGAAGCTCGTGCAAGTCAACTGTTTTGAGCACTCTTTCTTGCAAATCCCCCCCCCCGCGATGTTTCATCAACAATGATGCTGTCAATGGCAACATTCATCTTTTTTGCATTTTCCACAAATTTATCAACAAGTTTTTCCATTTTTTCTCCCAAATCAACAACATTTTTGTTTATTATATCACACCCAACGACTTTTTGCATCAAAAATGATGATTGTAAAGTGAAAAAAATAAAAAAGGCTTACAAAATTTGTAAACCTTTTTTTGAAATGATTAAATTTTATTTGCCAACATACACTCTGTAAAGTTCTTCAAGGAAAGCATTTGACATCAATCTCATACCTCTTTCATTTGGATGCAAATTATCTGGTAAGGCGTAAGGCTTGAATTCATCTCTTGTAAAGTGATATTTTCTGGCAAGGTCCACAACCTCAATTTTGCGATTGTCTTGTGCAATACTTCTGATGACAGTGTTGTATTTATCCAATGCTGCTTGATAGTCATCTTCTCCTGGGAATTTTTCGAGAGTGTAATGGTGGTTGCCATCACTAACACCTTCTTCTGGGAAAAGTGTGAACACAAAGAGTTTGAAGTCTTCTTTTGCGCCATATGTTTCCATAATTTTGTTGACGATCTGTTTGTAATTGTTTTCAAAACTCTTTACGCTTGCGTCTACATCTTCTATATGATTCGTAAAATCATTTATACCAAAATAGATTGCAACAATGTCTGGATAAATATCTTCGTTTTGATCCTGATTTGCTGGATTAGATGAAATTGTTGGGTCTTCACTGTTTTTTGTGGTGTTGTCGTGAAGTTGTGTAGAACGTCCTCCGCCATAACCTATACGTGAGGCTTCATCTGCCACCAAATCTCCAGCACTTGAGTTGTTTACGCACAATTTCAAGCCTGCCTGATTGATTGTCCTCTTCCACCAGGTGTCTTCTACCGATATTTCAGCAAGTCTTGGATATGCCGTATCGTTGCCTCTTCCGTCATTGTTACCCTTGATATCTTTGTTTTGAGTTGTATAGTCATTTGAATAGCCTTCAAAGGTGCTTATACTGTCGCCAAGGATGGAGATATACTTGCCACCAACTTTGTCACGAAGCCTATCCATTTCAGTTGCTTCCCATTCAAGTTCTTCAAGCCTTGCAATTTGTTGAGATGGCGACCATTCAACTTCATAATAGATGTCAAAAAGCAATTTGAAAGTCCCAATATCACCAGTATAAGTGTAATAATCACCCAATGCTTGATTTTTGCCTAATCCTATAATAGTATTCATTGGAGTATAATATGGAATTTTGTTCAATCCCAATTCTTCTACTTCACTATCCACACCATTACTGTGCACTAAAAGCCACTCAAAGCCACCACCCGTGCCACAGAAAGCAAGCGTGTATCCATCTGGAACAACATAACGACAGTCAAAATCCACCCAAGCACGTCCTTTCTCCAATTCTTTCTTTTCTGCCTGGAATTCCGACTCAGATTTTATTCTTAAAGGTTCAATTTTGTTATTTGTCAATATACTATGGTCTTTTCTTTTTTCTTGAATTTCTGGCTCATTTGAATGAGGTGTTACACCATCTTTTTTGTAGGTTGGGATCAAATACATATCAAGATATGGAAGTCCGCCGTCTGCACTCTTCTCCAACTTCTCTAGTGGCACGCCAATTCTTGTGATTGTTTTGCCTTCAAACAAATTGGTATTTTGCTCATTATAAGCATACATATATGCTCCCCATCCTTCGCTTCCAAACCTGACAGGGCTTTTCAAACCATCAAGACCACCTTCGATGTCTTCTTCAACGTGTTGACGCAAATCTTCAAACATAGGAACATCTACCGTCAAGGACATCCTGACTTGAATGGCAAGTGTGTCATTGTATGTGTCCCCAGTTTTTTCAAGAAGTTCTTCGTGCGGTTGTTGGTCAATCACTGCAAAATTTCCCATTTCATCATCGACAGGGATGTCTTTTGCATAATAAAGCGCAACTGAACCATTTCCACCAAGCACAACGGTTTCATCGTCATCAACATGAAGAGTGGTTTGAATGACATTTTTGCCTTGAGAAACTGGCAATTTTTGTTCATTAATAACCAACAATTCTTCGCCATTTGTTCGTGCTTCAATAACATTGCTAATCTTTGCCGACCCAATTTGCAAATTGCCTTCATTTTTTGCATAGACAGTGATTTCAGTGAGTTCCATGCCAGAATAAAGTGTTTGATTGATATGCTCTTTATAATAAGGCATAAGGGCGATAACATTCTCTTGAAGGTCAACATAGTCACTTTCAAAATACTTGCTCATAACTTCGGCAACTTCAGTGGTGTGCTCAAGAACATCTTCTCCAGCGGTCGCATCAGGAATATACCAATCTGTCCTTTCTGCACCGCGCCATATGTATTTGTCATAGCCCATATACAAATCGTCTGCGTCTTTTCCCGACGCCCCTTCTTGTCCATCATCACCTTTATCACCTTTTGCCCCTTTGATTGAGCCAACTGGCGACCAACTTGAGCCACCTGAGCAACGATAAACCGTGCCGTCTTGCGTGTCAAGATAGAGGTCACCCTCTTTGCCTGGAGTTGATGGAGAACCCTCGCCAACAGACCAAGTTGCTCCATCTGCACCTGTGTCACCCTTGTTGCCCTTTATCGAACCAACCGGCGACCAACTTGTGCCGCCTGAACAACGATAAACCGTTCCGCTCTGCGTGTCAAGATAAAGGTCACCATACTTTCCTTCACTCTGTGGCTGACCTTCACCAACAGACCAAACTGAACCATCTGCACCATCGTGCCCGTTTCCGCCCTTGAGGCTTCCAAGGCGCTTCCACTCTGTTGCTGTGCGTTCATAAAGTTCAAAAGAAGAGGTGTCATAATAAAGGTCACCAATGGTGTCAGTGTCTTTCAATTGTGGAATCCCTGTGCCAGTTTTGACGGCTGTGCCGTTTTGCCCATCAGCACCCTTGATGTTTCCAACGTTCTTCCAAGTGGCACCTTCAAAATTCCAAATGTCACCATTTTTGGTGTCCAAATAGAAATCTCCCTCTTTGTCAGAAGACTGCTTGCTTGGAGCACCGTCACCATATCTCCAAACCGAACCATCTTTGCCTGGATTGCCTTGGTCACCCTTGCCGATGCGATATATGTCCGTCCACTGCGAGCCCTGTTTTTGATAAACAGTGCCGTTGGTTGTGTCAAGATAATAATCACCCTCTTTGCCGATTTCGTTGTCAGGAACACCTTCGCCATCAAGCCAACCCGGTGTGGTGTCAACCACTTCATCGTTTTTGTTGCCAACAACAAAATATAATATTGGCGACACTGTTGACATCACAAGAGAAATCCCCAACACAATGCAAACAACCAGAACTTTCCAGTTGAAACGCTTTTCCATACTCCCTCCTCTTTTGGACATTTTTCATCCAAATAATAATGCAAAAAAAGTGTGTGTTCCATTTCAGTCATTGACTTTGCTTGCTTTCCAAACTTTAGAAAATTTCAATAAACTTTAAGTCAAAAATTCCACAGAAAGTCAAATTCTCATCCATTTTTCGCGCTTTTTCGATTTTATTTTTTCGTAGAACGCACAAATCTATGCACTTTTTGCCACAATTTTCTGCACAAACTTTTTGTTTGTTTTTGTCAGTTTATGCAATTATGTGTCGTTTTCATTTTAGCAAAATCCCCCCCCCACGTGTCAAATATTTCTCAATCAAAACAAAGAAAAAATTGGCTGTTTTGTTTTTGAAAAAGAAAATTTTGTGCTATAATGGAAAAAGTTTAAAGAATTTTAACTATTTTTTTGGAGGAAAATATGAAAGTTGCAATCACCGGTTCAACGGGAAATATGGGGCAGGAAACTTTGGCGGAAGTTTTGAAACTGCCTTTTGTCGAAAAAATCAAACTCCTTGTTTTGCCTGACGACAAACGCATCAAAAAAATGCTGAAAACTCACAAAGCACACAAAAACAAAATTGAGGTCATCTTGGGCAACCTTGCCGAAAAAGATGCCTGCCAAAAACTTGTGGCAGATGTGGACTATGTTGTCAATTTGGCAGCAGTCATTCCACCTCACAGCGACCAGCACCCAGAAAAAGCCATCGAGTGCAACGAAGTTGGTGTCGACACCCTTGTCAGCGCAATTGAAGCTTTGGACAAACAGCCAAAATTGATACATATCTCCACCGTTGCGCTTTATGGAAACAGAAATCATCTTCATCCTTGGGGAAGAGTTGGCGACCCTCTTCTTGTCAGTCCGTTTGACATCTATTCCGCCACAAAACTGCGCGGCGAATTTCGCGTGCTTGAAAGTTCGGTCAAACAGTGGGTTGTTCTCCGTCAAACAGCAATGTTGCACAAACATATGCTGTCAGACAATATGAGCGATGGGTTGATGTTCCACACTTGTTTCAACGCCCCTCTTGAATGGGCAACCGCACACGACAGCGGTGTTTTGATTGCCAACATATTGAAAGAAGAAAACAAAAAAGACTTGGGCAACAAGTTTTGGAAAAAAGTGTTCAACATTGGCGGCGGGCAGCAAAACCGCATAACAGGCTTCGACACCCTCAACGATGGTTTCAAATTGATTGGTGGCTCAGCAAAAGACTTCTTCCGCCCAACATTCAACGCCACACGCAACTTTCACGGTGTTTGGTTTTTTGATGGCTCGGCTCTTGATGACCTTTTCCACTATCAATCTCAGGACACGGCTTTTTATTGGAATGAAATCAAGAAAAGCCACAGATATTATTCCCTTGCAAAAATTGTTCCAAAAAGTTGGATTTCGTTCTTTGCAATTCAAAGGCTTTTCAAAAGTCCAAACTCCCCTGTTTATTGGAAAAAGCACAACGACAGCGCAAAATTGACCGCATATTTCAAGGGTGAAGAAAACTATGACGCCATCTCAAAGGATTGGAAAAAATTCAATCTTTTGGTTGAAAACCGAAGTGACGATGGCAGAAAAACCGACTATCAAACCTTACGCAACATCAAAAACGCCAAACTGCTGGATTTGGGCTTTGACTATTCCAAGCCAGACAACAAAATCACCATTGACGATTTGAAAGCGGTTGCCACAGCACACGGCGGAAAACTGCTGTCAAAGAAGTTTGCAGATATGTATGAAAAATTGGAATGGGAAACGCAGGACGGCGAAAAATTTGTGGCAAGTCCATTTTCAGTTCTTCGTGCTGGGCATTGGTATAGTCCAATCTACAAGCAAAATGTTTGGGATTTTGACCGCCTTTCAAAAAAGGACAAGATTTTTGCAGCCCTGTGGCTTGACAGTCACGACAAAAATGAGCAAAATTGCTATTATTTTGACGAAAATTTTGTTGCAAAAATCAAATAGGATTTCTTGCGCAAACAAATAAAAAAACAATCGCAAAAATTTAACTTCTGTGAAAGCAAATTTTTGAAAATTGTTTTTAAAACCAAAAGAATAAAGATTTTGCATAAAAATGCGCAAAAAAAACATTCAAAAAAGCAAAACAAACATCATTTAAAAACAAAAAACATAAAAAAATCAAACAAAATCAATGTTTTTTGCTTAATTTTGAAATTTATAAACCTTTGGAGAGAACCAAATGAAAGTTTTGATTTGTTATTTTTCAGGAACAGGCAACACAAAAAAAGTTGTTGACGCTTTTCGCGAGCAGTTTGAAAAAAACTCTTGCGAAGTCACTTTGCACTGCGTTGAAAAACCTCTGGAAGAGGATTTACATTCTTTTGACTTGGTGGGAATTGCCTATCCTGTTCACGCATTCAATGCTCCACCAATCATTGTCAATTTTGTCAAAAGTCTTCCAAAAGTGGACAATGGAAAACGCCTTTTCATCATCAACACATCTGGAGAGCCGCTGAAACTTAACAACATTTCGTCAATCAAAATAAGAAAAATTTTGAAGAAGAAAGGTTTTGTGCTTCACAACGAATATCACTATTGTATGCCATACAATATGATTTTTCGACACTCAGACAGTATGGCATACAAAATGTGGACAACGGCCAGCCAACTTATTCCAATTGACTGCAAAGAAATTGTTTCACAGAAAGATGTCAAACTCGGGCGCGTTTTTCTTGGAGGCTTTTTGGCATATGTTTTTCGAATTGAACATTGGGGCGGCCGCTTTAATGGGAAAAAATATAAGGTCAACAAAAACTGCATTCACTGCGCAAAGTGTGTCAGAGATTGCCCAACCCACAACATCAAGATTGAAGACGGACATTTTGTTTTTGGCAAGAATTGCATAATGTGTATGCGATGCTCATTTATGTGCCCAAAGAATGCCATAAAAATTGGCTGGTTCAATGGTTGGAAAGTGAATGGACCATACAATTTCAACAATCCAAATGGCACAGAACAAGCAAAGCACAAAAATTTTTGCAAACGCTCATACAAAAAATATTTTGCTCGTAGCGAAAAGAAAATTGCCGAAAATTCTGCAACGGCATAAATTTTCATCACGATTTCAACAAAAAAACACGATTTTTTTCGTGTTTTTTCATTTAACTCAATCATTTTATTTGTTCTCTTCATTAAAAACCAAATTGTTAATATGTTTTTGTTTCGTTTAGAATTTTTTTCACTTGCTCAGTCAGAATATGTGCACCTTTATTGTTCAAATGATCACCATCTGCAAAACAGTCGTTTTCAAACAGCGGACAATCGTAACCATTAAAAACCTTTGCTTTTTTGCCCTTCACCAACTGAAAAACTTCTGAAAACAGTTCGTTTGGCGGAGGCAAAACTTCTTTATATGCATTTGTTGCTGGCGAAAGCACAATCACAAATTTTTGCTTATTTCGCTCAGTTTCATCAATCAATTTCCTCAGATATCCCATCTGGCTGATTTTGCGTTTATTGTTTTTCAGATTTTTAAGGGCAACATTATGAATTTTTGATTTGTGTTTGCCTCTATAAATTTTTTTGCGATAATTCAACGTGCCTTCCGTGCGTTTTTCCAGTCTTGTTTGATTTCCGAGTTCCTTTGAAACCATTTTTTGAACAGCCGGCTCTTTTTGAAAAAACTTGTTTTCGTTTGCAATATCGTCATATTGATAACCAATATGAAAAAGTTGCTTGTAAAGTATGCATTGATTTCTGTTTAAAGTTTTCAACAAGCAAGCCCCCGGAGAAAAGACAGAAAAAAACAGAACAACATTTTTTATGTTCACACGATTGAAAGTTTCGTAGAGTTTAAATCCATAATATAGGTCCTGAGAAGCAACAGAAAGATTGACTTCTCCCCCCCCCGCACTTTCATCAACAAACCACCCCAAATGCCCGTGTGACGACCCCAAAATGAGAGTGTTTGCAGTTTCTATTTTTCTCAACTGCCTGTATGCATAAAACAAGTCATATTTGTGGCTAACAAAAACTTTTCCAATCATTTGTTTCTCCAGAATGATGATATCACAAATTTTAGGAAAAACAAATTGATTTTTCGACAAATTTGATTTGAAAGAAATTATTTACATCTAAATTCTTTGAAAGCAAAATTCAGTCAAAAAATTTGAATTTTGTGAAAATAAAACATTTCACACAAAATAATCTTGATTTTGTTCAATTTTTGGTGTTATAATATCGCTATGCAGCAAAACACAATTGTTTCAATTGCCACCCCGCTTGGTATGGGTGCAATTTCAATAATCCGATTGAGCGGCAAAGACAGTTTGTCAATTGCACTCAAAGTTTTTTTTGCAAAAAATTTGGATTTTGAAACAATTGTCCCTCGAAAAATGTATTTTGGCAACTTTAAAGTTGCGGAAAATTCGTTTGAACAATGCCTTATGGTCTTTTTCAAAGCACCGTTTTCCTACACGGGTGAAGACATTGTGGAGTTTCAAGTGCACGGCGGAGTGCTGCTTGCTCAAAAAGTGTTGGAGCAGTGCCTTGACGCAGGTGCAAAAATGGCGGAGCCTGGGGAATTTTCAAAAAGGGCATTCATAAACGGAAAAATCACACTCGACAAGGCCGAGGCGATTGTCGGAGAAATCAATGCTGAAAGTGAAGGCGAACTTATGAGCAGCCTTCAAGTGACAAACGGGCTTTTGGCGAAGAAAATCTTGAAAGCGCAAGAAGAAATCAAATTGTTGCTGGCAGAAATTGAAGTCGGACTTGACTATCCTGACGAAACAGAAGAAACAAAGCTCAAAAATGACATCTGGCAAAGGATGGAAAAAATAAAGAGCGAACTTTTGCAGATTGTTGAAAACTCAAAAAGTGCAAAATATCTCAAAAACGGCATAAATGTGGCACTGATTGGGCGAACAAATGTTGGAAAAAGCAGCGTTATGAACGCACTTTTGGGCGAAGAGCGTGCGATTGTGACAGACATTCAAGGCACAACACGTGATCAAATTGAAGCGTCTTATGTTTTTGAGGGCATAAAAATCAATTTGACCGATACAGCCGGCATTCGCGAAACAAAAGAAGTTGTGGAAAGCATTGGGATTGAACGTAGCAAAAAAAGTTTGCAAACTGCTGATTTGGTGCTTTTTGTGCTTGACGGAAGCGAAACTATGTCCTCTGACGACAAAAAAATTTGGCAGATGCTTGAGGAAAGGAACGCAAATTGCTTGGTTGTGATAAACAAAAGTGACAAGCCACGAAAAATAGAAAAATTTGCCAACGAAATTGAAATTTCTGCACTAAAAAACGAAAAAATTGATGTTTTAAAGAAAAAAATCAATGAAATGGTGATAAAAAACAAGATTGATTTCAACAAACTTGTGGTGACAAACGAAAGACAATTTGAAATTCTCAAAAATTCGTTAAAATTGCTTGAAGAAATTTTAGACAATCAGTTTTTGAACACAACTTTGGACGTTTTGGCGATGAAACTTAAACAAGTTTGGCTTACGCTTGGAAAAATCACCGGGAACACCGAAAATGAGGACATAATTGACCTTATTTTCAGCAAATTTTGTTTGGGCAAATAAAATAAAAACAAAAATTTTGCAAAAATCAATAAATCAAGAGAGAAAAATGGAAGAAAAAGAAATGGAACAGTTTGACAGTGTTGTTGTTGGAGCCGGGCACGCGGGTTGCGAGGCAGCCCTTGCTCTTGCACGCACCGGAAACAAAACTCTTCTTTTGACAATAAGTTTGGATGCCATCGCTTTTTTGGCGTGCAATCCTTCCATTGGCGGAACAGCAAAAGGGCAACTTGTTGCCGAAATTGATGCTCTTGGCGGTCAAATGGGCATTATCGCTGACAAAACAGCTTTGCAAATCAGAATGCTAAATCGCGGCAAAGGCCCAGCAGTGCAAAGTCTGAGGGTTCAGGCAGACAAAAACGCCTATCACACCGAAATGAAAAAAGTGTTGGAAAATGAGCCAAACATCGTCATCCGCCAAGGAGAAGTGACATCTATTGAAATTGCTGGTGACAAAAAAATTGTGACAACACAGTTGGGACTGAAATATGTTGCAAAGAGCGTTGTTTTTGCCACGGGAGTTTACCTTAAAAGCGAAATTATCATAGGAAAAAATCGTGAAAAAACAGGGCCAAATGGCTTCAAAAATGCAAATTTCTTGTCAAACTGCCTGCAAAATCTTGGAATTCGTCTTCTTCGTTTTAAAACAGGCACTCCTGTTCGCATTCACGCACGAAGTGTTGATTTTTCAAAAATGGAGACGCAGCTTGGCGATGAGAACACCCTTTCTTTCTCAACCATGACCGAAGAAAAGGTGGAAAACAAGGCAATTTGCCACTTGACTTACACCACCCCGCTCACTCACGAAATCATCCGAAACAATCTTGACAAAGCGCCAGCAATTTCTGGTGAAATCAAGGGCGTTGGACCACGATATTGCCCATCTATCGAAACAAAAGTTGTTCGTTTTGCGGACAGAGAACGCCATCAACTTTTTCTTGAACCCGAGGCACTGGACACGCAGGAGCTTTATCTTCAGGGCTTTTCAACATCAATGCCTGCCGATTTGCAAAAAGAGATGGTGCATTCGGTTGTGGGGCTGGAAAACGCCGAAATTATGCGTGATGCCTATGCAATTGAATATGACTGCATTGACCCAACTCAGTTGAAGCCAACACTAGAATTGAAAACAATTTCAGGGCTGTTTTTCGCCGGGCAAATCAACGGCACAAGCGGCTATGAAGAGGCTGGTGCGCAAGGAATTATTGCTGGCATAAACGCGAGTTTATTCAACAAAAACCGCCCTCAACTTGTTTTGAAACGAAGTGATGCATACATCGGCGTACTGATTGACGACATTGTCACCAAAGGCACAAACGAGCCATATCGAATGATGACAAGCCGTGCGGAATATCGGCTGCTTCTTCGCCAGGACAATGCTGATGTCCGTTTGACAGAAATTGGTCGAAGCGTTGGGCTTGTCGATGATGAAAGATACAAAAAATTCAAAGAAAAATGTAAAAAAATTGAAGAAATTGAAGAAATTTTGCAAAAAAAAGTTAACACAGATGAAAAATTGGCCAAATTCTTTGAAAAAAACGGCGAAAGTGTGCCAAAAGAAAATTTGAAATTTTGCGACTTTCTGAAAAGGACAAACATTGATATTTTTAAAATTAATGAAGAATATCATTTGTTTGACAGCAATTATGACAACAGACTTCTTGAGATTGTCAACACAAAAATCAAATATGAAGGATACATCAAACAGCAACAGGAGGAAATTGACAAAATGCTTGCAAATGAAAATGTTTCAATCCCAGAAGACTTTGATTATATGTCAATAAAAGGTCTAAGAGTTGAGGCACGCGAAAAATTGTCAAAAATAAGGCCCCTCAATCTTGGACAAGCATCACGCATATCAGGCGTTTCACCTGCCGATATTTCAATTCTGTCAATTTTAGTAAAAAAAGGGAAAAAATGAGCAATTTAACAAAAATTTTTGAAAAAAAAGGCATATTTTTAAACAAAACTCAAGAAGAACAGTTTAAATTGTTTTTCGAAACGCTTATCGACACAAACAAAAAATTCAATCTCACCGCAATCACAGAAGAAAATGAGGTTTTTGAAAAACATTTTTTAGACAGCGTTTTGCCCATAGACGCCATTCCACAAAATTCAATCGTGGTTGATGTTGGAAGTGGTGCAGGTTTTCCTGCGTTGCCGATAAAAATTTTGCGCCCTGACCTTGATATGTGCCTGATTGACAGCCTAAACAAGCGTGTGGGATTTTTAAACGACACAATTTCAAAACTTAAACTCACAAAGTGCGTTGCCATTCACTCGCGAGCAGAAGATTTTGCAAAAACTCATCGCGAAGCGTTTGATTTCTCTGTCGCAAGAGCGGTTGCCCCTCTCAACACCCTGGTGGAATATCTTTTGCCATTAACAAAAGTTGGAGGAAGCGCGATAATATATAAGTCCACAAAACTTGATGAAGAATTGAAAAGTGCGGAAAAAGCCATAAAAACTCTTGGCGGAAAAGTTGAAAAAGTTGAAAAATACATAATCGGCGAAAAAGAAACTTGTGAAAGGAATATTTTGTTCATAAAAAAAATCGAAAAAACGCCTTCAAAATATCCTCGCCCACAGAATTTGCCAAAAACAAAGCCAATTTAGTATTTTTTGCGAATAGATTTGAGCGTTTTATTTTTAAAGTTGAACAACTTTCGCTGTCCAATTTTTATTTATTGATAAAAAAACAAAATTTTGAAAAACCTGCTAAATCGTCAAAATAAATAAAAAAGAAATTTTATTTCATATTTTTTTTGTTTTTCTTCTTTAATTTTTTAAAAATAAATTATTTTTTTGCGAAAAAGTGTGAAAATTCTTTAATTTTTAACAAATTTATTGTATAATTTCTTTTGATAAAGAAAAAAAAGGACAAACAGATGGGAAAAATTATTGCTTTTGCAAATCAAAAAGGTGGGGTCGGAAAAACAACAACTTGTGTCAATGTGGCAACTTATATGGCAATGATGGGCAAAAAAGTGCTTGTTGTCGATGTGGACTCACAAGGAAATGCCACAACGGCACTTGGCATCAACAAAACAAAGGACTTGAAAACCATATATGACTTGATTGGCGGTGACAGCAACTATGACGAAGTCATCAAGCCAACAATTGTTGAAAATTTGTTTATCATCCCTTCGACAGTAGATTTGGCTGGCGCAGAGGTTGAATTAATACAAATTCCGCAAAGAGAGATGGTTTTGAAGCACATTTTGGATAAAATCAAGGCAGATTATGATTTTATTCTGATTGATTGTCCACCTTCTCTGTTGCTGATAACCGTAAATGCTCTGACCGCAGCTGACAGTTTGATTGTTCCAATTCAATG
>CANQNH010000024.1 GCA_947625165.1 uncultured Clostridia bacterium
AGCGGAATGTCTTTAGAGTCCATCGGAATGCTGTCTGTGTCAAGCGTGACGGTTGCTGAGTTGACTGCAACCTTAATTGTGTCATCAATGCGCGGTGCGGTGGAAAGGGTGTAAACAGAAAAAGAATAGCCCTCAAGATGCCCATCTCCGTTGTCCAAATCGAGTGAATAGGTGATGTAATATTTTCCGCAACTTTCGTTGAGAAAACGGTCACTGACGGTTGCTTCTTTTATGAGTTCTGGGTGCAGTTCTGCATAGGCAATCATATCTTGATAGTATGCATAGTCCTGCTCAATTTTGGTGGTGCTTGACGCTGGAATAAGCACAAGTCCAACCATCAAAACCATTATGGCAGCAACAATCAAAAAGGATGAAAGAACGCTCATCCAACGATATTTTTGCGGAACTGTTGTCCGCAAGCCGCGTCCGATGAATATTGTTGAGAAGAACGGCGAAAACCTGGCAGATGTTCTGGAACTGCTTGACGAACTTCCTCCGCGCGATGCTCCACCACTGCTGTGACTTCCTGAACTTCCATAGTGACTTCCAGATGGCATACGAAAAACCTCCTTTTTGTGCTTCAAATTGCTTTTTTTGAGTGTGATGTGTGTGATTTTGCAATATAAAATATTCTAGTCCTTTCGGCAAAAGAAGTCAATTTTTTTCAAAATGTTTTACTGCAAAAATTTTTCATATTTGCTAAAATTATGTGGATTTGCTTTTCTTGTTTTTGTGTTTCGACTTTCGCAATCTTTTTTCGACAAAAGTGGACAAAAAAAGAAATGAAAAACAGTTGCATTTTTTGACGAATTATGTTAGAATTTAAAAGATTTTGTGAATTTTCAAAATTCGCCGAAAATTATACGAGAAAGAATAAAGGAGTTTTTATGTTTACAATCGAAAAAGACAAAACAAAAGTTGAAGTGAATGTGACACTGACAAATCAGGAGTGGGAAGAAGGCTTGCAGAAGGTCTATGAGAAAAACAAAGGCAGTTTTTCTGTTGTCGGTTTCCGCAAAGGTCACGCACCAAGAAAGGTCATCGAAAAAACCTATGGCGACACAGTTTTCTTTGATGACGCTTTGATTTACTTCTATGAAAAAGTTATGGTTGAGGTTCTGACAGAACATCCAGAATATGAGCCTGTTGCAAAGCCACAAATTCAACTTCAATCTTACACCGTGGACAATGGGGTGAAACTTAAATTTGTGGTTGAGGTTGTGCCAGACTTTGAACTTTGCAAATACACCGACAACACAATTGAGGTTCACTCTGCCGAGGCAACCGAGAAAGATGTTGAGCACGAACTTTTCCATCTTCGCGAGGACAATGCAAAATTTGACGATGTTGACAGACCTCTCAAACAGGGCGATGTTGCTGTGATTGACTTTATGGGCTTCATCGACAATGTTGAATTTCCTGGCGGCACAGCAGAGGACTATCGCGTTGAAATTGGCTCGCACTCACTTGTTGACACATTTGAGGACCAACTTGTTGGACATAAGAAAGGCGAAACTTTTGATGTGAATGTGACTTTCCCTGAAAACTATTATGAAGAATTTAAGGGCAAGAAGGCATCTTTCAAAGTGACAGTCAAAGAGGTGAAAGAGAAAACTCTTCCAACCGTTGATGACAAATTTATTGCGGATGCGACAGAATATGAAACTCTGGAGGAGTATAGAAAAGCCACTTTTGCTCATATTCAAACTATGAAGGAAAATCAGCAAGAGCAGGAATTTGAATATAATCTTCGAAATCTGCTTGTTGAGAAAACCAATATTGAACTGCCTGAAAGTATGATTTCAAGCAATGTTTCCTATCAGATGAGGTCGCTTGAAGAGGCATTGGCACCATACAACTTGACCCTTGAGCAATACATTTTGTCTGCAGGGCAGAACTCACTTGAAGATTATATCAACGGATTGAGGGCACAAACAATCAGAAACATCAAGGCAAGGCTTATCTATCGCAGAATTGCAAATGAACAAAACATCAAAGTTTCTGAGGAAGAATTGAAAGCAGCATCAGAGGGCGTCACAGATGAGGATGAAATTGCTCGAATTGAAAGCCAAATTTCTTTGAGAAAAGTTCACAAATTTTTGAGAGAACACAACAAAACCACAGTTGTTTCAGATGACGAATAAGAAAAATAAGAAAAAGTGGTTATGAAGAAAAACTGATTAAAAAAATATTTTAAAGAAAACTTTTTGGAGGTGAAATTATGATGATACCAATGGTCATCGACCAAACAGGCGGAAGTGAAAGGTCTTATGACATCTATTCACGACTTTTGGAGGACAGAATTATTTTCCTCAGCGGAGAAATCACAGATGCAACAGCAAATGTTGTCATCGCGCAACTGATATATCTTGAAGGCAAAAATCCTGACAAGGACATATATCTTTATATCAACAGTCCTGGCGGGTCAGTGAGCGCAGGGATTGCAATCTACGACACAATGAACTATATCAAATGCGATGTTTCCACAATCTGCATCGGTCTTGCAGCATCAATGGGTGCATTCCTTCTTTCAAGCGGAACGAAAGGCAAGCGATTTGCACTTCCAAACAGCGAAATTATGATACATCAACCACTTGGAGGCGCACAAGGTCAGGCAAGCGACATCGAAATTCAGGCTCAACATATGAAAAAGACAAAAAATATGCTCAACAAAATTTTGAGCAACAACACGGGCAAAACTTTGGACGAAATTGAAAAAGACACCGACCGTGACAACTATATGACGCCAGAAGAAGCAAAAAAATATGGTTTGATTGACAACATTTTTGTGACAAGAAAATCCAAAAAAGAAACAAAGTGAAACACAATATGCGGTGTGGTATGCAGTGCATAATACACCAAATGTTGTGCCAAATTATAATCTGGGAGTGAAAATGAAAGATATTGAAATGTGCAACTGCACTTTTTGTGGACGCCCACAGAAAATGGCGAAAAAACTTATTGCAAGCCCAAATGGCGATGCTTTCATTTGTGACGATTGCATAAGAATTTGCGCCGACATCATTCGAGAAGAGACAATGAAAGTCAAAACTTTCAAGGATTTGGTCCTTCCCTCTCCAAAGGAAATCAAAAAGGCCCTTGATGACTATGTTATCGGGCAGGAACAAGCCAAAAAAGTGCTTTCTGTGGCTGTGTTCAACCACTATAAGAGGATAAATTACAACTATCACAACAAAATCAATGCCAAGAAAAATAAAGAAACTGCCGATAAAGCACCCGTTGAACTTGAAAAAAGCAACGTTTTGATGATTGGCCCAACAGGCTCTGGAAAAACCTTGCTTGTCAAGACTTTGGCAAAAATTTTGGATGTGCCCTTTGCTTGCGCTGACGCAACAACTTTGACTGAGGCTGGCTATGTTGGCGAGGATGTTGAAAATGTGCTTTTGAAACTCATCCAAAATGCCGATTTCGACATTGAAAAGGCTCAAAGAGGCATCATCTATATTGACGAAATCGACAAACTTGCAAGAAAAAGTGAAAACCGCTCTTTGACACGCGATGTCGGCGGTGAAGGTGTGCAGCAGGCTCTTTTGAAAATCATTGAAAGCACTGTTGCAAGTGTTCCTCCTCAGGGCGGAAGAAAACATCCTCATCAGGAAATGCTGCAAATTGACACAACCAACATTTTGTTCATTTGCGGCGGCGCTTTTGTCGGACTTGATGACATCATTCACAAGCGTCTTTCGTCATCTTCAATCGGTTTCAATGCCAATGTCAAAAATTCAACCGAAAAAGCCAAAGTGGACTATTCCAAAGATGTTCAGCCAGACGACCTCATCAAATTTGGACTTATTCCGGAATTTGTCGGCCGCTTGCCAATTGTGACTGGGCTTGACAACCTTGATGCCAAAGCGCTGCAACGCATTTTGGTTGAGCCAAAAAATTCGCTCATCAAACAATACAAACAAATGTTCAAAATTGACGGGCTTGACATCGAGTTTGATGATGAAGTTGTGGCCTACATCGCGCAAAAAGCAATCGATTTGAAAACGGGCGCGCGCGGCATTCGCACAATTATGGAGGCAAAAATGCTGGAACTTATGTTTGACCTTCCAGACCCAAGCATCTATCAAAAAATTGTCATAACAAAAGACTTCATCGAGAAGGATGCCGCTCCAATTCTGGTCAAAAGAGAGGTTAAGTCCGAAGAGAAAAAAGCGGTTTGATGCTTTTTCATAATCAAACATTTCAAAAACATATCAAAAATTTTAAAATTGCTGAATTTGTTTGACAAAGATAAAGAAAATGGGGTAAACTTGAATTGTTTAAGAGTTTGCCCCTTATTTTTTCGTCATATCGGGCTGCGTCTTAAAAATAAAGAGGATTTTGAAGAGGAGAATTTATGAAAAATTTACTACTTGCTGGCTCTTCTTCTGCAATCGTGTCAGGCGTGGTTTCTGGCATCATATGTCTTTTGGTTGGTGCAATCATAGGATTTTTGGTGTTCAAACTTTACAGCAACAAAAAACTTCAAAAAAACAAATCAAATGCAATCAAAATCATTGAAGATGCGTATGCAGAGGCAAAGACCATAAAGAAAGAAGCAATTCTTGAAAGCAAAGAACAGTCACAAAAACTTAAGGAAGAAGTTGAAAACGAAGTCAAAGACAGGCGCTTGGAAGTGACAAAGTTGGAAGAAAGGCTGTCTCAACGGGAAGAATACATCGAAAAGAAAGAGCAAGCCGTTGACAAGAAAAACGAACAACTTGACGAAGAGCGAAAATCTGTTCAAGAAGAAAAGCAGGGGCTTGAAAAAATCAAGAAAGAACAAGAAGCCTTGAAAGGTCAGATTGTTGAACAACTTGAAAAAACTGCGCAACTTTCAAAGCAAGAGGCAAAAGATATGCTGATTGCAAATATGCGTGATGATGCGCAGAAAGAAGCGGCAAGCATTGTCAAAAAGATTGAGGACGATGCGCGCGAGGAAGGCGAAAACAAGGCTCGATGGATTATCGGGCAGGCGCTTCAAAGATGTGCAACTGAAACAACAAGCGAGATGACAGTGTCGGTTGTTTCTCTTCCAAATGACGAAATGAAGGGGAGAATAATCGGCCGAGAGGGGCGCAATATTCGTGCAATTGAGGCAGCAACGGGTGTGGAACTGATTATTGACGACACACCAGAAACAATCACAATTTCTGGATTTGACCCAATCAGACGAGAGGTTGCAAGGTTGTCGCTGGAAAAACTTATTGCTGACGGGCGAATTCATCCAACTCGCGTTGAAGAAATTGTTGAAAAAATGCAGCGTGAAGTTGACAAAATGGTCAAACAGGCGGCTGATGATGCTTGCAACGAAACAGGAATTTTCAATCTCAACCCGGAGATTATGAAAACTCTTGGCAGACTGAAATATCGCACAAGTTATGGGCAAAATGTTCTCAAACACTCCATTGAAACATCCATCATCGCTGGACTTTTGGCAAGCGAAATGGGTGCAAATGTGAAGGTTGCAAAGAGAGGTGGACTTTTGCATGACATCGGCAAGGCTCTTGACCACGAACAAGAAGGCACGCACGTTCAGATTGGTGTGGAACTTGCAAGAAAATGTGGTGAAAGCGAGGCGGTTGTTCACTGCATTGAGGCGCATCATTTCAATGTTGAGTTCAAGAGCATTGAGGCGGTGATTGTTCAGGTTGCAGATGCAATTTCAAGTTCAAGACCTGGCGCAAGAAGAGATAGTTTTGAAAACTACATCAAGCGCTTGCAACAACTTGAAGAGATTGCAAATGGTTTCAAAGGCGTTGACAAATCGTTTGCTGTTCAGGCAGGAAGAGAGGTGAGGATCATCGTCAAACCAACTGAGGTGTCGGACAGCGAGGCAATGTTTATGGCAAAAGAAATTGCTCAAAAGATTGAAAACGAGATGCAATATCCTGGTCAAATCAAAGTCAATGTGATAAGGGAAAGCAGGTTCAGCGAAACTGCAAAATGATGTATGTTCCAAACACACTTTTGTGTTGTTTGCTTCATAAAAAAATTTAAAAAAGGAGGAATGTTTTTATGTCAGAGAAAACAAACACGAAAACCGAAACAAAAAAGGAAACAACTCAAACGAAAACAAAGAAAACCAAAACTCCAAGAACTTGGTCAAGCACAAAGATTTTGGATTGTTTGGCATACTTTGCAATTATGTTGATTGCACTTGCTCTGATTTTGCACCTGATTTTCAGAGAGCATAGCCCAAACGTTGCAAATGCTTTCCACGCAGTTGGCGAATGTTTGTCCTACATCATCTTGATCTGGCTTGGTTTCTATTGGACACTGCGCAAACGCGGAACGGGCTGGAACAAGCGCAACATTTGGTGGCTTGTTGCTTGGATTGTTGCAACTGTTTTGATTCTCATTTTCTATATTTTCACTTTCAATTTCTAAGCAATGAGGGAATTGCTTTGCGAAACTGAACTTCAAAAGAAAAGGGCTTTGAATGAAAAATTTGCCATACATTGTCACCGCGATATTGATTGTCCTTGCGGGAATATTTGCGTTGCTCAACAGAGTTTGGGCGGGATTTGTCTATTTTGTCCTGTCCTTGCTTTTGTTGTTGTCACTGTTTTGGGGTGTTTGGCTGATTTGGCAGTTTTTCACCACATTCAAGAAAGAACTTGCAGAAGAATTTGAGTTGTTTCGCGCAGACACAATCAACAGCAAGCAACTGTCAGCACAAGATTTTGATGCAAATGTTGCAACTTACAAAAAACAATTCAACAAAAAAATGTTGAAAACAAAATTGGCGAAGTGGGGCATCATTGTGTTCTGTTTTGCGGTTGCTGTTGCATTTTTGATGGGAATAATCTTCTATTGAAAATTCAAGCATCTGGCAACATTTCATTTCTTGATGAGTGTGCCATTTTGTGAAAGTTGTCTTGAAAAGGGTTGTTTTCTCCAATCCTTTTCTTTTTGTGCCTTATTCTTTATGTTGAAATGTTTAAAAAGATATGAAAAAAATAAAAATTGATAAAATTTTTAAACAAAGAATTTGAAAAATTATAGGCATTTTTTTAAAGATTTTTCAAAATTTTCTTACGCTTTGCAATTTGTTTTGAAATGAGCAAACAATTTGATATAATAAGTCCAAATGTGAGGTGAAAATGTTATCAAAAGTTTTGGGATTTGGACTTGTTGGAATTGAGGGCTTTCTTGTTCAGATTGAAACTGATATGATTGGTGGCATTCCAAGCATTGAAATTGTTGGGCTTGGCGACACAGCAGTGAAAGAGGCAAAAGAAAGGGTCAAATCTGGAATACGCAACTCGGGTCTTGAATTTCCGGTGAAACATTACACAGTCAATCTTGCTCCAGCAGACATCAAAAAAGAAGGACCAATTTTTGATTTGGGAATTGCAATTGGGATTTTGTCTGCATCACTGCAAATCAAAACAAAAACATACAAAGATTTCATTTTTATTGGCGAATTGTCACTTGACGGCAGCATAAAAAAAGTGCGTGGCGTTTTGCCAATGCTTATTTCTGCAAGAAATATGGGTTTCAAGAAGTTTGTCATTCCAAAGGAAAACGCCGAAGAGGCAAGGTTCATTGACGGAATTGAAATTTTCGCACTTTCAACTTTGAAAGAAACGGTGGATTTCTTGAATGGCGAAAATCAGGAAGAAATCAAGCCGCTTGAAACGAAATCTTTTCAAGAAGCCATAAAATCTGATGAGAACATTCTGGACTTTGAAAATGTGAAGGGGCAGGCGCAGGCAAAACGCGCGCTTGAAATTGCCGCAGCGGGAGGTCATAATGTTTTGATGATTGGTCCTCCTGGCAGCGGAAAAAGTATGCTTGCCAAATGTTTTGCCGGCATTTTGCCTGATTTGACCTTTGAAGAGGCTTTGGAAGTGACAAAAATTCACTCTGTTGCGGGTGAACTTGACCTGAAAAAAGGAATTGTTTCAAAGCGACCATTTCGCTCGCCACACCACACCGCAACAACCATCAGTATGACGGGCGGTGGAGCAAAGTCAAAGCCAGGAGAAGTGAGTTTGGCGCACAATGGAGTTTTGTTTTTGGACGAATTTCCGGAATACTCCAAGCAGATGATTGAAACCTTGCGTCAGCCGTTGGAGGACGGAACAATAACGGTGTCAAGGGTGAACCAAACAATCACATATCCATCAAATTTCACGCTTGTTGCAAGTATGAACCCTTGTCCGTGCGGATATTATGGCTCAAAAGACCGTGAGTGCAAATGTTCGCCAGTGCAGATACATAAATATCTTTCTCGCATTTCGGGACCGATAATGGACAGGATTGACATTCAAGTTGAAGTTGACAGTGTCAAATTTTCCGAACTTAGCAGCACGGGAAAAAGCGAAAGTTCTGCTGAAATAAAGAAAAGAGTTGACAAAGCAAGGCAAATTCAACTTGAACGTTTCAAAAATTCCAAAAATTTCTCAAATGCAAAAATGACAGTGCCGCAAATGAAAAAGTTTTGCCCTCTTTCGCCGGAATGCACAAGACTTATGGAGCAGGCTTTCAACAATCTCAAATTGAGTGCGCGGGCGCACGACAGAATTTTGAAGGTTGCAAGAACAATTGCTGACCTTGATGGCGAAAAAGAGATAAAGCCAGAGCATCTTGCTGAGGCGATTTCATATCGCGGGCTTGACAGAAAATATTGGAGTGTGTGAAAAGAACACAAGGCTTTGAGGTGATACGCACGCATAATACACCATATATTGTGGTGTTATGCAACTTTTAGGAGGAAAAATTTGATTTCAAAAATTGACAGATTTCTGATTTTTATGTCGATGAATGAAGTGCCAAACAAAAAGCAAGAAACACTTTTGGAAAAGTTTTCATCCGATGGCGATGATGCTTTTCCAACTGTTGAACAAATCCTTTTTGAAAAGACATTGTGGCAAGATGTGTTTTCTGCGAGTGAAATTGAGGCTTTGAGAGAAAACTATGACCCACAACAACTTGATGGCTCGATTGAAAATATGACAAAATCTGGGATTGAGATTGTCACTGTGTTTTCTGAAAAATATCCTCGCTCTTTGATTGATTTGCCGGACAGACCTTTAATTCTTTTTGCAAAAGGTGAGTTGTCGCTTTTGGAACAAAACTGCCTTGGCGTTGTGGGAACGCGTATGCCAACTTCTTATGGAAGATTGGTGACGGAAAAATTTGTCAAAAAACTTGCTGAGGCGGGTTTTGTGATTGTCAGTGGGCTGTGTTATGGTGTTGACGAAATTGCCCATCGCACAACTTTGAATGCCGGCGGAAAGACTGTTGCCATCATTGGCAGCGGTTTTTCGCATGTTTATCCGTCAACAAATATGAACCTTGCACGAGAAATTGCGGCAAAAGGTTTGATTTTGAGTGAATATCCTCCATCTTTCAGTGCAAAGAAATACACTTTTCCGCGCCGAAATCGCATCATCGCAGGTGTCAGCAAGGGCATTCTTATTTCAGAGGCAGGGTTGAAAAGCGGCACTCTTCACACGAAGGAATATGCTCTTGAATATGGCAAGGACATTTTTGCTGTTCCGGGGAATGTCACCAGCAGCAAAAGTGAACTTCCAAATATGTTGATAAAAACCGGGCAAGCCGAATGCGTGCTTGATGCGTCAGAAATTGCTGAGTTTTATGGCCTTGACAATGTTCGTGAGAACAAGGCTGGGATGTTTGTCGAACTTTCGTTTGACGAGCAGAAAATTGTCGAACTTCTTGAGAATGAGGAGCGCGATTTCGACTTTTTGGCATCTGAAACAAAAATTCCTGTCAATATTTTGAACAGTTGTTTGACAACTTTGGAAATTCGTGGTTTAATAAAAAGGTTGGCAGCGCAAAAATTCTGTCTGGCATAAATTGGGGATAAGAAAAAATACATTTCGAAAAAAAAGGAGTTTGTTTTGAAACTTGTTGTTATTGAGGCCCCAGCAAAACGGGACACATTGAAAAAATATCTTGGAGATGGATTTGAAGTTTTTGCAACAAAGGGGCACATTCGCGACCTGCCTGCAAAGGCTTTTGCCATTGATTTGACAAACAACTATGAGCCGCACTATGAAATCAATCCAGACAAGAAGGCGCTCATTGAGGATTTGAAGAAAAGAGCAAAACACGCAGACGAAGTTTTGATTGCAACCGACCCCGACAGAGAGGGCGAGGCAATTTCTTGGCACGTGGCATATGTTCTTGGACTTGACCCAAACACCAAATGCCGCATACAATTCAACGAAATTTCCAAAAAGGCGGTTTTGAAGGCGCTGACTGAGCCTCGTGCCATTGACCTCAACCTTGTCAATGCTCAACAGGCAAGGCGCGTGCTTGACAGAATTGTGGGCTATAAACTTTCACCAATTCTTTCACGCAAGATTGCGCCAAAACTGTCGGCAGGCAGGGTGCAATCGGTTGCTTTGAAACTTGTGGTTGACCGAGAAAAAGAAATTGAAACCTTCAAACCGGAAGAATATTGGACTGTCACGGCGCTGCACGAAAAGAACAAAACAAAGTTCAAATCCAGCCTGACAGGGCATAATGGCAAGAAAATCAAGCCAAAAAACAGAGAAGAAGTTGACAAAATTCTTGCCGACATCAAAGGAAAGCAATTTGAGGTTTTGGAAACAAAGAAAACGCGCACGAAATCGCACGCGCAAGCACCATTCACAACCAGCACTATGCAGCAAGATGCGCTGAACAAACTTGGAATGAGCCTTCGAAAAACCACACAAGCGGCGCAAGAACTCTATGAGGGCGTTGAGGTGAAGGGCGAAGGCAAAATTGCGCTGATAACATACATCAGAACGGACAGCACGCGTGTTTCTGTTGATGCCCAAGCCGCTTGCAGACAATATGTTGCAGAAAAATTTGGCAAAGAATTTGTGCCTTCAAAGCCAAACATATATGCCAGCAAGAAAAACGCACACGAGGCGATAAGGCCAATCAACATTCAACTGACACCTGATATGGTGAAAGACAGCCTGACCAAAGACAACTATCGTCTTTACAAACTCATCTACGAGCGCTTTATGGCAAGCCAGATGAGTGAGGCGGAATATTCCAATGTGAATGTGACGCTTGGTTGTGAGGGCTATGAGTTCAAGGCAGCCGGCAAAACGCTTGAATTTGCTGGCTACACGGCAGTTTATAAGGAATACACCGATGAGGATAAAGATGCCTCAAAAGACAAATCTGACAAAATCCCACAGTTGACTGAGGGAGAACTTTTGGCTGCGCAGGAAATTAAGGAAGAACAAAAATTCACCAAGCCACCAGCACGCTTCACGGAGGCAAGTCTTGTCAAGGCGATGGAAGAAAAAGGGATTGGAAGGCCAGCAACCTATGCGGCAACAATCACCATTTTGACCGCAAGAAACTATTGCTCAAAAGATGGCAAGGCGCTTGTTCCGACCGAACTTGGACGAAAAATGGTGGAATATCTTGAAAAGTTTTTCAGCAGCGTCATCAATGTGAAGTTCACCGCTTATATGGAAAATCGATTGGATGATATTGCCGAAAACAAGGACGAGTGGCACAGCGTTGTTGACAGTTTCTGGAATGGCTTTAAGGGACTTTTGAAAAATGCCGATGCAAGCAGCCTGACAATGAAATCAGAACCTGTTGAAACCGATGTGATTTGCGACAAGTGTGGGCATAAGATGGTCATTCGTGAGGGGAGATACGGCAAATTTTTGGGCTGCTCCAATTTTCCAAAATGTAAAAATGTTCGACCTTTTGAGGAGAATGAAAGAAAACCTGTTTCAAAATGCCCAATGTGTGGCAAGAATGTCTATGCACTTCGCACAAAGCACGGCAAGTTTTTCTATGCGTGCGAGGACAGAGATGGTTGCAATTTTATGAGTTGGGATGTTCCAACCGGCGAAAAATGTCCAAAATGTCAAAAACCTTTGATCAAAAAAGGCAAAACGGTGAGATGTTCTGCGTGCGACTATGTTCAACCACCTGTGCAGACCACGCAAACGGAATGAAGGCCGCTTTTACATCAGCAAAAATTGCTGTTTGACTGTTTTGTGAGATATTTGCTTTTAATGTTGCTTGAAATGTGATATAATTTGAACAAAGATTGTGCGTTTGCAAAAATGTCAAGAAGGAGAAAACGATGGAAAATATGTTTAAGGGCACAACAATCTGTGCTGTCAAGAGAGATGGGAAAATTGCGGTTGCGGGCGATGGTCAAGTGACAATGTCCAACAGCATCATTTTCAAAAACAATGCAAGGAAGGTGCGCAGGATTTATCACAACTCGGTTGTGGTTGGCTTTGCTGGCACTGTTTCTGACGCTTTTTCGCTGTCTGAAAAGTTTGAGGGAATGCTCAACAAATTTTCGGGCAATCTTATGAGAAGTGCGGTGGAACTTGCTCAACTTTGGCGAGAAGATAAGGCTGCACGACAACTTGATGCGATGATGATTGTTGCTGACAAAAACCAAATTTTGATATTGTCCGGCACCGGCGATGTGATTGAACCGCAAGATGGCATATGTGCAATCGGCTCGGGCGGAAACTATGCTTTGTCTGCTGCACGCGCACTTGTTCAAAACACCGATTATTCCGCCAAAGAAATTGCATACAAATCTTTGAAAATTGCAAGTGAAATCTGTGTTTTCACAAACGACAACATCATTGTTGAAGAGTTGTGAGAAAGAAAAGATTGGCAGGGAATAACAAAACAGCCTTAGTGTGAAAAAAGAGAGTGGTGACGAAGCCAAAAAGTTTTAAAAGAAAAGAAATAGAAAACAAAAAAATGAATTGTGAAAAATTGGAATGTTGGAGGAAAGAAAAATGAACTACACACCAAAACAAATTGTGGCAGAACTTGACAAATACATCGTTGGTCAGGCAAAGGCAAAAAGAGCGGTTGCTGTTGCACTGCGAAACAGATATCGCAGAAGTCGTTTGCCGGCAGAAACCCGCGATGAAATCACTCCAAAAAACATTGTGATGAGTGGTCCAACAGGTGTGGGCAAAACGGAGATTGCTCGCAGACTTGCAAAACTTGTGGGGTCACCATTTGTCAAAGTTGAGGCAACGAAATACACTGAAGTGGGCTATGTTGGGCGAGATGTTGAAAGTATGGTGAGAGACTTGGTTGAAGTTGCTGTGAGAATGGTGAAAGACAACAAGAAAAAAGAGGTCGAGGCAAAAGTTTTGCCAATCGTGGAAGAAAAACTTGTTGATGCACTCTTTCAAAATCGCAGAGTGACAATGGTTGAAGTCAATCGAGAGGCCATATTTGAAGAACTCCATTCCGGAAAAGTGGAGGACGAAATTGTTGAGGTTGTTGTTTTGGAAGCCCCAAAGCCAATGATGGCGTTTGGTGGAAACGAAATCAATCTTGGCTCAATGTTTGAGGGTCTGACACCGCCAAAACATAAGAAAAAGAAACTGAGTGTTCGAAATGCCCGAGAGGCGCTTTTGCAAGAAGAAAGCGACAAAATCATTGATATGGACAATGTCAACGAAGAGGCGATTGCTCTTGCTGAGGAGCAGGGCATCATCTTCATTGATGAAATCGACAAAATCATTGGCAAAAGCCAGGCAACAAACAGCGCAGATGTTTCAAGAGAGGGCGTGCAAAGAGACATTTTGCCAATCGTTGAGGGCAGCACCGTTCCGACAAAATATGGCAATGTGAAAACCGATTTCATTCTGTTTATCGCAGCAGGAGCGTTCCACGTTGCAAAGATGGAAGATATGATACCAGAACTTCAAGGTCGTTTTCCAATTCGTGTTGAACTTGAAAGTTTGACAAAAGATGATTTCAAAAAGATTTTGACAACTCCAAAGAATGCTGTCACTTTGCAATATGCAAATTTGTTGAAAGTTGACAACATCAATCTGGTGTTTAAGGATGATGCTCTTGACGAAATTGCGGAGATGGCAGAACGCGAAAACGAAACGAGTGAGGACTTGGGGGCAAGGCGTTTGCATACCATTATGGAAAGCGTCTTGGAAGATGTTTCGTTCAATGCAACGGGTGAGCATCCAATGCTTGATGTTGTCATTGACAGAAAATATGTTCAAAATGTTTTCAAAGACAAAACGCAAAATTTTGACCTCAAAAAATATGTGCTTTAAAGAAAAGAAAGTGAAGTTGAGTTTTCAACTTTCTTTTCTTTTTGCTGCATAACACCACAACATAAAGTGTGGTGTGCACGCATAACACCACAATATACCGAAATATAGGCGAAAACTTTGAAGTTGTTTTCAAAAGGAAATTTGGAGAAAAATTGAAATGTGGAATGACAGAACAAGGCTTTTGATTGGAGATGTGGGCGTCAAAGTGCTTGAAAACAGCAAAGTTTGTGTTGTTGGAGTTGGCGGCGTTGGAGGATATGCGGCCAGTCTTTTGGCGCGTGCTGGTGTGGGACATTTGACACTTGTTGATTTTGACAGAGTTGATGAAACAAACATAAACCGCCAAATTGTTGCAACAACAAAAACGGTTGGAATGCTGAAAACAGATGTGATGAAAAGGCAGATTTTGGAAATAAATCCAAATTGTGATTGTGTTGCAATTGCCGAGCGTTTATCAGAGAAAAACATTCAAAAAATCATTTCTGGATTTGACTTTGTTGTGGACGCAATTGACAGCGTTCAAGACAAGGTTGATTTGATATGTTTTTGCAAGCAAAACAACATCCAAATCGTTTCGGCAATGGGTGCGGGAAATCGAGTTTCTTCTGCAAATTTCAAAGTTTTGGATGTGTTTGCAACTTTCAACGATGGACTTGCCAAAGTTTTGCGCAAGAAATTGCGAGAAAGAGGAGTGAGTTCGCTGGATGTTGTTGCTTGTGACATTCCTCCAATCAAATTAAAGCAGGAAGGGGTTGTTGGCAGCATATCATATTTTCCAGCGATGTGTGGCTGTGTTTGTGCCGGATTTGTGATTGAAAAGTTGCTTTCAAAAGCAAATCATTGATTTTGATGTGTTTTGTTTGGAAAATCTGCAAGTATTTGCTAAAATTATTAGTGAAAAAAAGTTTTTTTGAAAAGGAGTTCATATGGAAATCATCACAGAAAAAGAATTTGAAAACAAAACAAAAAAAGGTGTTGTGCTTGTTGATTTCTTCGCCACTTGGTGTGGGCCTTGCAAGATGATGTCGCCAATTTTGGAAAGTGTTCAAGAAGAATTTGGCGAAAAGATATCAATCTTCAAAGTGGATGTTGACAATGACGAAAAACTTGCCAGAAGTTTTGGAATTATGAGCATTCCAACAATGATACTTTTTGTTGACGGGCAGAAAAAAGAAAAGCACGTTGGTCTTTGGTCAAAGCAAGATGTTGTTGACACCATAAGCAAATATCTTCCTTGATTTATGCGCAAAATCCTTTTTAATTGCTTAAAATTTTTGCAAAACAATGCTGGATTTTCACTGAAAAAGCCGCTTGGGAGCAGAAATAATGGATTTATGCTCAAAAAATTTGCGTTTTCAGGAAGTTTTTAAACTTTTTCCTATTGACAATACTTTTTTTTGGTGCTAAAATATTCTTGAATTTTCAAATTAAAAGGAAAGGTTATGGAAAGAAAGATTTATCTCGACAACGCATCGACAACCTATGTTTCCAACGAAGTTATGGCTGAAATGCTGCCTTGCTTCAACACTTTGTATGGAAACGCTGGCTCTCTTCATAGTTTTGGGCGCGATGCTGTTGCAATTTTGGACAGGGCTCGCGATAGGGTTAAAAACGCCATCAACGCAAGCAAAGCCAATGAAATTTATTTCACAAGTGGTGGAACTGAGGCTGACAACTGGGCAATTCTTGGGGTTGCTCACGCAAACGCAAACAAAGGAAAACACATCATCACAAGCGCAATCGAGCATCACGCCGTTTTGCATGCTTGCGAACAACTTGAAAAAGAGGGCTTTGAGGTCACATATTTGCCTGTTGACCAATATGGGCTTGTGAAGATGCCAGAATTGTTGCACGCAATCAGAAAAGACACAATTTTGATTTCAATTATGACCGTCAACAATGAAGTTGGAACAATTCAAAACATCAAAGCAATCGCAAAAATTGCACACGACTATGGCATTTTGTTCCACACTGATGCAGTTCAGGCAATCGGAAATGTGAAGATGGATGTTCAGGATATGGAAATTGACCTTATGTCGATGTCTGCTCACAAAATTCACGGACCAAAAGGGGTTGGGGCACTCTATGTGAAAAATGGTGTCAGAATTGACCCAATCACATATGGCGGAACAAGTCAAGAACGTGGGAAACGCTCAGGAACAGAAAATGTTCCAGCAATCGCAGGATTTGGAAAAGCGATTGAAATTGCAACAAGAAACTATCTTATCAACAACAAAAAACTGCGTTCAATTCGCGATTATTTCCTTGAAAAACTGAAAGAAAAAGTGGAATATTTCCAGGTGAATGGTCATCCACATCAAAAATCAAACGCAATTTTGAATGTTTCGTTCTACGGAATTGAAGGAGAAAGCATTTTGATGCTTCTTGACCTTGCAGGAATTTGCGTTTCAACCGCATCTGCTTGCACTTCAAAGTCGCTTTTGCCTTCACACGTGTTGAAAGCGATGGGAATTCCAGATGATATTGCACAAGGTTCAATTCGTTTTTCGTTTGGAACAAACATTTCAAAATCGGATGTTGACTATGTCACAGACGAAATTCAAAAGGTGGTTGCAAAACTGAGAGCAATTTCACCAATTCAAGCAGGGAGGATTTGATTATGTATAGCAAAACAGTTATTGACAGATTTCAAAACCCAAGAAATGCAGGCGGAATGCACGGGGCAAACGCGATTGGAGAGGTTGGAAATGCCGCCTGTGGAGATATAATGAAAATGTATCTCAAAATTGATGACAATGGCGTCATTGAAAACGCAAAATTCAAGACTTTTGGATGCTGCGCAGCGATTGCATCAACAGATATGGCTTGCGATCTTATCAAAGGCAAGACGATTGATGAAGCGCTTAAGGTGACAAACAAACAAGTTTTGGACCTTTTGGGCGAACTTCCACCACACAAAATTCATTGTTCAATTTTGGCTGAAGAAAGCATCAAAGCAGCCATTCAGAACTATTATGAAAGAAAAGAGAAAGAATTGAAAAAATCTGTGAAGAAACCAGTCAACTATGTTTAATATTTGACGAATTTGAAAAAAACATAAAATGCTGTTGATTGAAATTAATTGAATAAACGAAAAAACAAATAAAAAAAAGTCCTGCAGAATGATGTAGGATTTTTTGTTTTATCAAAAATTTCTGACAAAAAAAGTGTGGGTTTCTACGAGAGAAGAAAACTTAAACGGACAGGAGTTGAAATATAAAAAATGTAAGAAAGCATAAAACAAAAAAATTAAAAAGTAAGTTTGCAAAAAGTATATAAAATCAATATTGAAAATTGAAAGAAGAAAATAAAAAAAGGAAATCTTCGTTGATTATCAAAAAGTTTGCATAATACCATATTTTGAGTGTGTTATGCATAATATATACAAAATATGGACTATCTATGCGTAAAACCTGTCTTTTGCGCATAGATTTAGATTGTTAATCAATCAAAAATTTTCATATCCCCTCAAAAAATTTCGGTGTCAACTTTTTTAAAGAAGCACAAACAGTCATTCATTTTCTCTTAAAAAAAGTTGAATACGCCACCCGATTTAGAATTTGTCATTTAATTCAAAATGTCAATTTCAATGGAAATTTCTATTGTGACAATATGATACTCTTTTTGTAAGAAATCGTTTTATATAAAAATTGCTTTATAGCGATTTTTATCGAAGTTCTTTCAATATTTCTTTTGCGCGAACGCTCCCACCTTTTTGGGCTTTTTCCAAATATTCTTTTGCCTTTTCTTTGTCCTTCTCAACTCCCCTGCCTTCGAGATAGAACTTCCCCATATCATAGCAAGCACCCGAATGTCCAAGTTTTGCACTCTCTTCAATGTATTTGATCGCCTGAGAAAAATCTTTTGTCACACCGCCTATGCCATAGTTGTGATATGCACCAAGAATGAAATTGGCATACATATCGCCCTCTTGTGCAAGTTTTTTCAGTTTTGGATATGCCTCCGCAAAAAGTTTGTTTGCAAGTTTGTTGTCTTTCTCAATCACACCCTCTGGTTCGCTTTCGCCATCATCATAGAGAAACATTGCATAGCCATATTCACATCTTGGG
>CANQNH010000025.1 GCA_947625165.1 uncultured Clostridia bacterium
GGACAATTTGTCCCTAGGTAAGCACCCAAATCAACATCTCTCTTTCGTAGTTTTTTTAGATAGTCGGTTGGATTGGCGCTGTCAGTTAAAACTGCAACAACATCCACCAAACTAAACCACCAATCTTCCTTTTCTTCATCCCATTTAGCCCTTACTTTTCTATTTTCAAAAACCTTAATGTTTGCCATGGTTTGTTCTCCTATGCTTATATGATAACATAAACAAGCGAAATTTGTATCAAAAATCATTAAGTTTTTGTCAAACAAATGAAAACTTTTTTGTATAAATGTAAATCAAAGTTCCAAATCGTTTTATATCAATTTAGGCAGTTTTAAAGCGTAAAATTTAGCAAAAAACTTGATATTAGGTGTCAAATGGTGTCAATTTTTCAAAACGATTGACAACACTTTTATTTTTCGATATACTTTTTGTGTGTAAAATAATGGAGTTTAGAAAGGCAGGGCTCGCACTCACTACTGATAGAGCATTTTCTTGGTAAGGCCGAGAGAGCGGGTCCGATCCCCGCCACCAGCTCCAAATAGAGTAAGTTTCCTAAAAATCGCTATAATGCCAAAAATAATAGCGATTTTTTATTTTTGACCTTTCTAATGGATATGCACAAAAAACTCTTTTTTCACAATTGTGAAATTTTGATTTTTCCCGCTAAAAATCAAAAATTTTATGAAAATCAAGTATGTAATTAAAAATTTAAAAATTCCTTTCAACAATTTTTTTGAGTTGTCTTCTTCAAGAAAACAATTTGAAGCTTATAATACATACTGAATTTCTGCTTTTTTTAAATCATCATTTCCTTTTTCAATATTTATATTATTAAAATCGTTCTGTGTTCCTTTGTAGTAAATCATTTTAAGATTTCGACAATTGTTAAAAGCGTTTTCTTTAATTTTTTTCAGGGATTTTGGAATGGTAACAGTAACCAAATCTCTACAATTGTTAAAAGCTTCTTTGCCAATGATTTGATAGCCATATGGGACTGTGAAACTTTTGATATTCGCACAAGTCAAAAAATAATCTGGTATGTTGTGTATTAATGAATAAAAACCCTCTCCTTCAACGTCGATATAAGTAATTGAAAAAGAACTTATAGCCATTCCGCAAAAAGCATCATCAGCACTAAGTTTTTCATATACTTCGTCAAGTTGATGATTGTCTATTAAGTCTATGTATTTAGCAACAAGTTCTTCTGTCTGATTGTATAAGAACATATCAGTTTTGCTATCACAATTAATGTTTATCATAGTTATTTTTCTCCTTATAATTTTATTTTTTAAATTTAATTATATTGCTTTTTTGGATTTTCTCAGTTAAACCATCTTTGACTTTGTTTTTATAGTAAAAATCTTTTAAATATTCCAATATAGTATATTTAAAAATTGTGCTGGTTTCTTCATTATTCAAAAAATCACTATACAATGCACGCGTATATTCATAGGTTGGAGTGTAATATTTTATTGCATCCGGCATTTTTTGATACACAAAAGCAAGAAAATCCAGAGAATTTGCAAGTAAGTCGCAGGCTTTTTCAAAGTCAATAAAGTCTAGTTTGCATACAGCATTTTTTAATTCAATGTGCTTACGCTTGTCTAAACCCTTATACATTTTTCCTCCTTTTATTAATTTTTTCAATAAAACCTATGGAATTGCGCCATAAAATGCGAGGGAGCAAGCAACTGGCCCAGCCATATGGTTAAAGTTTAGACTATATAAAGTCTTCTATCAATCAGTTTTTAAAGTGGGACAAGGACTTTAAGAATATCCACTTATAGAAGAATTATAATATTTTTTTGTGAATAAAGCAAACAAAATCCTCTTATGATGAATTGTTATCATAAAAATTTTGTATTTCAAAAATTTATTGCCTCCTGTCTTTTCGACAAGTTGATAAACTTTTTAAAATTCTTTTTTTAAGCCCCTTTTATTTGACTTATTTTGGGAAAAAATTTAAAATCAATTAAAGGAGAAATAAAAATGACTGAAAGAGAAATCGCAGAAAGACTTATTGATGGCTATAATATTCAAAAAGAACAAGACAACAAAACAACTGGCTTTGGGAAAAACATAGATAGACCAGAATTTAAAAATTGTAACTTTGATTTACTCAGAAAGATTTTATTAAATCAAGGCTTTACGATGGATTTTGAAAAAATAAAAAATCATAATTTTCTTACAATCTATCCAGACGTTTGACAAGAACTTTATAAAAAGCACATAATTTAACAATAAAGTGGGACATAAATATTTCGCCCTAATAGGCTAAATACATATAATTTTGTTAGGTATTGTAATGAAAAAAGTGTCACTCTGCCCCATTAACAATTTTAGTTCCTTTATTTTGTTTGGTATGGTATAATCTATGCAAAAATTTGCAACGACTAGTATAGATTTTAGTTCCTTTATTTTGTTTGGTATGGTATAATCTAAATGCCTCGCATTTGGTGTACAAAACGATTTTAGTTCCTTTATTTTGTTTGGTATGGTATAATGCAAAGCGATAACGAAAACAAGCAAAACAAATTTTAGTTCCTTTATTTTGTTTGGTATGGTATAATTCTGAGTGTAAACGCGCTGCCATTCCGCGCATTTTAGTTCCTTTATTTTGTTTGGTATGGTATAATAGAACTCAAAAAAGAGATTGACCATTTGAAATTTTAGTTCCTTTATTTTGTTTGGTATGGTATAATCAAACACAGCATATCAACGTGCAGTTGAAGATTTTAGTTCCTTTATTTTGTTTGGTATGGTATAATTCGAAGGCATTTTGATTGAGATTGCGCAAGATTTTAGTTCCTTTATTTTGTTTGGTATGGTATAATAATAAATACAAATTTATATCAATAAAAGGAATTTTAGTTCCTTTATTTTGTTTGGTATGGTATAATCGAATGCCTCAAAAACAAAATCGAGTATAAATTTTAGTTCCTTTATTTTGTTTGGTATGGTATAATGTTGTTGGGTATGTTATCTCAATCATTCTTATTTTAGTTCCTTTATTTTGTTTGGTATGGTATAATTACAAAACCAATGCGAAAAAACTTTTAAAAATTTTAGTTCCTTTATTTTGTTTGGTATGGTATAATTGAATTGAAAGAGAGAAACAAAACCGCACAATTTTAGTTCCTTTATTTTGTTTGGTATGGTATAATGCAACGTTGAATTTGTGGCAAACGCCATAGATTTTAGTTCCTTTATTTTGTTTGGTATGGTATAATAAAAGGGCCAGAAATCCTTCTTCCACTAGGATTTTAGTTCCTTTATTTTGTTTGGTATGGTATAATTGGAGATTTCACTCAAATGCCAAAAACATTATTTTAGTTCCTTTATTTTGTTTGGTATGGTATAATGGAAAGTCCTGAAGCAATGAAAGCAATAAAATTTTAGTTCCTTTATTTTGTTTGGTATGGTATAATGAATGGCGATGAATGGTATGACCTTTACATATTTTAGTTCCTTTATTTTGTTTGGTATGGTATAATGGAACAGTGCTGCATATGTCGCACGGTATGATTTTAGTTCCTTTATTTTGTTTGGTATGGTATAATAACAGTGCCAACATTTGCGCTTAAAATCAAATTTTAGTTCCTTTATTTTGTTTGGTATGGTATAATTAATTGTACCGCTGTTGCCGCGTGTAACAAATTTTAGTTCCTTTATTTTGTTTGGTATGGTATAATAGGTGGCGGAACTTTACGCAATCTTGGAGTATTTTAGTTCCTTTATTTTGTTTGGTATGGTATAATATTTAGAATGCAAAACATCTTTCCATTGTTATTTTAGTTCCTTTATTTTGTTTGGTATGGTATAATAGAGGGCTAAAAGAAAAGGGCTATATCTCCGATATTATCGTTGATATAGCCTTTTTCTTTGCTTTTAAATTTTCTAAAAACTGGATTTTCTTTATGAAAAGAATGTCATTTTTTTTGTTTTTTTAGAAAAAAGAAATCTGCCCTTCAAGCACCTTTTTGTCTTTCTTCTTAACATCTCCCAACAAAATTTTGATTTCGGCATATTGTCTTTCTGTTATTATCAGACTGCGAACCGACCCTTTGTATGGCAGATGATTTTTTAACCTCTCTTCGTGTTGTTTGGCATTTTCTATGGTGGCACATATTCTCACATAGAGAGAAAATTGGATCATATAAAATCCATCGTCAATCAAATATTTTCTAAACTTGTTTGCCTGTCTGGTTTCATCCTTTGTTTTGACAGGCAAATCAAAAAACACTAAAAGCCGCATAAAACTACTCATACGAATGCATCTTCAACTCAACAAGTTCTGGAAATTTCAATTTGTTTTCTTTGACCTTCAAGGTTTCAACAAAAGACTGAACAAAAATTTCTATTGCATATGAAATTGTATAGTTCCCATTTGCGATTTTACAATCATAATTCAACAAATTTAGAAGTTTCATTTTATAATTTGTGTCAAATGGCATTTCAGAATTTTGATAAACAAACAAATCGACAAAAGGTCTGAAAACTTCAATGAGGTCATCAGCAAGATTGAAATTGTTGAAAACATTGGAGTGTTTCAACCCTAAAAACGGCAATAGTCCGTGAGCAACAATATTTCTTGCAATCACTCCGCGCAAAATTGAATAGCCATAGTTGAGTGCCGAGTTTATATCGCATTCTTTTTCACGCGAGAATTTTGCATCAAAAAGCATTTTGAAATATTTGTTTGCAGCAACCGCTTCAACATTTGTGTTGTCGTGAGATTTGACTTGTTTTATCAAATCATCAAGCACTCCATGCCTCCTGCACAAAAGAAGGCAGGCGTTTTGATTTGCAATTTTGTGTCTGACAATTTCTTGCCAAAGTTGTTTTTTCAATGGCTGTGGCAAATCAGTTTGGATTTTGAACATCTTTGTTTGGTTGTAATGAGAATTAAATGGCAAAAAATATCCACAAGGCAGATGCTGTTCGTCACAAACGAAAACTGCCACATTGTTTTTTGCAAGAAAGGAAAGTGTGTATAGCGAAACATTTGTCTGCAAGTTTTCAATTATGACTGCGTTTATGTCCTCAACAGGAAAATCCTCTTGTTTGGCGTCATTTTTAAGAACCAACTGTCCATTTTTTATGCTAATTTTACATTCCGAACCAACGAAAAGATTTAAAAAAGCCATCAATGAAACTCCTTCCGTGTTTCAATTTTAATTTTTCTATAAAATCCCAAAATGTCCACTTCATATTTTTCTATTTCCATTGTCTGAATGCCCTTGCCTTCGGCATAATATTTGCCATCCACTGTTTCAAACGAAATTGAAACGGTTGCTCGATTAGCCCCAGCATAATAAACAAATAGGTCATTCAGCATAACGGCTTTCTTTTCTGCTTTTTTATCTCTCGGATAAAAAGAAATTGGTTTGTCTGATTTGATATGTATCAAATCGTTTTGAAACAACGAAAATTTGAATTTATAGGTGTCATCTAGAATTGGCCATTTTTTGTATGCCCCCGGTTTCGCAATTTTGTTTGGAAGCGTTTTCCTATAATAATCTGCAACATAGACAGGGATGAAAAAGTTTTTCCCTCCCTTTTCAAAGATGTCAATTCTTATCATCGAGTCATTTTTGGCAACTCCGCCATTCACCTCAATAGAATTTCCAAACACTTTTTGAAGTTTGACACTTTTCACTTCATTTTGGCTGGTTGCACTTCTTGAAGGTTTGAAAAATGGTTTGGCAAAAGCTTGCTTTGCATAGTCATTTGGAAAATCCTTTTTGTATTTTCGCAGTTCATTTCTCAGTGCTTGATACAATTCAGGATCATCTTTTTTGTATTTTTCAGGATATCCTTCAATCTCGCCATCTTTGTCCAATTTCAGATCTTGAATTTTGGTTTTTGTTGTCACAATAAGTTTATCATCGGTTGCAAGCTTTTTGCTGTTGATTGTCTGTTCGTGAATTGCGCCTTTCACCTTATGATTGACCATTCTGCTGACAAAAACAGGTCTTAGGGCTGACAATTCCTCTTCTGAATAGCCAAACTTGAACAACTCGTCCTTATAATCCAAAACGCAAGGAGATATTCTTATTTGCAACTCTCTTTTGAATGTCTCATAAGGCATTTGATAGTGTTCACCATATTTTTCTCGGATTTGCTGCTCGGTGAACACCTCGCCTGTGGACTTCTCCACAAAGACACATTCTTTCCCAAGTTTTTTCAGATAGTTAAAGTGCAAAAATCTTGTCACTCTTTTAACCATACCGCTGTCCGTGCAAGAAATTATGCAGGCATCAACAGCGTGATGCAAGTCATCTTCAAATCTCTCTTTCTTTATCCCCCAAATCTTGTGTAAGAAACTTGTCATCCCGCCATTGAGAGTTCTGACAGGCCTTTTTGAAAGTTTGCTCTCTGCAAAAATCAGATGATTTTCCAGCATCTCCTTGACGAATTTTGCAACATATCTCGTGTCATTCAACGCTCGATTGTTGAGTTCTTTTTCTTGATTTTCTGTCAGCTCCTTTCGCAAAAGCCTTTCAAGTTTCTCATTTGGATGCTTTTTGTCGGAGAAATATCTGTCTCTTGCCCACGCCTCAAACCTCTTCCACCTTGCCTCATCACTGCCAAAATATTCGTATGGAATGCGGTCTCCTTTCATTTGATTTTCGCTTGCAAGCACAAGCACTTTGTTGTTGAAACTATCGTCAAAACAACGGCTTCTTGGGATGATGTGGTCAATTTGTGTGTTGTTGTCCAGAAAAGCATTACGCAAATTTCCAAACACCTGCACAAAACTCTTTTGGCTGTATGCGCACTTGCCATCTTGTTCTTTAAAGAGGTTATATTTGATTATATCCTGCCCTGTTGGAGAAAGAATGCCAAGTTCTTTAAGTTCCTTCACCGCATTTTCATTTCTTTCGAAACCTTTCTTCTGTCTGTTTTCAATCCTTTTTCGCTCATCTGGGCCTTTTCCCATCTCACGAGCAAGTTCAACGAATATGGCACACGGAGAGCCATATTTATCAATGATGGCATTGATAACTTTGATTGTTTGCGAAACCGAACGCTTCACAACCGGCGAAGTGATGTCGTTCAGTTCTGGAATGTCGTTATATTTCAATTTGATTTTCTTTTGGTATTCTGGCACAAACAGACCTGCGTTTTTGCACGCATCAGAATAAACAAACCCCTTTTCAAGTTCAACATTAAGCATCTTCAATGCTTTCAAACTCAAATTTCCAAATTTGCTGGTGTCAAGTTCCAAAAGAGCCGTTTGTTGTTCCGGCGTCAAGGTTGTTTCTTCTCTCAAAAATGCCAATCGTCTTTCGTCTGACTTTCGAGTGGCAAAACAATAGGCAATTTTGTTCAACAACTCCTCATATTGCTTTGGATTTTCTTTGATTTTCAAGATTTTAAGCACGGCATACGAAAAAGTTCTCTTCACAAAAACCCTTTCATCTTTGTTGCAGCCGCTTTTCCCACCAAAAATCGCATATTCCCCAAGGCCAAGCAGTTTTCTCACTTTGGCATAGTTCAAACTTTCACTTTTCAAGAATGCATCAATCAACACTTGTCGCTGCTCGGCATTCAACTTTTCGCCATCCACAGTCAAATGGTTGATGTCGCAGAGCGCTGTGAAGTATTCACAACTGAAAGATGCTTTCGGGGCTCTCTTTTCTTCTGGAAAGAATGTGCAAGGACCAACATTAAATGTGACATGGTATTGACTTGGAAAATCTGGGCCCTCGTCATAGGATTTTTGATAATCCACCACCCACAAGACCTTGCCCACAAAATCGGGCGTTATCTTTTCGTTTCCAAGCTCCTTTTGTGCATCCAAAATGGCTTCGATTTCAGCCAAAACATCTGCACGACTAAGCGTTTTGTCATATTGACCTGCTTTGTTTCTTGTCCGAAAAACAGAATATTGCAAAGCCGCCCCGTTGCAGTGTTTTTCGCGAATTTGATGATATTTTTCATCTTTCACATACATCTCACCAATAGAGCGATATTGCTTAATGTTTTCGCTGTTTTCGTCAATAGCCTTTTTCATTTTCGTGTTGTCACTGTTTTTCAAATCTGCTTTTCGATTTGATTTGAAACCACGATGTTTTGCAATTGAATAGATGATGCGGCAAAGCACATTGTCATCAATTTTCTCATCAAGTGCCTTTGCACGAAAATCATAGATATCACACGGAGAAAAATCAATATCTTTTCCTTCCAACAACTGCGATTGGAGAAGATTTTTCAGTTTGTCCAATCGATGTCTTCGACGCCTGATGACCCTTCGTGTGCCGCGAGCAACTCTTCTGTCCACCGCCGGAGATGCACCTGTTTTTGGCACTTCGGCAGGAATAAATTTGCGCACTCCCAAATCCACAATTTGTGACGGCTCATCGTTTTCATTATGCTTCATCACACACCAGCCCACTGATGCGATGCCGATGTCAAGACCAATTCGATATTTCATATTTTCCTCCTTAAAAAGATAAGCCCGTTGAAACCAGCGGACTTAGAGCTTTGCGGGTCTCAAAAAAGAGAAGCCCCTTGTTTTAGTAACTTTAATTTGTTTGGTATGGTATAAAGTTACAATAATGTAATAACACATAAAAACAACAAAAGTCAACAAAAATAAACAAATTTTTTCAAAAATTTTAAAAAAAATTTCAAAAAGGGGCAATTTCCAAAGAAATAACCCCAAAAAAAGACAATAAAAAGTGTTCATTTTCACATAAAAAACATCAAAAAAGTTTGCAGTTGGATTTTTTCACACCTATATGCGCTCTGGTCAAACTTCAACCACATCCAAAATCTCAGGCAACACATAGTTGACATTTTGCTGTTTCAAGAAGTCCTCAATCTGCTGTTTGGTGTAAAACATTTTGCCTTCATCTTGATGGGCAACAATCAAAAGTTTTGCGCCAACCTCATTGAAGGTTGCAACCGCTCCCCACAAATTCATTGAAGCGTCAAAAGCCGTGATGTCTGCAAACATAATGTCTGCTTTATAGTTGTGCTTAAAGCGTATGGTGTCGCTTGTGATATACAATCTTGTTTTGCCGTCATCGATGATGAAACCAACATTTTCTTTGATTTCCCCTGCTGGCAACATATAACCGTGCACAGCCTTCACAACTTCAATTTTAACCTTACCCAAACTGAATGTGTCGTTTGCCTTAACCAGATGAATTTTCAGTTCTGGCTTTGAATTTTGCACCTCTTTTGTGCTGTATATTGGCGCAGAAAGTTGTTGCAAAACATCGCCATAAAAATGGTCGCTGTGCCTGTGCGTGACAAGAATTGCGGTGGCTTTTTTCCAGTAGTCCAAAAAAGCCTTGTCAAACTTTGTTTTGCCAGGGTCAACCAATATTTTTTGTCCTTGCGTTTCAACAAGAATACAACTTTGTGGAAATTTTGTGATTTTCATTTTTTTTGCTCCTCTAAAAAGCATTATAACACACTTTTGTTGTTTTTTGCATCCATTTTTATGCTTTTAAAACAAAAAGCCTTCAGATTTTTCATCAAAATATTTTTGGACAATTCAAAAAGTTTGATATAATAAATTCAGGAGAAGTGATATGAAAAGAGTTTTATGTTATGGTGACAGCAACACCTGGGGCTATATTTCTGGCACAGACCATCAAAGATATGATGAAAATCACAGGTGGACAAAGTTGTTGCAGAAAAAACTTGGACAGGATTTTGAAATTATTGAAGAAGGGTTGAATTCGAGAACTCTGTTTTCTGATGATATGCGCCCAGGCAAAGAGGGCAGAAATGGTTTCACCTATTTAAAACCTTGTTTGGACACTCACGATAAAATTGATGTCGTCGTTCTTATGCTTGGAACAAACGAACTCAAAAATGAATTCAACAACTCTGCCGAAGACATTGTTGAAATGATTGACAAATATGTGAAATTCATCAAAAGCAACAAATCTCAGATTGACAAATCGACCCCAGAAATAGTGATATCTGGTCTTCCGACAGTCAAAGAGAAAACAGCATATTGTAAAGCAAACGACAAATATAAAGGTGCCGAAGCGAAGAGTGAAAAACTCAACATGCTGTATGAAAAATATTGCCAAGAAAATTCGATTTATTACATCAACAACAATGACTTAGAAACAGGGATTGACGGTGTTCATTTGACGGCTGAAAGCCATCGCCTGCTTGCAGCAAGATTGGCAAAGTTGTTGACAAACTTGTGATGCTCTTTGTTTAAAATTTTTCATCCTTTATTTTTGTTCTTCTCTTCACTGCTTATGCAGTGATAAAGTTTTTCCGCCAAAATTTTGTGTCCCTCAGCAGAGAGATGAATTCCATCACAGCCGGCAAGGATGTTTGCGTTGTCAACAAACAAACAGCCATTTTTGTCTGCAATTTCCTTAAATTTTTCATTAAACTCTTTTGATTTGTTTGTCCCCTTGACAAACGAAGATTTTCCATTATACAGTTCCCCGTCAATCTCATTCGGGGCAACAACAATAATTTTGGGATTTTTTATGAGCAGTGGAGCCAGGTCACGTTGAAGATGCTTGACATATTTTTCTTCCAAAGTTTTGGCAATATCATCCACCGTTCGATTGAATTTGTCCTTTAATTCGTTTATTCCCAACATAATAACCACGTAATCCAATGGGTCGTGAGAATAAATGCACTGAGAAAAATATTTCAGCCCATTGACGTTGCCAATTCCGTCCCAAAAGTCGTCAACATCCAGTGTTCTTGCACGCAATCCTTCGCTGATAACCTCGTAATCCCCCCCCCAGCAGATTTTGCAGAATTGCGGTGTATCGCTCGTTTATGTCATATCGACAGTTCAGTTGGTTTGGCTTTTGTCCCCAAGTGTTGCTGTCACCAAAACAAAGAATTCTGATTTTTTCCATATTCACCCCTTATGACTTCAATCATATCACATTTTTGTTTTTTTTGCATCTTTTTTGTGAATTTCGCAGCAAAATTGTCCGATTTTTCATTTTGTCATCAAGTGTTTTTTGTGCTTACGCTTGCTTTGCGCCACACAGATGACCGTGACGGTGACTGCCAAAACAATGATTGCTGCCGCGATGCCCGCCCAAATCCAGACAATCTGTGTGCCGTTTTCAGTGGTTTGGTCGATTATTATTTCAAATTGCAATTCTGAAAAAGCATAATTTTCGCCTGTGTATATGGCAGTTGCAATCATCTGCCTCTCCGTGACAACGATGACTGAACTTTCATCCCACGCAAAGCCGTCTGGCAGTTTGATTTCTGACAGTGTCTCAAATTTGCGCTTCAAGTGGATGGTTGTGCTGAAATTTGCAACCACCGCTTTTTTGATTTCAAAGGTTGTTTCGCTTGTGCCAGAATAGTTGCCCAGCCCGCTGATTTTCACTTTGGCGTTTTTGCCAGCATTCACATTGTTTTCAAATGCAACAGCAAAATCTGTGCCACTTTTAAGCACCGTTTGACCAACTTTGACACAAATTTTTGGCTGAACTGCCTGCCCTGTGTAAGACAAATTTTCATCCTCAACCACAATGGAGCAACCTGCCAAATCTTTTGGCAAAATTTTGAAACTTGCCTTGCCCTCAGCGGAAAGATAGTTTGTGGAAGCCGCAATCGTCACCTTTACCCAATAAGTTCCCGCATTTGTTGGTTTTTCGGATGTGAACACCCCATTTTTGTCTTTGGAATATTCAATTGTTTTTTCCGCCTCCTCTTCTTGCCCGCTCAAAATCGCATCTGGCGTCACATCATCACCAAATGTCCAATTTGGCTGAGAAACAACAAAATTTTTTCTTTCCGCCCTTGTGATTGTGAATGTGAGTGATGTTGTTCCGTTATAATCCCCTTGACCTTGCACATCAACTGTTGCTTGCCCAGCATTGAGATTGTCGCGATATGTCACCCGAAAATCCTCATTTTCTTTCAAAATAATGTTTCCATCTTTGGCAAACACGTGTGGCATTTTGCTTGTGTTGTCAAAAACAAAACTGTTCTGTTCAAGTTTGATTTCTGTGATTTTTGCGATGTCCTTTTGTGCCTGAACAACAATTGTGATTTGCATTTCAAGTTCTTCAAAATTATCTTTGTCCACCCCATCATAAATTGCTGTCACAGTTGTTTGATTTCCATCAATTTGTTGACTTGGATTGCTCCATCGCCACCCTTCGCAATCCAGTGTGACATCTTGCAACGATTTTGCTTTTCGGCTGACCATAATGGTGTCATTTGGCATCGTCAGTGGGTGTTTTGCCTTTTTTATCTCAAAAAGTTGTCTGACTTGCCCCTCATATCGACCATATCCGCTGACAATCACAACCGCTTCCGTTCCTGCGTTGATGTTGTTTTCGCAACTCACTTGAAAATCAACGCCCAGGCTCAATTCGTTGCCGCTCAGCGTCACCCTGACTGTTGGAATAAGTTCGCTGCCCGTGTAAACGCAATCGCCCAAAACAACCACTTCGGCGGTTGAGAGGTCAATTTTGCCAGGTGGGTCTTGGTCAAGTTTGTTGACATAAAAATCGCAAGTCGTGATTTGATAAAACTCCGCATCACTGCCCACATATTTAAGCGAATATTGATGGCTTGATTTTCCCATTTCAAGCACACTGTCCAAGTCAATCCATTCCCAATTTTGTGGAATTTCAATGTCGTGAAGTTTCTTCACATTGTTATAGACATTGATTGTTCCACTAATTCTCCCAGGTGGGTATTTTGGCTTTGCCACTTCAAACGAGGTTGTTCTTGTGCCATAATAATTTTTCATCCCACGAATTTCAATGGTGGATTGCCCCGGCACCATGTTGTCGCGAAAAACAACGGTGTAGTCCAGATTTTCCTTCAAAACCGTGTCACCGAAAAGCACTGTCAACTGCGGTTTCAACGCTTTGCCTTGCTCATAGAAAACCAGCCTGTTTGGAATTTCCACTCTGGCATACGCCAAATCGTTTCCCAAAGCAACCTCTCGTGGAACAGTGTTTGTGATTGCCCTTATCCTCACCGCCATACAATCAGTGGAAGTGTCTGCATAATAGTTGCTGTTTTTAAAACTCGTCCATTCACCATTATAAAGACGATATGTCATATCATTGAGCGAAGTTATGCCATCAACAGCACAAACAAGAGAAATCGGCTGCCCATACGACTGAGTGCCACTGACCACAATGGAAAAATATTCGCCTTGTTCAAGGTCGATTGGCGTGTCAAGGTCAATCGTGTATAGGCCGTCCCTTGCAAAATAGACAGTTTTGTCTGCCACAGGCGTGTTTTGATCTGGGATGTTGATTTCATCATTCACATTTCCAGGGTTGACTGTCAAGTGGCGATAGACTTTCACATTCACAGTTGAATTGCTGCTGTTGAGAGCAATCACAACCGCCTTCAGTTGTTCTTGCTGGGTGGCATTTGTCAGTTTTGCCTCATAGATTGCACCATATGCATCAACAAGATAGTTCCTCAAACTTGTCGCCATTTGCCCGTCATAGTGATAAATGTTTTGATATTCCTTCTTAAGCCCCAAATCAACCGCAAACAGTGCGTCAGACCTCAAATTCGATTGATAGGAAAGATAATAGCAAGTTGTGCCATTATTTCTGTTGCCATAGTCGCCCCAACTGTTTTTGACAATCCACGCACCATTTTCGGAAGGTTCGTCTGGAGAAAACAATGTCGAGGAAATGTCATCGTTCCAACCGACCAAAATTGACGCGTGCGAATATGATTTGCCATCTTCAATGTAAAGATGGCTCTGCCAACCGTCAGACTGATATTCCATCGTCACTGCGCCATATTTCAAAATTGCACGCTTGATTGCATCTCTGTCGTTTGCAACACGAACATAGTTCTGAACAAAATATTTTGCCTCAGAAGCATCCAATGCCGACTGGATTGTTTCGGCTGAAGTTTCCTGATTGAAACCCTGTTCTGAGATTGGAAAATGTCCTTCAGTCATCGCAAAAAATGCCTGATTTGCGTGCGAGCCCCTGTTCCAAACATCGCTGCTGTATGTATCATTTGTCGTCAACAAAAGCGTGTCATTTTTTCCATCACGATTAAAACACAAAAACGCTGCTGAAACCTCATCCAAGTCAAGATTTTCCTTCGTGGCATCCGGGTCAATTCCCTCTCGCAAAATGCTTGCCTCAGCCGCACCAACTGCCGCAAACGCCCAACACAAATTCATTGAACCTTGGCTTTTTGTTTTGGTGATGTAGCCATAGTCCCTTCCATCAAATTTTGAAAGATGCGTCCACGCATCAAGTTGCTCATCTGTTGCATCTTGAAGTTCTGTCAAATCCCTCGGAGCAGTCAGGTCTGTCAAAGCCGTTGTTTGCGCCACTTGAATTTGCTGACTTGACATCTGTGGCTGAACTGTTGGCAACGAAAAAACAGTCACCCCCAAGGAAAGCAAAATCATTTGAAAGAAAATCACAACGCACAACAAACTTTTCTTCATATATGATTGATTATATAAATTCCAAGTCAAAATGTCAAACTATGTGCAAAAAATGTCGCTTTTTCATTTGATTTCTTTTGTGTGTTTTTGGGCAAACAAAAAAACCGCATTGATTTTGCGGTTTTATCCTCTTTTTCTTGCACGCTTTCTTGCCTGTTCGCTTTTTTTCTTGCGAGCAACACTTGGTTTGTCGTAGGCTTCTTTTTTTCTTATATCTCCAATGATGCCGTCTTTTTGGCATTTTCTTTTAAAGCGTTTGAGTGCACTTTCAAGAGATTCGTTCTCGCCAACCTTAACTGTCGTCAACTTTTTCACCACCTTTCAAGGTCAAAATTCTTTGAAATTATAAGACAAAATATTCAAAAAGTCAAGCACTTTTGCAAATTTTAATAAAAAATCACAAAAATCTCGCAAATTTTCAAAAATAAATGCAAACACATAACAAAACAAATGTCACTTGCTTTCTTCAATTTTTTGCACAACATCCACAAGTGCACCTTCGTTGAATGGACGGAAATTTGTCACAGAAACAATATCTCCCGCTTGGAAATCGCCCTCAAAAAAGCACTTGACATAGTTTTTCGTGTAACCCTCACACAAGTTCCCATTTTTTTCTTCAACAAGAACTTCTCCGGTCACGTTTTCTTGCACAAATTTTTCTTTCAAAACACGCCCAACGTCTTCCAATTTTTTCAATCGGTCTGCCTTGATTTTGCCAGACAAGTCGGTGTATAACTTCGCCGCAGCCGTGCCATCTCTTTTCGAATATGGAAAAATGTGCAACTGTGAAAATCCAACTCTCTTGACAAATTCCACAGTCTCTTCAAAATCTTCATCTGTTTCGGTTGGAAAACCAACAATGATGTCGGTCGTTATGGCGGCAAGCGGGAAATGACTGCGTATCAACTTCACACTTTTTTCAAACTCGTCACAGCAATAGTGCCTGTTCATTTTTTTCAACACTCTGTCGCATCCACTTTGCAAAGAAAGATGAAAGTGTGGGCAAAAGTTTTTGAGTTTTGAAAGCCTGCTCAAAAATTCTTCATCAACAAGACTGTCCTCCATTGAAGAAAGCCGAATGCGTTTTCCAAAACCATCCAACCTTTCAAGCAGAGTTGCCAGCCCCTTTTCTCCGTTGATGCGAAAATCACTCACATCAATTCCAACAACAACAATTTCCTTGACACTTGACGGCATCTTTTCGACCTCAGCAACAATGCTGTCAATGCTTCTTGACCGACTTCTGCCACGAATGTACGGAATGACACAATATGTGCAAAATCTGTTGCATCCGTCTTGAACTTTCAAAAATGCACGCGTCAAATTTTGCGCAGCAAACAAGTTGTCCTCATATTCTGTTGGCAAGTCAAACAAAGATTTGTCAACATTTTTTTTATCATTTTTTGTGAGTAAAAAATTTTGAGAATTTTCAAAAATTGACGCATTTTCATCATTTTTTGTGTTTTTTTTCGATTTTTTTGCGATTTTTTCGTCATTTTTTGTCAATTTTTGATTTTTTTCAATTTCTTTAATCGCATCAACAACTCTCAATTTTCCTGCTGCGCCACCAACAAACTCCACCCCTCTGTCAGCAAACTGCAAGGGTCTGTTTTGGCTTGCACAACCCACCACAAAAACTTTTGCATTTGGGTTGAATTTGCGTGCACGCTCAATCATCTGCCTGCTCTTTTTTTCTGCCTCATTGGTCACTGCACAAGTGTTAAGCACATAGGCATCAGCAAACTCCAATTTGTCTGTTGCCTCAAAACCATTTTTTTGTAGTTCAAAAATGAGAGCATCGCTCTCATATTTGTTCACCTTGCAACCAAGTGTTAAAACTGCAATTTTCATCTCTGTTTTTCCATTCTTTTGAATTTGAAAAAGTTTAGTTTTCACTCAAAATTGAAACCAAACTCATCATCGCAACAGCGGCTGTTTCACATCTCAAAATTCTTTTTCCAAGACTGACCGTTGATGCCCCTGCTGATGTGAATTTGTCTTTTTCCTTTGCATCAAAGCCGCCCTCACTGCCAACGATGATTGCAATATTTTGTGCCTTTGTCAAATCTTTTTTCTTGTCGCTTTTCTCAGCGCGCTCATTTGCAAAAAGCACAACATCAAAATCCTTGAAACTTTTCAAAACTTCATCAAAAGTTTTCACTTCGCAAATTTCAGGCGGAATTGTTCTCTCACATTGTTTGCAGGCATTGACAGCAATCCCTTTCAGCCTGTCCATTTTGTTTTCAGTCACTTTGGCAACAATGTTTTGGCTGATGAATGGCACCACTTTGCTTATGCCAATCTCAGTTGCTTTTTGAACGATAAATTCAAACTTGTCTCTTTTTGTGATGGCCTGAAACAAAACAATGTTCTTTCTTGGATTTCCGGCACAAATCTTTTTCCCAATAATCCTGCACACTGCAACACGATTTGCAATGCTTTCAATTTGACAAGCGTAGTCGTTTTCGTCACCCAAAGAAACCAAAATCTCCGCCCCAACTCCAAGACGCAAAACATTTTTAAGATGATTGAACTCATCCCCCTCAATCAAAACTTGTCCATTTTCTTTTCGACCAAAAAATCTTCTCATTTTTTCCTCCGCTATTTTTCAAAGTTATTTTACACCAACAGCCACAAAAAAACAAACTTTTTTCAACATATTTTGCACAAAACAGAAATTTTTGCTTTCATCAAGATTTGCGCATCCCAAATTTTGCAGCTCAAAAACAACCCCACTCAAATTTTGTTATGCAAAAACAACTTTCAAGTCAAAAAAAACGAGGACAAACCTCGCTTTTTCGATTAACGTTTTGAGAATTGAGATGCTTTTCTTGCTTTCTTCAAACCGTATTTCTTTCTTTCCTTCATTCTTGGGTCACGGGTCAAGAAACCTGCATCTTTAAGTTCTTTCTTATATGTTTCGCTCACTTCAACAAGCGCTCTTGCAATTCCGTGGCAGATTGCACCGGCTTGGCCAGAAATTCCGCCGCCGTCAACATTCACAACAACATCAAATTTGTCAGCAGTGTTTGTCAAAGTGAGTGGTTGTTTTGCAATCAAAATCAAGGTGTCGCGTTGGAGATATTCACCAATTTCTCTGCCATTGATTGTGATTTGCCCTTTTCCAGGCATAAGACGCACACGAGCAACAGATTTTTTTCTTCTTCCTGTGGCGATAAATCCGCCTTTTGTCTTCTTCTCAGCCATTATACCCTAACTCCTTTTAAAGCAACTGCTTCTGGATTTTGTGCTTGATGTGGATGTTCCGCAGTCTTATAAACGTGCAACCTTGTGATTTGCTTTCTTCCCAAAGAAGTTTTTGGAAGCATTCCCTTAACAGCCTTGACAACAACTTTGTCGCTTGATTTTGCCATAAGAGTGTCATATCCAACCTCTTTCAAGCCTCCGATATAGCCTGTGTGCCAACGAGCCTTTTTGTTTTCAAGTTTCTTTCCTGTCAAAACAAGCTTGTCCGAGTTGACAACAACAACGAAATCCCCAGTGTCAACATGTGGGGTGAAAATTGTCTTATTTTTTCCTGTCAAGATGTCGGCAACTTGTGATGCAAGGCGACCAAGTGGCATCC
>CANQNH010000026.1 GCA_947625165.1 uncultured Clostridia bacterium
ACTTGTGATGCAAGGCGGCCAAGTGGCATCCCTGTTGCATCGACAACATACCATTTTCTTTCAACAGTTTTGGCGTTTGCCATATATGTTTTCATCGATTTCTCCTTCAAAAATTCTCCTTCACTTCACGCGGCAACTCTTATGGGGCTAACAATAAAAATCGTCCTGAAATGCAAGACAAGAACAATTTTACTCAAAACGCTTGCCATTGTCAAGTGTTTGACCAAAAGTTTTCAAAATTTTATGTGTTTTTCGTTAAAAAAGAGGAAACTTTCGAAATTTCAGCCTGCAACATCACCCTTGACATCAAGATTATCCTCCCGAACTTTTGCGGTGGCGGACACGAGTGCGTTGTAGTTTATGATTTCTTTATAGAGTTTGCTTTTGTTGTCTTTTGACATCGGCTGAGAGCGAAGTGCAAAAATTTTGTCAAAGATTTTGCCCGAAATGGTGGTCATTATGTATTCAAGTTGAAGAGTGTTTTTGATGTCCCTAAATTTGTCAGCAAAGTCAAGGTCGTCCAATGTGACCTGACTGTTGAGCGAAGATATAAGTTCTTTTTCATTGATGTTTGAAAGCGCAGAAATTCTTGGCAAGCAAGCAGAAAGGACCTTTTTTTTGATGAGTTCATAATCTCTTCCCAACTCAACGAAAGTCAAAAGACCAGACAACTCGTCTTTGAAAAATGCAGGAACAGGCAGTTTTTTCTCTTTCAGGAACTTTTGATTATATTTGCTAACAAGATAGAGAAAATTTGAGCGCGCTTGCGACAAAGTCACCCCCTTCGTTTCTTTGACTTTTCCATTCTCATCAAAATCCATCAAATCAAACAAATATAGAAAACTCATAATCCTCTCCTTTTCGCAGCCTTCCCAAAAACTCGACCTTTTGCAATTTTCAACGCGAGTTCATTGTCGTTTTTTGTCACTTACAAGATGATTATAGCACACAATTTTGTATAAATCAAACAATTTTTGAATATTTATTCATTTTTGTATTCTGTTTTTGACTTCATCAAATTTAATGCTTTGCATCAACCTGACATAAAAATCTGAAATATTTAATATCATATCGACTTAAAATTTTCAAAACTCTAGCCAATTTTAAACAATTGAAGCACAAACAATCAAAAAGAAAGAAATTTTTGAGATTTAGATTGCTTTTCGGAAACTTTTGTGCTATGATAGGAAGGTGTAAAAACTCACATCGACCTCGTAGTAAAATATGCGCCTAAGTATCAATCGGACATAACAAAAAAGTGCCAAATCGCCCTGTTTACCGACAATTTCACGCCCGCCACCAACAACCAAATTCCAAAAAATCACCAAATCTCCACCATACACGCAAAATTTTAGCTTGCCACTCAAAAAGCCAAATGAAACAACCCTTAAAAACAAAAAACGAATTCAACTTCAAAATTAAAGACAAAAATCAACTAAAAATCACAAAAAACACCAATATGCAGCCGTAGCTCAGCTGGATAGAGCGATCGCCTCCTAAGCGATAGGTCAGCAGTTCAAATCTGCTCGGTTGCACCAATTTCAAAACAAAAAAGACGGCTTACTTAGTCGTCTTTTTCTATAACAGAAGCTATTATTCCGTTGATTATCTCTCCTCTTATTATCCTATTCGATCTATTATTGGTTCCTTGAACCACGGCATTTTTATACTTGAAAACATTACTGTTTGTGTCCATGTTTTCATCCATTTTCAATAATTCTACTTCTTTATAAAAAGATTTTAAAAGATTCTTTAGCTTACTTTTATTTAATTTTTCAAAATTGAATTTTAATAATTCTATCATTAATGAAAATAAATCTGCTTTTTGGCAAAATCTAGTACCATCAAGATTCAGCGATTCAATAAAATCAAAAAGATGTTGGAATTTTAATTTTATTGCAGTAGCATCCTTAAAATTTTCATTATACATTTCCAAATAATCATCATTATTTTTATTGTTGCTATAATAACCTCCCATATGAGTTGCAACTAAAACAACACAATACTCAACATCTTTCATCCTTTTTATTTCATTGTTTGAAAAAACTTTATATTTGTCAAAAAATTCATGTTCAGACAGAGTCTCACAAAGTTGTTTAAAATCTCCGTCATAAATAGCATTGTTTATCTCCATCCCATTTAAAGAATAACTAGTCGAATTTATTCTTTTAAATACCTCTTTTATGGTTTCCATAGATGAATTTTTCAGATCTCTGACTACTACTTCATAATCTAAAAAATCCTTTTTCTGTTGCTCATCTAAATCTTTATATGGCAAAATATCCAATTCTAAAATTAAATCAGGACTGGCTGTAAAATATTGATATAATGTTGAAATCCGTTGTTGTCCATCAACAATAATCTCTTTAGAAATTCCAGTTTCAACATCTATGTTTTTTGTTGCTATATATATCTCTGGAAACGGAAATTTTTCTAATACCGTTCTAATTAACGCATTTTTATGTTTTTCTGTCCACACAAGTCTGCGTTGAAATTCGGGATGCAATTCCAATGTACCATTTTGTAATCCCTGAAATATCGAATTTAATTTTTTATTAGTTGCTGTAGTTTGCATATTCTAAACTCTCCTTTAATCTTAATTTTTTTATCGCACTTTTTTGAAAACTTTCTAGAAACTCTAATGAATAATATAAGCCGCCTCGAATTTTTATTCCCCCATATTTCCCAGATGCAGATAAGTCCTCAAAATATTTCCACCACTCGAAAGGATCATTAAATATAGTATTATGTGGCAAAAAGTCTGGTCTCATCCATCCGTAAAAGAAATATTCCTCAAAAACAGAAGATTTTTTCCATGTACTTAATTTATAATCGTAATCTCGCATTTTTTTCCAATACTGTTCAAACATGGATTTTGAAATTATAACCACATCCAAATCAGAATCATCGTCAAATAATTTATATTCATTCCCAGGCTTAATAGAAAATCCCAACCTTCCTGATCCTACTAAAAAAACATCAAAAATAGATTCCAAATTAAAATGATTTTTTATTTCTAATCTCAATTTATGATATGTATCTAAAGAAATGGCCGCAGGGACAAAATCATTATAATAATATTTTGATATCATCTCATCATCTGACAACTCTTTTAGGTCTGTTTTAAATTGAGATATCCGTTGATTTATCTCATCTTGTGTTATCACATTAAATTCCTCTTGTTAAGAATAACACATTTTTAAAGAAAATACAAATATTCGCTAAATTTATTCAAAAATTTTGTTTATAACTTCACTTGCGTGGATGTCGGAGTTTTTAATAAAGTGGCTATAGAAGTCACTTGTGGTGCTGGCGCGGGCGTGACCGGCGCGGACTGAAACTGTTTTAATATCCACGCCTGCCATAAGTTGCAGTGTTATATTTGTATGACGGATAGAATGCAAAGTAACTATTGGCAATCCTTCACGGAACAATATCTTTTGCAGCCAAACCCTGAAAATGCCAGGACTGATCAGTTTGCCATTCTCGTTGCAAAACAGCATCTTTGTGTCTTTCCACTTATCGCAAAAATAACTCTTGCGCCTATCCCACCAAACTTTATATTCCTTCAAATATTCAATCAATTTGTCTGGCATTGACATCACCCTTTTTGAATTTTCTGTCTTTGGATCTTTTATCATCAAACCATATTTAGGTATGTCCTGCACCGATCTTGCGATTGTCATTGTCTTATTTTCAAAGTCAATGTCCTGCCACTGTAACCCCGCAAGTTCGCCGCGCCTAATTCCCATAAAAATCGCTATCAAAAGCTAATACTTCCACTGATAATTTTCTTCTTTGTCAAGCGCCTTAACGAATTGTTTTGCCTCAACATCGTTTAAGATTCTGACTTCAGGCTTGTCCCCGCGAATAGGCAATATATAATCATTTGAAGCAAAATTGTGTTCAATTACTAATTAAATTTTTTAAAGTTTTCGGCCTGCATTTTATGTTTTTTATCAATCCTGCAATCCTTTTTCTAATAGTTCCAATAAGTGCATTTCAATAAATTCATTTAAACTAAAGTGATAATTCACAACAACTCCTTTATGCTGTCCATTTATGACGTCACCTCGACCGCTTTCACGTCTAAATCTTCTTTTTTCTTGATAGGTGTTATAAACCGTTTCAAGTATATCTATATCTTGGTAATAATAATTCGTCTTGCCAGGCTCAACAATACAAGGTCTGTTTTCCAAACACCATAAAACAAAAATTTTCGCGTGTGTTTGTTTCCTTATTTCTATGTATCTAAGCAAATCACTCAAATTGCAGGCCAATGTTTCGGATGGTTCCAAGTCGGCTTCCGGCAACATTTTCTTAACAAACATAAAAGTCCTTCTTTGCGCTTTAATCTCAATATAAAAAACTTTGGAAGTAGGAACGTGCTCCACTAAAATATCTGGATAGCCATCTATTTCGCACTTTTCTGCTTTAAAATCCGGAATAGTGTTAATTTGATTTATAATCATATTCTCTTTACGTTCGGAGTAGTCCACATCATTTTCAAAAATATACACTCCCTTGCTTATTCCATCGCAGTGAGTAGGGCATGTTGAGCAATCAAAAACAAACTTGTTTTGTTCCATTTTACCTCCTTCATTGAATAAAAATCGTAAAAAATCCAACACAAGCAAAAAGGATTTATTTCACCGATTTGTCGATGAATGGAAGAATTTGCTGCATATTTTCTATGTTTTCAATATAAAAATCCCAGCAATTTTTGTCATATGGATTTGTTTTGTCTGGATTGACACACAAGGTTCTTGCTCCCGATCTGTGAGCAGTTTCATCATTTCTGCCATTTCCCATAAAGAATATTTCGTCCGGTGCGACTTTCAATCTTTTGACAAGTTCTTGAATGAAAAAATATTTGTTTTCCGTGTCAAATTCTGGCGAAGCTGTGCCGTAAACAAGCCCATTTTCGTCATAAATCAAATCTTCACACTCAACACCATCCACAAACCTAAGATTGTTGCCCAGACAACTTTCAATCATCCCTTTGATGCCGCCTGAAAAGATGTAAATTTTCACATTGTTGGCTTTTAGAAAAGAAAAAACCTCTTCCACTCCTTCACGGAGAACAAGTTTTGAACCAATTTCGTCAACAACATTCTTTGTGACACCATTTTGACGATATTCCGCAATCACCCTTGCAGTCCACTCCGCAGTGTCAAAATCTCCTCGCGCAAATTGATCATAAAGTTCTTCATCACGATTGGTCTTGCCAATCTTTTCCCAAACATATCGCCAACAATTTCCACCTGCTTTTGATTTTGTCAGCGTGCCATCAAAGTCAAAAACTGCAATCTTTGTTTTCATATTCCAACCTTTTTTTGATACAATCACTTCAAAATGTAAGTCTTTATTCCCCTTGTCCATCAGTGTTGTTTTGAGTGTCAAGTTTTTGCCCATCATTTTTTTTGCTTTGAGCAGAAATTTTGTCAGACAAGACAACATCTCTTGCTTTTGGCGGAAGGTTTGTCACAATTTCGTCAACAGATTGATTTTGATGTCCAACCCCGTTGTGATTTCCGACGCCATTTTGCTGCGCAGCACCTGTGCCAAATGCTTCATCATAATCAAAAAGCATTTCGTCATCAGATGTTTGGGATGGATTGTCGTCAAATTGAAGATTTTTTCTTAAAAATTCCTCATATTCCCTGAATTTTTCATCAATATCATCAAAGTCATCATCATCAGGCTCGTCCTTATTCACACCGACATCGTCATCAAAATCAAATGGGTTCAGTTTTGCTCCTCTTCTTCCTGTTGCCTGTGCTTTTGGATTTTCTGTTTTCCAAACATAGTTTTCAAACGCGTCATCCGGCAAGTCTTTTGCAGGCTGCGGAGTTTCCTCAATGGCTTCTTCATAATTTTTCACAGCATCAGCGCTCACTTGTGGCTCGTTTTTTTCGATTACACTTTCAATTTTTGCCTTTTCCTTCAAGGCATCTTTTCTTTTTTTATCCCTCTTTCCAAAAAAAACAAAACAAAACACTGCTGTGGCACACAGCACAACAATCACCGCGATATAGACATAAACATATGGTGACATTCTGTTTCTCCTTCTTCGCTTTTCTTTTTTTTGTTTTGTTTGATGTTGTTTTTTTATGATTTTCAGCAATTCAAATGCAATTCCAAACTAGAAATCGTTGCCAACTTGCTGAACACTTTGCTTATTGCTCATATGCCTGCGCATATCAGTGTCCGCTTGGAGATTTTGCATAAGATAAAAGTCCACAACGTCTTTCATCTTCCCCTCTTCAATCGCCTGCTTAAGTGCAAGTGGAACTTCTGTTTCGTTTTCAGCCTCTCTCGCTTTCATCTCGGCTTCCTTGGCCTTCATCTCCTGCTCCACGGCAACAGCGGTCAATCTTCGCTCCTCAAGTTGATTGGATGTCAAAATTCTTTCTCGCTCGATTTGCTCTTTTTCAATCGCAAGTCCGCGATTTGCACCCAAATCAATCAAAATCACATCGGCAGAGAGCAGTTCATATTTGCAATCCTCATCCACTCCAGCATCAAAAATTGCCTTGTCCAAAAGTTGAGGTTTTGAAACTATGTCCGAACTTCTGACAGTGTTTGCAATCTTTGTGACAACCGCCTCAACGGCGCGCGCCGAAATGGTCTCCTCAGTTGCTCCACGCAGAAAATTTTTCAAGTTGACTTTTAGGGTCAAGGAAATTTTGACATTCACTTCAAAATTATCTTGCGCCACTGCAGTGACAAGTGGAAGTTCAATGGTTTTTGGACTTATGCACTCGCGCACAACTTCCAGCAAATCCCTTCCGGAAATATCAACAGCCTTTGCAAAATCAAGGTCAAATTTCAGTTTGGCACTGTTTGCGGCATTCAGTCCTTCAACAACGCGCACCGGACGACCGCCACTTGAAGAGATAAGTTCCAAGTCAAACAGCGTCACGCCAAGATGTGTTTTGCGCGCCATAATGTAAGCGCTCACAATTTGTGACACATTCACTTTTCGAAGTTTCATCGAAATAAGTTTGAAAGCAGAAACATAGCACCCCGAAAACAACGCCCCAAAGAAAACATTGCAAGGCAGCAAAACCAAAAATATGGTCAGAGCAATCAAAAACAGTCCACCAAAAACAATTCCAACAACAGCACCTTCGCTCATAAAAACTCCTATGGCAAAATTATATCATATCAAAAGTGCTTTTTCAAGACCCAAACGCAAATTTTTGCGCAAAAAATTGGCAAAACGCTCAGCCCGTGAATGCTGCGGTGAACAACTGCACGCCCACTTTGAAGTTATAGTTTGTGTTGACATTTCCTGCGGTTTTGTGGATGAGGAAATAAACTTCCACATAGTCGCAATCTTTTTCAAGCCCCCAGCAGCGATATGCCCGGTCTTCCTGCCCAGCAATTTCGCCGTAAAGCGAGCCAAATGTGCCATAATCGGAGTTGTTTGGTTTATAGTATGCACGAGCGGCGCTTGTTCCGGAGATTTTGACAGGACTTGGAAAGGCAAAAATTGGATCGTCATTTTCAAACTTAGTTTTCATTTTGAGGTCTTTTGGCATTGGAAGGTCAACAGCGGTTTGGTCTTTGGAGTTGTCGATGATAAGCCAATTCACATCAGGCATATTTTCCTTGCTGACGGTTGCATAGTCGCCCATCAAAATGCTTTTTTCAGTTTGGACATCAACGGTGTAGGCGCGTTCTTCGTGGTCATAATAGCGCAGTCCCACCGTCAAGTCAAGTTGGTCAAGCATCGTTTTGTTGTTCGGATTGTCGAAATATTCAAACGCCAAAATCAATGTGCCAAGGTTTTTGCCGATATCCTCTTCCTTTGGGAAGAAAATCATACTCTGATATTCTGCCGCAGGAATGTTTTGGAAAGCGTGAGCATCGTTGTCCGCGTGGTGAAGAAGGAAGCTGTTGTAAGGGAAATCCTGAATTTGCGATGCCATATAGGAGTTTCCAAGCATAACTTTCGTTCCGCTGCTTTCATCAAAGCCAATCGGTGCTTGCTGGCAAGCGTATGCCACAACATTTTTAACAATTTGACGATAGTTTCTGTTGAAATGTTTTTCTGGCGTTCCGTCATCAAATGTCACAGAGAAATTTCCGTTCTGGGTTGTATCTCCTGGAAGGAACGCATTTTCGCCAATAACTTCGTCCAAAATAAATCTTTCAACTTTGTCTTGAATTTCTTGCGTCACACCAACAATGTTTGCATTGACTTTGTAAAGTTCTTTTGCAAAGCCCAAAGCCTCTTGAACAGTGACATTTGCAGTGGCATTTGCAGAGTTTATTGTTCCGTCAGCGTTCCAGCCTGCAACATAGAAAGCGCCCTCTCTTTCCTCAAACCTAAACAAATTTGGCATAACGGCGGTTGTTTCGGCATCACCCTGATAGTCAAATCCAAGCACAAACATATATGTGGCATATTCAAGAGCGTCTTGATAGTTGTTTTTCAGCCCCTCAATCTGCTGATCATCTTGGTCGTGGTCATAGAATGGCGAAGTCCAATATTCCACCACCCTATCTTCACCCTCTTCACCATTCGAAATTTCCGCGCTGTAATAAAGATTTGAGAAAGAAGGAAGGAAATTCCTAAAAGCAGCGTTTACGAATATAGTTGGTATCACATTTTCATATATATCAAAGAAATTCTCCCCAAACTTAACTGTAATTAGGCTATCATTTTCAGTGTATTCTGTGATATATCCAAATTCGCTGTCATAGATATTTTTGAAAATTGAGCCAACCTCATCTGTGTCAACAGTCCAATTCCATTTGGTTTTTGCAAGTGTCAATGTTTGAGATTTGATTTCTTCGCCTTCTTTTGTTGTAGAAACATTTGTGATTGTGTATCGCAAACTGTCAAAAAGATAATAAAAGTCTGTTTCAACAATTCCATCGCTACCCACATTCCCATCCACTCTATAAGTATAATCATCTGTTGGAAACAAATCTTCAAAGTCAAAATAATTACCTCGAAGGTCTTCGTTAACATTTAAAGGATTTTCATAAATTGAATACAACCCATATAAAATGTTTGCAGCAAAGATGTTATAATAAAATTCTGAGGCTTTGTCACCAACAACTTCACCAATATTGTCAAAATAGTCCGTTGGCCTTGAAAGCACTTTCACTCCATCAAATGCTTTCACAGAAACACCATTGTCTTCCAAGATTTCATCGCATCCCACAAGGAAGACAAACAAACAACAGAATATGACAGCCAAAATTCTCTTAAATTTTTTCACTTCAAATATATCATATCACAAACAACAAAAAAAAACAAGGAAAAAATCATTTTTCCTTATCTTTTGTGTGGACATACCAATATGTGTTATACAAGTCCTTATTACCAGCGTCCAACCCCTTTTCCTCGCAAAAACCAACTTTCCAACTGTTTGAAACATTGTTTACAACTTTTTCAATTGCAGTTCCAACCCCATCAACACTTGCACTAACATTAAACCTAACAAATTCCAATTTGCCATCACATTCCAAGAGATAGTATTGGTTCCAATCTTGTCTATTCCCCAAGTCTGCCCCAGCAACTGTATGCGAATTTGGAGTTTTAAATCCAAAAAGCACCTTTGCATTTGCAAATTTTGATGTCCTATCGCCAGGATTGTTCACACTGTTTCCTTGCAAGCCAACCGTCTCAAGCCTGTCAAAGACATTTTTTGTCATCGCTTCAAATTGTTTTTTCTGTTCCGCTGTTGCAGTGTCAGTGGAATATTCAATAACAGTATAATTGCCAAGAGGCAAATCTTTCTGTTTGGTAGAATTTAGGTAATTCAAAAAGGCATCTTTTGTCTGCAAACTCCCGTCTTTCAATTTATTATAAAAGTCTTCTTTTGCAAATCCTAATGTTGTTAGCATACATTCCTTTGACGAAATGTCTTCAATAACCACACCTATTTGAAAGTTTTTGTCACTCGGATTTGCATAAACAAATTGAAGGTATCTCAAATCTTTGGAAAATTGGTTAAAATAATCATTATGGTATTGATTGTCGCCCTTCATCCACTTGTCAAAAATATCGGCAAGCAATTTGATGTTCCATTGGCGCTGCCCATTGACAATCTCATACACATTCTCGCTTGGCACAGTTTTGTCACTCACTTGTTCCTTTGCTGGCAGTGTCACATCAACTTCTCCAATTTTGTTCACATCCATCGTAATTGTTTGATTTCCTGCACCAATTGTGGCTTTCATCTCACCTTCCGATGACAAATCAACCTGCACGGATGTGTCCACAGCAGTTCCCCCAAAATTGAGTTTGCCAATGCCGCCAAGAAACTGATTTTTCTCATCATAAATGCCCCAGCGTATGCCATCCAAGGCACTTTGCAGTGAAGAAATCAAAGTGTTTGTGTTTGTTTCGCTGAAATCTTTTTCCCAAAGTCCAATTTTGTCATTCCAGACATATGAAAAATTTTGTCCTTCACTTTCTTCAAAATAAGTCACCTGCCCATCTTCAGTCAGTTTTGCTTTTGTTTGGTCAATTTCTGCAAGAACATTCTTTCCCAAACCACTTTGAGAATATGCAAAATTTCTTCCTTCAATCAACTTGTCAACAAAAGCATCAAATTTTTCCACCCCTCTTGCCAATTTTTCAGCAGGAGTTTCCTCTGGTGGTGTGACAACAGGAGGATTTTTGCTTGGGTCTTCTTTGTCCTGACCAGGATTTGTGCTTGGGTTATCCTTGTCTGTGCCAGGGTTTGTTTGGCTGCCGCCACCGTCAACAATAGGCAGCTTTTCCTGTTGCGGAGAGCACCCCACAAGTTCCAATCCAAAACCCGACAAAACACCCACAAAAAGTGCAAGCGCGGTCAACTTTGATTTGAGTTTTTTCATACCATTCCTCCACAATATATTCTATCACAAACATTTTTTGATTGCAATATAAAATTGAAATTTTTTGCAACAATTTCCATCAATTTTTGAAATTTTAAAGAAAAACAACAAAAAATTTGACAAAAAACATCAATTTTTGCTCAAGAAATCAAAAAATGTGCCTAATCTCCTGACCTCATATAATAAAACAAATATTGCTGCGCATAGCCAGAAAGCAATCCAAACTCACTTGTCAGGAATTGACGGATTTTCTCTCTTGAAACTTGCTTCAAAGCCAAACAATTTTCACTTTCCACACAATTATGCTTCTCACTTTTTGCTGTTTGTTTTTCGCCATTCACATCACTTTTTGCACCTGTTTTGACCCCTTTCTTTTCGCGGCAGCCTGCAGCATCAATCAAGCAGCCATTTTGCAATTTGACACTGTCACCATAGAACTTCCAAAACATCTTCTCAATCCAAGTGTCAACAGGAAAAACATCACCTCTGCCATAGCCAAACAGCAAAATGCAGTCTGCAACTTTTGGTCCAACGCCGCAAAGAGTTGTCAGTTTTGAGCGCAACTGTGAGGTTGGAAGAGCATCCCACTCCTGCAAACCTTTTTCGTCAATTTGTCGAAGAACGCGAAAGAGATAGCCCGCCCTATATCCTGCTCCAAGTTTTGCAAAGTCTTCTTCTGTTGCTTGCAGAAGTTGGTTTCTTGTTGGAAAAGCATAAAATCCGGACATTTTTGTGCCATATTTTTCCCTAATTCTGCCCAAAATAAGTTGAATGCGTTTGATGTTGTTGTTTGCAGAAACAATAAACGAAATCAATGTTTCAAACAAATTTTGATGCAAAATTCTGATGCCATAGCCAAACTTGATTGGTTTTCGCAAAATCTCAAACTGTGCAAGTTTGTTTTTCACGGCCTGATAGTCAGTTTGCAAGTCGAAAAAGTTTTCAAAATATTGTGGATTTTTTGTGAAAATCACAAAGCCATCTTTTGTCTCTTCAACAGATGCACACTTGTCCATTGAAAAAACTTCCCATATTGTTCTTCCATCTTTTTCCACTTTTTGATATGAAAAAATTTGCCCACACTCCAATGTGTGTTGTGGACAAAAATCCTCTTTCCCAAAAATTTCAATCCTGTCCGCAAAAACTCTGTATTTCATCTTTTGAACACCCTTTCCCATTGAAACCTTCTCAAAAATGTCTCATCCTTCCTAAAAATTGTTTCATTCTTTTCATTTTTATGTTATCACAAAACAAAATCCGAAAGCAAGTGAAAAATCTCCGTTTGAGCAGATAAATTTCAGAAAAATCACAACAAAAACAAAAATTCTCCGTGTGCGCCCACTCAGAAAAAACAAGCCCAACAACGAATGCAAAACCCACTTGCAGACCCCAAAAAACATCCCGCACAAACAAAAAAAAGAGCGAAACCGCCCTTTTGTTTTTCAAAAATTATTCTGTCACAACAGAAACAACATTTTTCCCGTTGCTTTGTCCAAACACAACTTTGCCATCTTTGAGAGCAAAAAGAGTGTAGTCCTTTCCAAGTCCAACATTGGCACCCGGATAGACTTTTGTTCCGCGCTGACGAACAATGATTGAGCCAGCAGTCACAAACTCTCCCGCATACGACTTCACACCAAGACGCTTGCTTTGGCTGTCGCGTCCATTTTTGGTGCTTCCGCCACCCTTTTTATGAGCAAAAAGTTGAATATCAAACAATATCATCTTTTCTAACCTCCATTTTCACAAATTTGCCATATTCCATCGCCAATTTTTGAAGAGTTTTTTCCATCGCAGAAAGCAAAACTTGCGCTCTTTCGTCCTCAAAACCTTCCAAAATCTTGAAAGACAAAAATCCGTCACTTGTTTTCTGCTCCAACTTTAAATGCAAAACCTCGTCCAGTCCGACAAGAGCCATTTGAACAGCGGTTGAAACAGCCGCACAAACAATGTCGTTTCCGTTTTCCGCATAGCCCGAATGCCCTTTGACTTGGCAAGCAAAAATATGGTCTTTTTTCTTAAACAAAAAAATTTTTGTCATAACTTTCACATCTTAATTGAAACGATTTTCAACTCAGTCCAAGGTTGTCTGTGACCCTGTTTGGTGCGTTCGTTTTTCTTTGGCTTATATTTGAAAACAACAATTTTTTCGCCTTTGCCGTGAGAAAGAACTTCTGCAACAACCTCTGCTGTCTTAACAAATGGTGAACCAGCAATAGTTTTGTTGCCATCAGAAACGAGCAAAACATCAAGTTTGATTTTGTCGCCAACTGCGTTTGAAAGTTTTTCAACTTTAAGCACATCGTTTTCTGTGACATTATACTGTTTTCCACCAGTCTGAACAACTGCAAACATTTTTAAAACCTCCTCTACCCAAACTCGCTGTGAACATAGGTGGTGTCGATTTGGACACTGTTTATGTTTTGGAAGTCAACCGCAAGGCAATCGCCCAGCATCAATCTTTCAAAAATAAATCACACTTAAAAACCCGGCACAAGCGGATACTTTGCGATTATACTAAATAAGACAAAAAAAGTCAAGAGATATTTGCAAAAAACACCAAAAAAGCGAAAAAAATTGAAAAAACTGGGTTTATAGCATAAACTTCGTCACATACAAACTCATAAAGCAGTTGTAAATCCACAAAAAGCTTTCCAAAGAAAATTCAAGTAATACTGCTCCAAAAAACTTTTGTAGACAAAGTTTTTTTTGATTTTAAGAAATGGTTGCCATTTTTGAAGTGCCACAATTTTATTTTTTTCAAAATTTTTTAGCAAAAAACATTGACATTTTTATTTTTTTTGTATATAATGACAAAAGTCCTTTGAGACTACACTTAATTTTCGTATTAAGGAAGCGTGGCTGAAATGCCTTGATCTGTGTGACCTCGGGTGACTGAGGTCCTTTTTTATCTTCGTTTTATCTTTTTCAAATAAAATAAGAATTAGCCCCTTCAAATAAATCAATCAAAAAAACAAGAGATTGCCAAATCACTCGGCAATTTCTTTTTGTTTTTTCAGAAAGTCTTGAAAATATTTTGGCGGCTGACATTCAAAGGTCAAGATCTTGTTTGTTCTTGGATGCACAAAGGTCAATCGGAAAGCGTGAAGAAGTTGCCCATCAAGCCCCTTCACTTCGTGACCATAAAGTTTGTCGCCAACAACAGCGTGATTGAGATACTTTGCGTGCACACGAATTTGATGCGTTCTGCCTGTTGCCAAAACAAACTGAACAAAACAGCATTTTTCAAAACGTTTCAAAACTTTGTAAGTTGTCACAGCAAGCCTGCCATCTTTTTGCACGCTGATTTTTTTTCTGTCTTTAGGGTCACGTTTCAAAAAGGTTTCAATTCTGCCTTCATCGTCTTTCAAATTGCCTTCCAAAACTGCCAAATATTCTCTCTTTGCGGTTTTTTGTTTGATTTGTTCCGCAAGACTGTTATGAGCAAAATCGTTTTTCGCAACAACAAGCAGCCCGCTGGTGTCTTTGTCCAACCGATGCACAATCCCGGGACGCAACTGCCCATTGATGCCACTCAAATTTTTGATGTGAAACAGAAGTGCATTCACAAGCGTGCCATTTTTTGTTGAAGTGCAAGGATGAACAACCAGCCCTTGCGGTTTGTTTACAACAAGAAGGTCATCATCTTCATAGACGATGTCCAAAGGGATGTTCTCCGCCTCAGTTGAAATTTTTTGCGGCTCTTTGACATCCACTTCAACAACATCGCCTGCTTTGAGAATTGTGCCTGCCTTTGAAACGGTTTGCCCATTGACATTCACACAGCCATCAGAGACAAGTTTTTTGATGTGAGAGCGTGAAAAAATTGGCAAGGATGAAAGCAAAAAAACATCCAATCTCTTTCCTTTTTCCTTTGAAACAAAATGCTGCAAACTCACAGATTTTCCTCTTTTTCGTCAAAATTGTCATTTTTTTTCGTTTTTTTTGTCGTTTTTTGATGAATTTTCATCATTTTTTTTTGAATTTTTGTTTTTGACGAAATATAAAATCAAATAAATGACAAAAAGCACAACCCCGATGCAAAGAAAAACGTCCGCAAAATTGAACACAGGAAACGACTGCCAAAAAGCAAACTGAATGAAATCTCTGACATAGCCAATAAACAATCTGTCAAACAAATTTCCAACACATCCGCCAATCAAAAATCCGAAAGACACATTCAAAAGCCAAGTTTTGTTTTTCTCCTTGACATAATAAAAGATGAAAATCCCCAAAAACACAAAAGAAAGCACAATAAGAAAAACTTGTTTTCCTGCTAAAATCCCCCACGCAGCACCCACATTATGCACAAGCCTGAAATTGAAAAGGTATGGGATGATTGTTCTTGTTTCGTCAAATGCCAAAGTTGCATCAAAAACATATTTGGTGACCAAATCGACCACCAAAATTGCAACAATAATTGCCATCATAACCGAAAATCTAATCCAAAATTGTTTTTTCAATTTCACAAATCCTCAAAACTTTTCAATAGTCACAATATTCAAAAACAGCACTAAACAAGCGTTTTTGTCACATTTTTATGAAAAAATCAATAAAATTTTGCCAAATTCATTCATTCTCGTTCAATTTCCATATTTTTTGGCAAGAATATTATAAGGTTTTTGTCAACCTGTTCCTCGCTTGCTCCCAACACATCAAGCACCCCGTGAAAATAGTCCAAAATTTTGTTTTTTTCAAAATTTCCACACGCACGAAAATCGATGAAAAATGGAGTGCCTTTCTTCAAAAGTTCAACCTTGTCCTTGACATCCTCAAAAGCCTCTGGGTAGAACACCCTTATTCCGTCAATTTCTTCAGGAAGTTTTTGTGAAACTTTCAAATTGTAACTTGCTTTTGGAGCGGCATTTTTTTTCTTTGAAACAACTCTGACATCATCGCCCTCAAAACCGAAAATTTTGTAAATCACATCCATAAGGCCCATAAAATCACCTCAAAAACATTTCGTCAGTATTATGATAGCACAAAAAAAAATATTTTCAAAATAAATGAAATAAGTTTGACACAAAAAAGAGTTTTGTTTAAAATATATGTGAAGATAAAAAGCAATGTCGGAAAACTGAAAAAACATTTTTTTTGAAAAAACTCGAAAAAATTGCAAAAACCACAAAAAAACAGCGTTTTTTCTCAGAAAAAACATAAAAAAACGAAAAAAGTTAAAAAAAGGAGAATTTTTTATGGCAACAAAAAACAACAAAATTGAAAACAAAGTTGAAAGTTTGACAAAGGTTAAAAACAAATGGTGCTTGTGTGATGATGCTGAGAAAAAGAAGATTTTTGACTTTGCAGAAAAATATAAAAACTTTCTTTCAAACAACAAAACGGAGCGCGAATGCTCAGATTTTGTTGTTGCCGAAGCAGAGAAAAAAGGTTTCAAAAATTTGTTCCAACTTCAAAAGTCAAAAACAAAATTGAAGGCTGGTGACAAAGTTTATGCAGTCAATCAAAACAAAACTGTGGCTCTTTTTGTGCTTGGCAGTGACGAAATTGAAAACGGATTGAACATCCTTGGCGCTCACATCGACAGCCCTCGCCTTGATTTGAAATCCAATCCGCTTTATGAGAAAAATGGTTTTTGCTTGTTTGACACACACTATTATGGTGGCATCAAAAACTACCAATGGGTGACACTTCCACTTGCTTTGCATGGTGTTGTTGTGAAAAAGAATGGCGAAACCGTGAAAATCAACATCGGCGAAAAAGAGGACGACCCTGTTTTTTACATCACTGACCTGCTGCCACATCTAAAAAAAGACAAAGGTTTGCAAGAAGTCAGCGGCGAGCAACTTGATGTTGTTGTGGCAAATATGAGTTTCAAGGCTGGCAACGAAAGTGAAAAAACCATTGAAAATTTGAAAAAAATTTTGAAAACCTATCAAATTGAAGAGGATGATTTCATCAGTGCCGAAATTGAAGTTGTGCCAGCTGGAAAAGCGCGCGACCTTGGACTTGACCGTTCGATGATTGTTGGCTATGGTCACGATGACCGCTCGTGCGCTTACACTTCACTTCAAGCAATTTTGGAGTGTGAAAAACCAAAACGCACCGCCGTTTGCCTGCTTGTTGACAAAGAAGAGATTGGCTCATATGGTGCAACAGGAATGAAAAGCAAGTTTTTTGAAAATTGCGTTGCCGAGGTGATAAATTTGACAGGCACTTACAGCGAACTCAAACTTAAACGCGCACTTTCAAATTCAAATATGATTTCCAGTGATGTGACGGCAGGCTATGACCCATCGTGGGCATCTTCATACAACATTCAAACAGATGCATTCCTTGCTTGTGGGTTGTCATTCAATAAATACACCGGCAGTCGTGGAAAGTATGACAGCAATGATGCCTCGCCTGAATATATTGCTCGCCTTCGCAAAATTTTGGACGACAACAATCTTTTCTATCAATTCACAGAGATGGGCAAAGTTGACCAAGGCGGTGGCGGAACAATCGCATACATTTTGGCAGAATACGGAATGAATGTCATTGATGCAGGAGTTCCACTTCTCTCAATGCACGCCCCTTTTGAAGTTGCATCAAAACTTGACATCTATCACGCCTATCTTTTCTATAAGGCCTTTTTGAAAGAGATGGCTTAAAAACT
>CANQNH010000027.1 GCA_947625165.1 uncultured Clostridia bacterium
ATGGTCAAGATGCTTTGGATGCTTATCTTCAAGAGCCCACATTGACGGCTCGGGGGCAGGCGAACAACTCCACGGTCAAGGGCGAGCGGACATACATATATTATGACATCTTCGGTTTTTCTTGCGAGATTTCATATGGGCAAACCCAACATCACGACGCACCAAATGTGGATTTGTTCAAGTTCCAAAGTGCACTTGTGGCGTCCACAAATCAAACATTTTCGGGGTCAATGTTCAGGGTTGCAGCATACAACGCAAACCGAGCAAGAATATATAATTGGAATGATGCAGAGGAAGACCCTGCAATCAGGCTGGATTTCTCTGGCAGCGCAAATGACCCGTCTTTCAAACTTTTTGCAAACGCCACAACCAATGAGGATTTGGCAGATATGATTGACACTGCTTTTGCTTGCAACTTGCACACAAAAAATGATGTCGATTTGCGTTATGGTGGCACGGATCTTATCAAAGGGTACAAGGCTTGGGTTTCAACATCATATTTCACCAATTTCCTGACACACTGGGCAAATTCTTTTTCAAAGTTCAATGTCGGAATGGTGTGGTATTATTATGACCTTTGGAACTTCAACTTCATTGTTGGATTTGGCTCAATCCTTGTCTGCCTCACAATTTTCATAAACATTGTGATGGGCTTGATGACAAGGTTGTTTATGTGCATTGGGCTGTTCTTGGTTGCGCCACCATTGTTTGGTCTTGGGCCTCTTGATGGCGGAAAAGCGGGCAAGAGTTGGACAGAAAATTTCCTCAAACAAGTTTTGATGGCATATGGCGCTGTTGTCGGAATGAACATCATCTTCCTTATTCTGCCTTATATCAATCAAATTGATTTCTTTAACATCCCAATTGCAGATGCTTTCGTGCAAACGCTTATCATCATTGTGGGGTTGATCACGATCAAAGCATTCATTGCAACATTGAGCGGGCTGATTGGGGCTGCGGATGCAAATGACACTGGCGGAAAAATCTCTGAAGAGGTTGGATCCACCGTGGGCAAGGCGGCAATGATGACGCTCGGCACGGCAAAACTTGCCGGGAAAATTGGCCTTGGCGCTGCAAAACTTGGTGGAAAAGCTGCTTTCAGAGTCGCTGATGTGGCATCGGGTGGCGCAATGACGAATTTGAAGACAAGGGCAACAATGATGGGCGCAAGATTGAAACGAGGTATTCGTGGCAAGGCTGGGCGAGATTTGGATGATGCTCAAGCAGATTTCAATTCAAAGCACTCGGCAACCATGAAGGCGGAAAACGACTTGGCTGAGGCACAACAAGAGTTGGAAACAGCTTCAACACCTGGCGAGATTGCTGCTGCACAAGCAAGGGTTAATGCAGCGAAAAGTACTTTGCGCAGTGCCAGACGAGATGAAAGGATAAGCAAGGGTGCATTGGACACCGCACAGACCACCTACAACAATTCTAGCAGGGCAAGATTGGTTAATGGCACAAAGAAACTTAGCGCAAGCTTAGGCAAGGGCTTTAATGATGCTTTCTATAATGCAAACAAGATTTTTGGCAACGACAAGTTTATTGGTGGCTTCAAAAATGAAATGTTCTGGAAAAAACTTGACCATCAGAAACGTTCTGCAGATGCTGTTGAAGGCTTGAGAGATTATCTTCAAGGTTCAATGGGCAGAAACGGAAGCCGCAGTGGTGGTGCAATTGCTGGAATGTCAGACACAATGTCCGGTATGCGTGATGAGATGGGCAGAGGCTTCACGGGTGTTCAGGGAGATATCACTTCAGGAAATCTTCAACGTGTTGCGATGCATTCAGATATGAATCACGGATTTGCGAATCAACTTGCAGAAACGCAAGGTATGCGTACAGATATGAATGCTGGCTTTGCTGCAAATGAAACGGCGACAAACAGAGTTTGGTCACAAACTGCTTCACTTAATAAGAAGGTTGGAGGGGTAACAAATCCTGCAACAGGAAAGAAAGAGGGCGGCTTGATGCAAAAAGTGGACGAAACCAATGCAACCCTTTCTAAGATAGAAAGCGAAACAGACGACATAAAAACCAAAGCTAAAAAAATCCAGAGTGATGTTCATAAATTGGAAACGAGATCAAAGAAAGCGGAGACGGACAGAGCGGCAGCGAATGCAGAACTTCAAAAAGCAAATGCCGAGTTGGAAAAAATTGAACAAAGTGTTAACAACATTGACACGAAGATACCTCCAACACCATAACAAAAAAACTGCGAAAGCAGTTTTTTTCTTTTTTTTTAATTTTGTTGTTCGCGATTTTGCCATCAAAAAACAAAACAATTGTTTGCAAGTTTCGGTGGATATCTTTGTGCGGGAAGGTTGTCAATTTGATGAAAATTTGTGAAAACCTTACTTTTCGCGTTCTTCCAAAAATTTTTTGATGCCTTCCACTGCATCGGCTGTGCGCTTTTCATAGTTTGGTTTTGGGCTGAGTTTTGATTCCTCCAAAAAGGCACGAATAAAACTGTTGCTTTTGAAAATTTCGCCAGAAATTTTCAAAGGCTCTCCAACAAGTGTTTTTGCAGCATCTTTGAAACTTTTGAATATTGGTGCAAAAAATGCTTGCACCCCTTTTTTGTTTTTCTCACTCATGTTCATATTATATCACATTTCAAACTCTTTTTCAAGAGGTTTTGTGGTTTTTCAAAGCAATTTTTTGTGTTTTTGAAGTGTTTTGTTCCCGTTTGTTTTTGACAAATGACAAAAAATCGCGTTTTTTCGTTGACTTTTCAAATTTGTTGTGTTATACTTTGTCCGCTAATGGTGATATAGCTCAGCTGGCTAGAGCGTATGGTTCATACCCATAAGGTCGGTGGTTCGAGCCCACCTATCACCACCAAACAAAAAAAATGCTACACCTCTCATAAACAAAGGGATGTAGCATTTTTCTATTTCAAATTAAAATCACAAAATTTCACCTAAAAAGCAAAAATTTTAAAATGTGTGCCAAATATGTGCCAAAAAGCGTTGCATGACGCTTGTTTTTTTTGTTGTTGCGCCGGGTGAAAATCGCACTATCGTTGGCGATTTTGCGCAATCGTTTTTTTTGAAGGCGAGGCTATGCGGGCTTTTATTCTTTTTGCAGGGCGCTGAATGTGGTGGGTTGCGCTTTGGCTCGTTTTTGCCAAGGTTGGCAAAAAGCGTCGCATTGACGCTTGTTTTTTTTGTTTTTGCGCCGAATGAAAATCGCACTGACGTTGGCGATTTTGCGCAATCGTTTTTTTTGAAGGCGAGACTATGAGGGCTTTTATTCTTTTTGCAGGGCGCTGAATGTGGTGGGTTGCGCTTTGGCTCATTTTTGCCAAGGCTGGCAAAAAGCGTCGCATTGATGCTTGTTTTTGCTGTTGCGCCAAATGAAAATCGCACTGACGTTGGCGATTTTGCGCAATCGTTCTTCTGAACTTTGATTTTTCTTTTTAAAAGGTTTTAATTTTATTTGATATTGTGATATAATTTGTTTAAACTTATTATATTAAGGAGTTGTTTTATATGATTGAAGAGGAAATCAAAAAAGCAAACATTCAGTCGATGAAGGACAAAGACACTGTGGCAAGAGCGTTTTACAGTGTGCTTATGAACAAAATTCTTTTGGAAAAAATTGCCAAAGGCGACCGCGAAAAGCCTCTTGCTGATGCAGAACTTTCAAACATCATTCAAAAAACAATCAAAGAACTTTCTGACGAAAAAGAAAACTATGCCAAAGTTGGAAATTCCGAAGAGGTTGCAAATATTGAAAGGCAGATTGAAATTGCAAAAAGTTATCTTCCAAAAATGCTGAGTGCGGAGGAAATCAAAAAAATCATTCTTGGCCTCTCCGACAGAAGCGTTCCAACAGTTATGAAACATTTCAAGGCAAACTTCAACGGGCAGGTTGATATGCGCCTTGTGCAAGAGGTTTTGAAAAGTTTGTGAAAATTTTTGCGATAAGTGATTTGCATCTGTCTGTTAACAATCCAAAGCCTATGGACATTTTTGGGCCAACTTGGGAGGGCTATGTTGACAAGATTTTTGCCGATTGGAAAGAAAAAGTGGGCGAGGATGACCTTGTGCTTATGGCAGGCGATTTTTCGTGGGCGATGAGGCTTGAGGACACCGCGCCTGATTTTGAAATGCTTGAAAATTTGCCGGGAAAGAAAATCATCATTCGTGGCAATCACGACTATTGGTGGAAAAGCATCAGTGCCGTTCGAGCGGTTTTGCCGAAGGGCTTTTTTGCCATACAAAACGATGCGATGAAATTTGATGATGTGATTGTTTGTGGAACGCGCCTTTGGACCTTGCCGGACAGGACAAAACCTTTGACGCCAGAAAATGAAAAAATCTATAAGCGCGAACTCATCCGCTTGGAACTGACCTTGCAAGAGGCGAAAAAATTGCAAACTGCGGGAGAGAGGATTGTTTGTATGCTGCACTATCCGCCTTACACCTTTCGTGAGGAGGACAATGAGGTGACCGCGCTTTTGGAGAAATATGGTGTTTGGCGTGTGGTCTACGGGCATATCCACGCGTTTTGTCGGCAAAATCTTGTTTTGGACAAGAACGGCATCAAATATTATTTGACTTCGTGCGATATTGTTGGCAACAAACTGACCGAAATTGAGTGATTTGTTGGGATTTTGCGCAGTTTTCCGTCTTGACAGCGTGTGCGAAAGGTGATAAAATTCACAAAGCCAACGAAAAATTATTGACTATTTGGGCAATAATGTTGTATAATGAAACTACTTTGGAGTGTTTGCGATGAAGAAATGGACAAAAATTTTGTGTTTTGCAATCCTGTCGGTGTTTGCTTTGGCTGGTGTTTTGACGGGATGTGCAACGGTTGGAAACATAAAAAACACCGAAACTGAAATCATTATGAACGGAACAGGGGCTGCACTGGTTGGCAACCACCTTTATTTTGCCAACGCCTTTGCAGACAGTGTGACAAGCGAGGCGGAATATTCAACGGCAGCCGCAACATCCTATCTTGCTCGCGTTGACACAACCGCACTTGGCGAGGATGTTGACCAAAACTTTTCGCCAAAACTTGTGGAAAAGGTTGCTGGAAATGTGACCGGTTTTTCAGGAAGTTTTATGTTTGTGCTTGGGCAGAATGTCTATTATGCCACTCCAAACACACAGATGATAACAAAAACTGATGAGGAAGGAAACAAAACAACCGAGCATCATTATGACTACACAACTTTTTATAAAAGCGCGCTGAATGGTGATGGTCAGAAAAAACTTCTCACCACAACCGAAGTTGTTTCGCAGTGCGAGGCGCTGAAATGTGACGGAAAATACTACATCGTTGTGCTTGCCGGCTCTGAACTTTTCAAAATCAACCTTTCAAATGACAGTGTTGAAAAAATTGAAAAAGAAGACGAAGTGACCAGCGTTGCACTGCAAAAAACCTATCAAAAAAACATTCAAACTGAAGATGACCTCAATTTTGATGGATATGTTTACTATGCAATCAACAGGCCAGACCCAAATGGCTCGGGGTTGTCTGGCACAATCGTCAAGCGCGTCAAACTCTCTGGTGGCGAGGCAGAACCGGTGTATAACCAGCAAACCGCAGTTTCACTTCTTGGGCGCGACAAAGACTATGTTTTCTATTCAGAAAGTTATCAGGGGCAACAATGGATTTGCCGATATGATGTGACAAGCCCAAAAAACTCATTTGGCGCACAAAGTGCTTCAAATCGTTATTATTGTGGCGGCACAACGCAGGATGAAACAACCTTCCACCGCGTTGAAACAGACAGCGGCAGGGTGCTTGGATATGTGTTTATGATTGAAAGCACGATGCACTATGTTTCGGATGACGGAGCAAAATCTGGCACGGTGAAATTTGTTTCACCATCGGGAAGTGAAGAAACAACCTTCTCTTTGATGTTTGTCAAAGGCAGAACAGCATATATTGCCACTGCCGCAAACATATATCGCGCAGGTCTTGAGAACATTTTCAATTCCAGCACAAAAGGAAACGAAGTGGATTGCACCCCGATTGTTACAATGACATCAATCTCTTCAGGTGCAGCCTATGCATTTGACGGAGAGAACATTTATTTCTATGCCGGTTTGCAAGAACTTCCAAAAGACGAAACCGAAGATGATGAAGAAAGTGAGGAAGAGGAAACTCCTGAAACTGAAACTGACGAAACAAACTATCTTTATCGTGCAAGTTTGAAGGTGAGTGACGCAAGCAAAAACTATCAACTTCTTGGACAGACAAAATTTGCATCCAGACGCTATGGCGCAAACAAAAAGACTGACGAGAACAAATGAGAGATGCAAGTTTGCTGACAAAATTTGACAATAGACAATGAAAATAACACAAAATTGTGTTATTTTTTTGTGTTTATGTTGTTTGTCACACATTTTCTTTGAATTTCACTGACAAAATTGACCTTTTGAGTTTATTCGACAACTTATCTGCAAAACTGACAGAATTGGATGATTTTCTTTTAGTTTAAAAATTTCTTTTTGTGATAAGATGCTTTTGTTTTGCAAAGCAACAATAAAAAAGGAGAACAAAATAAAATGGAAAAGAAAAATCAAAATCTGCCAAAAATCTATATCGCAGACGCAACAGAAGAGAACAATTTGATTGAATATTTCAAAAAAAGCGACAACTTCACCTTTTTGGGTGCAAGTTTTGACGGGCAAAAAGTGATTGAAGAAGTGCTTGCCAAAAAACCAGAGGTGCTGGTGATGGAAGTTATGTTGGCAAATTTGGACGGGTTTGCCGTTCTTGAAAAAATCAAAGAACTTGGCGCGCAAATGCCAAAAGTGTTTTTTGTGTCCAATCTTTCTCACACGGGATTTGTGACAAAGGCACTCAAATCGGGGGCAAGTTATTTCATGGCAAAACCTGTTTCGCCGGAAGTTTTGGAAAGCAGAATAAATGAGGTTCTGTTTGACGGGCAATATCAAAACGAAAACAAACAACTTGACGAAAAAATTTCAAACATATTCATCAGCATTGGCATTCCTGCGCACATAAAGGGCTATCAATTTCTTCGCGAGGCGGTGAAATTGGCGGTTGAAAAGCCAGAAATCATTGGTTCAATCACCAAAAAACTTTATCCAACCATTGCAGAGCGTTTTGAAACAAGTTCGTCAAAAGTTGAGCGCGGAATGCGTCACGCCATCGAAGTTGCGTGGAACAGAGGAAAGATTGAAAATATTAACAATATTTTTGGTTTAAAGATATATAATAGAAATGAAAAACCAACAAATGGTGAACTTATTGCCCTTATTGCAGACAAAATGATTATGGATATTTGAGAAAAAACACCAAAAATTTGACGAAAAATGGCAAAAAATGCCTCAAAAAACGCAATTTTTTGAAAAAATGATGAAAAAACGCAAATTTTTTGAAAAATTTTTGAAATAGGTCTTGAAATCTGAAAATCGTTGTGATATAATAAGGGCATCATTAGGAGGTTATTTATGTCAAGAACACTTTCAAAAATTTTAGTGATTTGTGCGCTTGTCGTTGTTGTTCCACTTATGGTGGTTGGCACAACACTTGCAGCATATTTCTCGATAAACAGCACTGTCAAGATTGCAAGCTATGTCGTTGATGACAACTATGCTGTCAAGGCTGACGGCGAAAAAGACGAAAATGGCGAAGAGTTTTTTGCTGGATATTCTTATGCTGGCAAAAGAAACATTTCTGGAGAAATCAACGCTGGACACGCAAAAACTGTCAAAGTCAGCGCTGAATATGATGAAAAAGCTTACAAATTTGAGGGCTGGTTCAGAGGAACAGCAGCTGAATATGCAACTGCTGCAGCACAAGGCCCTGTTGAACTTAAAACAGAAAACACCTTGGATGTGAAAATGGCTGATGAAGGCTCATATTTGGCTGTTTATTCAGTTTATGATTTCGACATCACATACACATATTTTGAAACCCCAGAATTGCAGAGTGGTTCTCCAAAAACTGAGCAAGTCACAGATGTTGTCTATGGCTCAGCCTTGAAAGACCTTTCAAGCACATATCAGGGAACAATGTATCGTTTCAATCCAAATGGATGGAAATATGCCGGAACAGACAACAGGTTCCTTCGTGCCACATTTGACCAAAAGGGTGGAGCAGTTTCTTTGAGTGAACCTTGGCAAGAGGCATCAAAAGTCAACTTGAACTATTTTGACCGCAATGGACAGAGAGTTCACACTGAAGAAATCGCACAAAACCAAGACCACACACTTCTCACAGTTGAACAAATCAACAACATCATCACAAACGACATTGTTGTTGACGCTGGCTACACATATTTCTGGAAAGACAGTCAAGGCAGCAAGATTGTTGACAACAAAGTCAACACATCCGAAGCCTCTGTGAATGTTTACCTTGACAGAGAGGCAATTGAATACACCGCAACACTTGAAATTCCTTCTTGGGCAACATATTCAAAATCTAAAGATATCACATTCACAGTTGAGAGCGATAAGTCAGTGTTTGCTGAATGGACAAATCCTGCAAACTTCACAAGCAAATATTCCTTCTGGAACTTGAACAGCATCTTCACATACAATGGCATTGATTATAAGTATAACAAAGCATCTGGTGACGGTGCAGCCGTTAAAACTCTTGAAGATTTCATTCAAGTTGTGGTTGAAGAAAGTCCAAAAGCAACAAAGAGTGTTTCTTTGAAGATGCAAGAAGACAAAGCATTCACAAAACTCACCGTTTCTGGCACAGTAAGTGCTGTTGGATCAATTGATGACGATGTTTTCTATGATTTGGACATTTATAAAGACAATGATGAATTCCATATGGATTTGTCAGGAACTGAATATCCAACTGACACAACAACTCTTGCACAACTTCTCAAAGTTGGAACATCAACATATAAAGGTCTTGAAAGCAATCGCACACAACATGATGTTGAATTGAAACGCGTAAAACTTCACTTGAAAGTTGGCAAAGAGATAGCAGTTGAAGTCGCAGATTTGTTGAACAAAAATTTGGTTGACTTTATCGAAGAAATCTTGAAACAACAAGAAGAAGATCTTCCTGAAAGCGAAATCTTGGAAATCACAGATTTGACGTTGTGTTTTGTGGCAACAAACTGAAAAACACAAACAAAAATTGGGTCAAAAAAAGACCCAATTTTTTTGTTGTCATCAGAAAATTGGACAAACACTTTGGCGACAGTGGATGCTGATTTTGACGATGGCTTTTGCAATGAACTTTGGCGAAAAAATTGCGTGCAGTCGGGATGCAAGGCCTTTTTGGACAAAAAAGAACACAACAAGTTGTGTTTGTTGTGTTCTTTGATTGATGCTGGTGGGAGTTATAGGGCTCGAACCTATGACCCTCTGCTTGTAAGGCAGGTACTCTACCAACTGAGCTAAACTCCCTCAATGCTCTCTAAGTTTAGCACACTTGCAGAGCCGTTGTCAACACTTTTTCAAACTTTTTTCAAAAATTTTATAAAAACGTGGCCGCAAAGTGAAATGGTGCGAAAAAAGTTGTTATTTCTTTTGAAATCATTTATAATATTTTTGAAAAGATTTGAATTTGGAGGCGGAATATGAGATATGTTTTGATTACGGGGGCGGGCAATGGCGTTGGAAAAGCCACTGCAAAACTTTTGAAAGACGAAAAACTTTTGCTTGTGGATAGTGATGAAAAAAATTTAAAGAAACTTGCACAGGATTTGAATGCGGAATATTTTGCTTGTGACATATCAAATGTTGATAAAGTGAACGAATTAAAAGCCTATGTTGAGAAAAATTTTGCCAAACTTGACACAATCATCAACTGTGCGGGAGTTTGGACAAAAGGAGAAATCTCACAACTGAGTGACAAACATTTTGCCGAAATAAACACTCTTGAAAAAATCAAAGATGTGCTTGACACAAACACCTTTGGAACAATCGCGATGATAACAACCTTTGCGCCTATTTTGATGAAAAACAAAAAGGGGCAAATCATCAATGTCAACTCGCAAAGTGGGGTGGAAACGGAGGAATTTTGTCCGGTCTATAACGCTTCAAAGCACGGGACATATTACTATCGCAAAGCAATTCAACGCGATTTGGCAAAACACAATGTGAAGATAACGGATGTTTGCCCTGGACTTATCAAAACGGACTTTTATGTCAGAAACAACGACAAGTTGCCGCCGGAAATTATGAAATTGGGGCTTGCGGTTGAGGATGTTGCAAGAACAATAAAATATGTTTTTGACCTTCCGCACGAAATCACAATTCCAAGCATTGAAGTGCGAAACATCAAGAACTTTTGAAAAAAAGAAAAAAGAGAGCAGGCTCTCTTTTTTTTGTTTGGGGCTATGCTTTGTGCCTTGGGTGTTTGTGACCCAATGCTGTCTTACTGACCGCCTTTTTTAAAGCCAGAATTTTTTGTAGTGATGATACCCTTAAAGTAGTCGCAGCAATCACCCCTGCTAACTTTCTTGTGTTTTTGATTGTCCCAATCGCTGTGAAGTATTAAGCAGTACCCATCGTGAAAAAGACCATTACTCTCCTCGAAGAAAACGCAATTTCCACATCTTTTATCCATAATTTTTCTCCTTTTTTCAAATTTTGTTTTTCGTTTTTCGACAATTTTATTATAAGTTGTCGGGGGGGGGTAAAAGTCAAATGATTTTTAAAAAAAGTTTAATTATTTTAAATTTTATAAAAAATTGAACATATTACGCAAAATTTGTAATCTAAAACGATTAAAGAACACGGTGGGAAGGTGTGGAACTAGATCATTTTTGACAAAAAATTTTTAAAGTTAGAAAAATTTTGACACAATTTTGGAAGTTTTGTGATATAATCTATATGTTCACAAATCCGATTTGCGTATAAACACCAGAAACAGCAGGCGCGATTTTTTGGGCTTGCTGTTTTTTTTGCAGCAAAAAGGAGAAAAAATATGGAAAAGGCAAAACAACAAAACACAGACAACAAATTTTTGGGAACGGAAAAGGTTGGAAAACTTTTGAAAATGTTTTCAATTCCTTGCGTGCTTTCGCTTATCATTCAGGCGCTATACAACCTTGTTGACCAAATTTTCATTGGCAACTCAAATCTTGGGCAACTTGGAAACACCGCCACAGGCATCGTCTATCCTCTAACCGTGATTGCCCTTGCTCTTGGACTTTTCATCGGAGACGGAAGTGCGGCTTGCATAAGCATAAATCAAGGGCGAAACAACACCAAAGACACGCACAGAACAATCGGAACGGGCATCACGATTGGCTTTATTGTCAGCACTGTGCTTGTGGCTGTGAGTTTCATTTTTCGAAAAGGCATTTTGATTGGCTTTGGTGCGAAAGAAACGGCGGTTTTAGATTTTTCGATGGAATATTCAACTTGGATTATCATTGGATTTCCGTTGTTTTTGCTGGCGTGCGTTCTCAATCCGATTATTCGTGCAGATGGCAGTCCAAGATTTGCGATGCTTTCAATGGCACTGGGTGCAATCACCAACATCGCGCTTGATCCGCTCTTTATTTATGCTTTCAATATGGGGATGAATGGCGCTGCGCTTGCAACATTCATCGGACAACTTGTCACATTTGTTTTGAGTGCGGCATACTTTTTCAAATCCAAAAACTTCAAATTGAAAGCGAAGAGTTTTCTTCCAGATTTCAAATTGCTGTGGCTCAGCCTTAAACTTGGGATTTCAAGTTTTTTGACACAAATCTCCATTGTCATCATCTCAATCGTCACAAACAACATTCTGAATGTCTATTTGCCGGGCGACACCGCCGCAATCGGTCTTTTGACAATTGCTTTCAAGGTTTTTGGAATTGTTGTCAGCATCGCTGTTGGGATTGCGTCTGGCGGGCAACCAATTTTGGGATATAACTTTGGCGCCAAGAAATATGACCGTGTCAAAGAGGCGTTCAAATATATCATCCTGACCACATTTCTGGTTGGGCTTGTTGCAACAATTTTGTTTGAGGCTTGCCCGCAATACATTTTGGCAATTTTTGGTTACTCTGAAGTGCCAGAATTTGGAATGCTCATTTTCCGCATTTATCTTGGGTTCATCTTGCTGACTTGCCTTACAAAAGTTGTGTCCATTTTGTTCCAAGCAATTGGCTGTCCAGTGAAATCAACACTGATTGCGATGCTGCGCGACCTTATTTTTCTTGTGCCACTGACAATTTTGCTTCCGCTCTCAACAAGAACAATCTATCCATTCTACTGGGCAGCGCCAATCAGCGATGTTTTGACAACGATAGTTGCAGGCGTGCTTTTGATTGTCTTGTTCAAACAAATGGCGAAAGAGCAGTCGCCGGCAGAAAAAGGAAGTGTTTCCATTTTGCCGTCAAAAGAGGGGACAATCATCACAATTTCCCGTCAGCACGGCGCGGGTGGAAGAGAAATTGGACAAAAACTTGCTCAGAAACTTGGCATTCCGTTCTATGACAAAGAACTCACGGCTCTTGCAGCGCAGGAAAGTGGGCTTGCGCAGGAATATATTGAAAAAATTGAAGAAAAAAATTCAATTCTTTATGATCTCTATCTTTCCACAGAGGCAAACCAAACTGCCATAAGGGCGCAGGAAAAAGTTTTGCAAGAGATTGCTCAAAAGGGCGCGTGTGTTATTGTCGGGCGCGCAGCGGACTATGTTTTGAAAGATCGCGAACCGTTCAAAGTTTTTGTTTATGCACCGATGGAGTTCAAACAAAAACGAATTATGACAAACTATGGCGATGACGAGAGCCTTGCAAAAGAAAATATTGAAAAGGCGGATAAACGCAGAGCAAGATTTTATGAAAATGTGACAGGTCAGCAGTGGGGAGATGCGAGGAATTACAATTTGTCCATCGACAGTTCTGTTGGCATAGATAAGGTTGTTGAACAAATTTGTTTGGCAATAAAAAAAGAGGACACAAAACGCTAACAAAAACAAAAAATTTATGATATAATGATTTTGTTTATTCGGGATGTTTGTCGGGAGGTGTCAAATGAAGTCAATTTATATCAACAACACTTGGGCGAATGGCAACGGTGAAAAATTTGTTTCCAACAGTCCAAACAACAATGAAATTGTTTTTGAAGGCAATTTTGCCAGCAAATCAAACTGTGACAAGGCGGTCAAGAGTGCGAAAGAGGCGCAAATGGGTTGGCAGATGCTCGGGCTTGAAAAGAGGATTGAGTATCTTCGCACATTTGTTGAGATTGTCAAAGAAAACAAGGATGAACTTTCAAAGACAATTTCCATCGAAGTTGGCAAACCTAAATGGGAGGCTGACGCGGAAATCAACAGCATTGTCAACAAACTTGACCCGTGCATTGAGGCATACAAAACTCGCTGCGCAGACATTGTGATTGAAAGAAATGGCTCAAAAGGCATCACAAGATTTTTGCCACTTGGAGTGATGTGTGTGATTGGACCTTACAACTATCCGATGCATATGACAAATGGGCAAATTATGGCAGGGCTGATTGCCGGCAACACGGTTGTTTTGAAGCCAAGTGACAAAGCGCCTCTGTGTGCGACAAAAATTGTGGAATGTTGGCAGAAGGCAGGCTTGCCAAGCGGTGTCATCAATATGGTGCAGGGTGGTGCGCAAACAGTGGAGTTTTTGGTGAAAAACAAGGATGTGAATGGAGTCTATTTCACAGGCAGTTTTCGTGTTGGACAAATCATCAAAAATATGTGCAATCCGCAGCAGTTGTGCGCTCTTGAAATGGGCGGCGATGCCCCCGTTGTTGCTTGGGATTGCGATGACTTGCAAAGCGCGGCGATAACTGTTGTTCAGGGGGCGTTTGCAACTGCAGGTCAAAAGTGTGTTTCAACAAGAAGGTTGATTGTTCCGGACAACAAGTTTGGGAAACACTTGGTCAAAGAAGTTGTCAAACTTGCAAAGAAAATTGTTGTTGGAAAATATGATGATGCTCAAACTGCGTTTATGGGGCCACTTCGCACACCGCAAATGGTGGAAAATGGCCTCAAATTGCAAAAATATTTGGCATCAAAAGGTGCAAAAGTTTTGCTTGAAGCAAAAAAACTGCCGCAAGGCGACTGTTTCATATCACCTTGCGTTGTTGATGTGACGGGCGTGAAATATTCTCTTTCTGAAGAGGTCTTTGCGCCTTTTCTTCGTGTGATAAGGGTCAAAACCTTTGAAGAGGCAATTGATGAAGCCAACAGCACGGAATATGGATTAGCAACAAGCATTCTCACAAAAGACAAAAATCTATATCATGAATATTTGCAAAAAGCAAAGTTTGGGCTTGTGAATTGGAACAAACAGACAGGGGGCTCAAGTGCGTGGGCGGCATTTGGTGGAATAAAGAACAGTGGCAATTTCAGACCGAGTGGTTTGTTATCCAGTGATTTTTGCTCCTATGCAGTTGCAAGCACCGAAAGTGAAAGTTTGTCAAATGTGGCTTTGCCCAAAGGTATAAAAGGTTGATTATGAAGGCGGAAGATTTTGTCAGTGAGCTGCAAAAATCGATAGTTGAATTAAGAATGAAATATATTCATATGTCTCCACAAGAACAAGAAAAAGTTAAACAACTTCTTACACCGACAGTGAATAATTTGTGCTTAAATTACATCTTTAATGGAAGCTTAAAACAGCAATAATAATCAAGAATAAAATAATCTTGTGTAAAGAATAATCCGAATCAACGAGGAGCGGATTATTCTTTTTTTTCGTGGCTTGAGTCGACTTGAACCGCCGCCCCACATTATCAGGCTAAAAATCGGGTAAAATCGGGTGATGATACGACCACTTAAACTCTCGTCAAAATAAGCAATTCAGCACACTTGGAATTTATTTGCAACAAAACGAGTGTAAATTACTGTTGCAAATTGTTGCAAATATGGCATTTTTGCGTAAAAAATGTGCTTTTTTACTATCTAAAACTACCTAAAACGAACAAAGTTTGATATGGAGATTTGCTGAATAATTTATTTGACGCCAAAAGAAAAGTTTGCAAAATTTTGATACAAATTTACAGTTTTATGCTATTATATAGTAATGAAATAGAATTTCAAATATTTTGAAAAATGTTTCTTAAATCAACATTTTTAATGATTTTTGTTGTGTAAATTGAAAAACTGCCTTGCTATAATGAAAGTGTAATTCATTAAAAGGAGGCAAAAAATGAACACAGACAAAATCTATGCAGAGCATATCGCAAACCAATATGCACCAAAGGACACAACAAAGGTCAAACAACTGAGAAAGCTTGACAACAAGGCCAAATTGCCAGCAATCATCTTTGGCTACACATTTGGAATTGTAAGTGCACTTGTGCTTGGAGTTGGAATGTGCCTTGCCATGAAAGTTATTGGCAGTGGAATTGGTGCTTTTATTGCAGGAATTGTTGTTGGCGTGCTTGGAATTGTAGGCTGTGCAGTAAATTATCCAATTTACAATAAATTGCTTGCAAAAGGAAAAGCAAAATATGGCTCTGACATTATGAAGTTGGC
>CANQNH010000028.1 GCA_947625165.1 uncultured Clostridia bacterium
TGGAATATCTTGCGCCAATTTTTTTGAACTATGATGGCAACAAAACCACGATTGAATATGAAAGCGAAGAAGTCATTTTGAGCGAACTGAACAACATCCCTCAAAGTGGCCTTGACGAGTATACAAAAACTTTTCGTGCCGCTTGCGACTTTTTCAATGGGTTGCTTGGCGACAAAGCGAGTTTAAAACTCAGCCTTGCACGCGAGCAATACAAGGACTATGGCTTTGACAAGCAAAAATTGCTCAAACGCATTGACGAGATGATGCCAGAATATGTTGAGCGCTTCAATTCCTATGATAAAGATGACCAAGAACGCCGAATTTTGAAGGCAAAAACAAATTTCAAACTTGACGGCGTTAAGGATTTTTCGCATATGTCCGAGCGTGAACAATACGACCTCTTCAAATGGTCAAGAATTTTTGACGAGGCTTTTCTTGATGCAGATTTTGAGGTGCGTGGCAACGACTTTTTTGAAAAAGAAAACAACATCCCTCTTTTGTTCTCGTTTGGTCTTGGCCCTGGTGGTGAAGCGTGGCTGCACATCGGTTCGTCAAAATCGTCTATGGTTGATTTTTGGGCAGGAATGGGGATTTTGGAACTGCGCGAGGATGGTAGCATTGTTGAGCGTATTGTCAGTCGAAGTCAATATGAGCAAATCAAAGACAAACTTGTTGATGTTGCTGTGGAGAGCAAAGTCTCCTATATTTGCAACAATTTGAAACATATTCAAGTTTATGAAGGCAAATTGGATTTTTAAATTTAAAAAAATTTTAAAATTGCATCTTGACAAGCACCCTTTTATATGGTAAAATTCGAGCGTAGGAGTTTTATATGAGATTTAAAAATCGTGCTTTGTTTGATGTGAAGGAAGAAGATACGGTGGAAGTTGACGGCGGCAGGCATTATGATGTTCCTGACGGCGTGAGGGTTATTGGAGACAATGCTTTTAAAGGTATGGTGAAATTGACCTCGATCAACATTCCAAACAGTGTGAGAAAAATTGGTTTTGCCGCTTTCTATGGATGCTGGGAACTTCAATCTGTCAAATTGCCGAAAGACCTTGTCAAAATTGGACATAGTGCTTTCTTTGGATGTTACAATCTCTCAAAATTGGAAGTCCCAAGTTCCTATGCGACAAAGCGTTCAGAAGAATTAGAAAAGGTGATACCATATCACGTCACCCCTGAAGTGTATTCAAAATGACACTGTTTTTGAGAAAAATTTTTGAAAAAAACACTAAATTTTTGAGAAAAAGTCCAATTTTTTAAAATAAATTATTTTTGAAAAAACTTATTTTTTGAAAAACTTGCTTGTTGAAAAAAACATTATTAAAAAAGACCTTGGAAAAACCAAAGTCTTTTCTTTTTTCTGTTCTATTTCAAAACCTTACATTTTAGATACGGAACTAAAACATCGGGAACAGTCACTGTGCCATCGGCATTTTGATATTGTTCCAAAATGGCAGGGAAGATGCGGCTGGTGGCAATTCCACTGGCATTGAGGGTGTGAACATATTCCTTTCTGCCATCTTTGCGCAAAACACGCGTGTTTGTGCGGCGCGACTGATAGTCAAACGCCATACTGATGCTGCTCACTTCTGTATAGCGGTTCATACTTGGGATGTAAATCTCAATGTCCCAAGTTTGCGCCATTCCGTGTGCATAGTCACCGCCGGCAAGTTGCACAAGACGATAGTGCAAGCCAAGTTTTTGCACGATGCGCTCTGCCTTTGCCAAAAGTTCTTCCCACGCACGCTGATTGTCTTCCGCCAAAACATATTCCACCATTTCCACTTTGTTGAATTGGTGACCACGTATCATCCCTTTTTCCTCAGGTCGATTGCTGCCCGCTTCAATGCGAAAACAAGGGGTGTAGGCAAAATATTTCTTTGGCAACTCTTCCTCTTTCAAAACCTCATCTCTGTGGAGATTGACAAGTGCAGTTTCGGCGGTTGGCAACAGAAAATTGTTAGGCAAAAACTTTTTGTCAATGAAATAGTCCTCATTTTCAAATTTTGGAAATTGCCCTGCACCAAAACCACATTCATACTTCAATATGTGCGGAAGAAGTTTGAACTCAAAGCCGTCAGCCAAATGCTCGTCAATGCAAAAATTGAGAATTGCCCACTCCAATCGCGCGCCAAGTCCGGTGTATATCCAATTTCCTTCGCCAGCAATTTTGACCGCTCGGTCATAGTCAATCAGCCCCAAATCTTGACAAAGTTGAATATGCGTTTTTGGCTTGAAGTCAAATTTTGGCTTTTCTTTATACTCTCGCAAGACAACATTGTTTTCCTTTTTGCCGGCAGGCGTGTTGTCTGTGACGATGTTTGGCAAGGCGAAAAAGATTTTGTTAAACTCTTCCGCCACTTTCAAGCGTTCTTTTGTCAGTTCTGCGGCTCGCTGCGTGTTTTTGCGCAACTTTTCCTGCAACTTGCTGATGTCCTCGCCATTTCTTTTGGCAATTTCAAACTCTTTTGCACCTTTGTTTTTCTGTGCAAGCAAGGTTTCTTCCTCTTGTTTCAATTTTATTGTTTTGTCATAAAGTGCAAGCATTTTGTCCAAATCCACTTCATACTCACGCTTGGCAAAACATTGTTGATAATATTCTTTTCGATTTTTTATGTCTTTTATGTCAAACATTTTTCATTCTCCTTTTTGTTTTTTTTGTTTTTTTGGATTTTTATCGTTTTTCTTGCTTTTTTTGTGTATTTTTGCCAAAAATTTGCCATTTTTATTTTTTGGCGTCAAAAAATCTTATCCCTTGCGGGACACCTTTAAATAAGCAATAAAGAGAAGATAGCATTTCATAAAAACCTCACTTTCCACCATAAACAAAAAACCTCCAAAAGACTTCCTTCTTTTAGAGGTGAATTTTAATCCACGGTGCCACTCTAATTGGGCTTTGCCAGCCCCACTTTTATCCCGCATTCGTTTTGTTGTGCAAGTCAACCTGACTTTCGCCAGCGCCTCCAAGGTGGAAATGGTGTTCGTTTTCATTTGCTTTCACCAACCGCAAACTCTCTGCATCAACTCTTCACCAACAGTCTCTTCATCGGCGATAAACTTCTTTTATTATAGCACGATATTTCAAAAAATCAAGAGGTTTTTGAAAAATTATCTTCGCTCGTCATACTCCTTTGGAAAAACAATCAGATAGCGATGCGGCTCTTCGCCTTTGCTGAGCGTTGTCACTCTGTCATCATCTTGAAGAGCGGTGTGAATGATTTTGCGCTCGCTTGCGTCCATTGGCTCAAATTTGAAATATCTTCCACTTTTTGCAACTTTGTCCGCAGTGCGCTTTGCAAGCGAAATCAAACTTTCCTCTCGGCGCGCACGATAGCCCTCCACATCAAGCACAATCTTTTTGTGATTGCTTTCGCACGTGGAATTCATAATCTGAGAAAGTGCAAGCATACACTCTCCGTGATGCCCAATCAAATCGTTCAGATTTTCGCCAACCAAATTATATCGCACAAACCTCTCGTCCTCAGATTTCTCAATTTGCCCTTCAAGCCCAAGAGCACCCAAAACGCCATTCAAAAATTCTTCTGCCTTGGCAAGTTTGCGTGGTTCTTTTTTTGCAAGAGGTTCGTCTTCTTTCTCGTTTGAACTGATTTCTTCATCTGCAACAAATCTGACTTTTGGCTTTGTTTCTTGCGCTGTTGCGCCCTCTTTTTCAACTTCCTTTGCTGGCTCAGTTTTTTGCTCTTTGGCCGGACTTTCAGTTTTTGTGCTTGTGTGTTCTGCTTTTCTTTTTATGAAGTTTTCTGCAAAATCTTCGTCATTTTCTTCCTGCAAAAGAGACTTTTTGAAATTCTCCTTTTTTTCATACTTCTCAACTGCGTCCGGCGAAATTGAAACCAAAACTCGCGCTTTTTTCAAAAATCCACCTTCGCTCAAAATTTTGATGTCAACATCCTCTCTTGATGCTTTAAGTTCGAGCAAAGCGTTCTGCACTGCCTGCTCAATTGTCTTTCCTGTTGCCTCACATTCTTTCATTTTTGTTGTTTCTCCTTTTCTTTAATTCCAAGTTGTCAAAAACTTGCTGTTCGTTTTTAATTTTATCACATTTTTATTATGCTTGCAAACAAAATTTTTAAAATTTGTTTTTTTTGCCAAATTTTGCAAATATTTTTGCTTTTTCCCTCTGTTTTGTGCTATTATTTGAAATAACATCAAAAAACACCAAAATCGTTTGGAGGAGTGAAATGATTATTTCAATCACCGGAAAACCTTGCAGCGGCAAAAGCACAATCGGTCAAATTTTGGAAGAAAAGTTTGGCTATCGCCGAATTGGAGTGGGCGATATGTTCAAAGCAGAAGCAAAAAGACGCGGGCTGAGTGCGGAGGAATTTAACGCACTGTGCATCAAAGACCCGTCTTTCGACTTTTTCATCGACAACGAAACAGAGCGGCTTGGAAAAGAACTTGCTGGGCAAAAAATCATCTTTGACAGCCGTCTTGCGTGGCATTTTGTTCCAAACTCGTTCAAAGTTTTTGTTGATGTGACTGAGGATGAAATGGCAAGGCGTCTTGCAACCTCCGACCGCACCGGAAAAGAAAAAATTGACGATATTGCCGAGGCCAGAAAACATCTCGTCAACCGCTTCAACTTGGAAAATGAGCGCTATCAGAAAATCTATGGCTTTGACAACCTCAATCCAAAAAACTATGACCTTGTGATTGACAGCACCAATCGAACGGCCGAAGATATTGCCGATGAAATCTATGAGAAATGCTTGAAATTTTTCACCGCGCAAAAAATTGAGAATTTTTGACGCAACTTTGAAAAAGAATAGTGAAAAGATTTGAAAAAAATCTTTTTTTTGTTATACTTATTTTGATAAATTTTTTTTGGAGGAAATTTTATGAAGAAAAATCTTGAACCACTTTTCACACCTTGGAAAATTGGCAATGTGGAAATCAAAAACAGAATTGTTGTTTGTCCAATGGGTGGCACATCTCTTTTTGGTTGGATGGAACCGCATCACTTTGACAAAGACGCCGCAGACTTTTTCCTTGATATTGCAAAGAACAACGCCGGGCTTGTTATTCCTGGAATTGCACCACTCAAAAACTTGTTGGGCGGGCAGTGGCTTTATAAGGCCAAAGGCGCATTCAAAAAACTTTCAACCTATATGGACGAGTTTCACAAAACAGGGGCAAAACTTTTTGTGCAACTGACAGCCGGTTTTGGCCGCTCGTTCTCTGTGCCAAACTATTCCGTTCCAATGCTCAAAAACAAATTTTTGGGAAAACTTATGAAGCCGGTGTTTGACATTCCATATCTTTGCGCATCGCCAAGTCCGCTTCCATCTCGTTGGGCAGAGGGCGTGATGTGCCGAGAAATCACAAAGAAAGAAATCCAGAAAATCATTGAAGGCTTTGCAAAAACCGCCAAAATGTGCAAAGATGCCGGTGTTGATGGTGTGGAAATTCACGCCGTGCACGAAGGCTATCTTCTTGACCAGTTCACAACAGAATACACCAACCACCGCACAGATGAATATGGCGGAAGTTTTGAAAACCGCTTCCGTTTCCCAACCGAAGTGGTGAAAGCAATCAAAAAGGCGTGCGGAGAGGACTATCCTGTTTCACTTCGCTATTCCGTTGTCAGCAAAACCAAAGGCTTCTGCGAAGGGGCAATGCCTGACGAGAAATTCACCGAAGTTGGTCGCAATATGGAAGAAAGCGAAAAGGCGGCAAAATATCTTCAAGATGCTGGCTATGATATGCTTGACTGCGACAACGGCACTTATGATGCTTGGTATTGGGCACATCCACCACAATATATGCCAAACAACTGCAACTTGGAAGATGTTGCACACATTCGAAAGTTTGTTGATATTCCTGTTGTTTGCGCCGGCAAAATGCAGCCAGAGGTTTCCGCAAAAGCAATCAAAGACAAAAAGATTGATGCGATGGGCGTGGCAAGACAATTTTTGACTGATCCTCACTGGGTGACAAAACTTCTTGAAGGCAACGAGGCGGACATTATGCCTTGCATCCGCTGCCACAACGCGTGCTTGTGTATGAGCCACTATAAAGGCGTTGCCAACGCGTGCAGTATGGAGGACAGCATCCATATGAGCAGATGCGCCCTTAACCCTCAGACAATGGACGGCGGAAAACACGACTTGAAACCTGCTAAAAAGCAAAAGAAAATTGCGGTCATCGGCGGCGGAATTGGAGGAATGGAGGTTGCTCGCGTTGCCACACTTCGCGGTCACAAAGTGACAATCTATGAAAAGTCCGACCGCCTTGGCGGAGTGTTTATTGCCGCAGCAGCGCCAGATTTTAAGGACGCTGACAAACAACTGATTGAATGGTTCAGAAAACAAATCAAAGATATGGGCATTGAGGTGAAATATGGCACTGAAATCACCGACCTTTCCACTCTTGATGCTGATGAGATTGTTGTTGCCACAGGGGCAAAACCACGAAAACTGAACATTCCGGGGTTTGACAAAACCGTTGAGGCGGTGGACTATCTTTCCGGCGCAGAGGTTGGAAAAGATGTTGTCATCATTGGTGGCGGCTCAACAGGCTGCGAGATTGCTTTGGACCTTTTCAACAAGGGCAAAAATCCTCAGATTGTGGAGACAATGCAAGACCTTATGGTGACAAATCATCTCAGTTTGGCAAATTCGTCATATCTTCGTGACTTTATGAAAACAAACAAAGTTCCTGTTTATCTTGAAAGCAAATGCACCAAAATTGACGGCAACAGTGTGACCATCGTTGACAAAGCGGGCAAAGAAACCGTTTTGAAAGCGGACACCGTGATTTCTGCTGTGGGCTATGTTCCATCACCTGTTGCAAAAGAGGGCAAAAATGTGCATGTTGTGGGTGACGCGATGAATGTTGGAAGTCTTCGCACAGTCATTTGGGGCGCTTGGGATGTTGCCGAAAAATTGTGATGCTGTTTTTGTCTTTGTTTGAACATTGGAGGAAACCACAATGAGAACTTTTGTTGCCAACAGCCAAAATCAAAAAGATGCCTCACCGATGCTGTATGGACTTTTTTTCGAGGACATAAATCACGCCCTTGACGGCGGGCTGAACGCCAATTTGGTGCAAAACGGCTTTTTTGATTTCAGTTTTTTCAGTTACAGTTCGATAAATGTTGGGCAGGTGTTTGACAACACAAAGTTTTGGAGTTGTGAGCCTCAACGCGATGTGAAAATTTCCGACAAAAAACCAATTTCTGAAAACAAACCGTTCTCGCTTGAAATAAATTTAAGCGAAGAAAACGGAAATGTGATTTTGAAGAATTTTGGCTATGACCAAAGCAACAACGAGCCATTTATGTTTCTGCCAGACACCAACTTTGAGTGTTCGTTTTTCTATTCCTCAAACAGCGATTTTTCAGTGAAATGCTTCTTTGAATATGAAAATCAAGAAAAGTCGCCCGTCAAAGAAATCTCTTTGAAAAAAACTTCTTCCTATAAAAAAGTGACCTTTTCGCTTGGCGGCGAGAAAGGGTTTTTCGCGCGACTGGTGTTTGTTTTTTCCGGAATTGGAAAGATGAATGTCACAGGTTTTCGCCTTATTCCAAACAATCACTTCAAGTCAAAAACAAATGCATATAAATTTGGCAAACTCAATGCGGCGCTTGTGGAAAGCTTGAAAGGTTGGGCAAAATTTTTGCGCTTTCCAGGTGGCTGCCTTGTTGAAGGCGATGTTTCAACCGATTTTCTGTTTGAGTGGGAAAAAACCATCGGCCCAATCGAAACGCGCGCCACAAAGCCAAGTGTGTGGAACTATGCACAAACAAACGAAATCGGATTTTTTGAATATCTCTGCTTGTGCGAGGACTTGCATCTTGAGCCTGTTCCTGTGCATCACGCAGGGTTGATTTGCCAAATCAGGACAGAGGTGTTCAGGCACACAGGCTATCACGCCTTTTCTCCAAACTCCAAAGAGTTTAAGGAAAAAGTGACGGACAGCATCGCGCACCTCATCTATTTTGCAAAAGGGAGTGTGACATCCAAAGACAAAGAGGAAAAAGCGTGGGCAGAAAAGCGAAAGCAGATGGGACACGCAAAGCCTTTCGCCTTGAATTTCATCGCCATTGGCAACGAAAATTGGGACAAGGTCTATTTCCGAAACTTTGATGCTGCACTCAAAGGGCTGCAAAATCACACCTATTGTGGCAAAAACACCGACCTTTTGAAAAAATTTGGCATTCAAATTTTGTCGTCAAGCGGCGTTGACATCAATCCGCAAGACACAAACCCATCTTGGAAGCACATCAAAAAGCACTATGACAACCTCATTGTTGACGAGCACGCATACAACACTCCGGAGTGGTTTGTGGACAACTTTCATCGCTATGATTTTTATGACAAAAACACTTCGAAAGTGTTTATGGGGGAGTATGCTTGCCACACTGACGCTGACGGAAAGGGCATATTGGGCGGCAAAAACACCTTCAAATCGGCACTGGCGGAAGCGGTTTTTATTTGCGGAATGGAAAACAATCCCGAAGTTGTCAAGATGAGTTGCTATGCTCCGCTGTTTTGCAAAAAACACTCTGCAAATTGGGACCCAGACCTTTTGTATTTTGACAAAGGAAAGGTTTTTCCAACTTGCAATTTTGAGATGCAAAAACTTTTTGCAACAACCCATGGCACGAAATCCATCAAACTTGAAAGTGATGAAAGCACAGAAAATCGCGGACTGTTTTCGCTTAAAACAAACAAAAACTCGGTGAAGAAAATTCTTTTTGATGGCAAGAAGGAAGAGTTGCAACTTGGGCTTTTTGACACGCTTGAAAGCACCAAAGAGCTTGAAAATTTTGAGGTTGAAATTGAATTTCGCGCTCTCAAAGACAAATTCACATTGGGCTTTGGCCGCAGAAAACACGAAGGCTTTGGATTTTTCTTGCACTACAACTTTGACGAGAAAAAACTTTTGTTTGAAAAAATTGTCAACGGCAAGCGTATGACTTTGGAAGAATTTGCATCGACGACACTTCCAAACAAAATTTCGGTGCAATACACCAACACATTTTTGAAAGTTTTTGCCATCGAAAACGGCAAGAAGAAAGAGATTGCTCACAAAAACATATGGAAAAACAACACCTCGCTCTTCACAAGTTTCAGTTTTGACAGCAAAAACCTGTTTTTGAAAGTTGTCAATGTGGGCGAGGATGTGCAAGCGGCAAAATTTGTGCTTGACAGGGCGCTTTTTGGCGAAAAGACAAAACGGGTTCGTGGCAAAATCACAACCTTGACACAAAACCGATATGACGAACTTTCGTCTGAAAAAACAAATCGCAACTTTGATGCAGCCTTTGGAAATTTTCAGGTTGATTTTGAGCCAAATTCCATCAATTTGCTTGTCATAAAACGATGATTTTGTCACAACTTTTCCTTATAAAAACAAAATTGTGCAAAAAAACTTGTGCAAAAATTTAGAGCAAAATTTCTCACATATCAGTTGCATAAAAAAGATGAGATTTCTTTTAAAAACCAACAAAAAAACAAGTCAAGTTTCTTTGACTTATTTTTTTCGTCTGTCATATAAAAACCTGAAAGGAGTTTTTTTATGCCAAATTCAAATTATTATATCGGTGCAAATGACGAGCACGGGCTCAACCCTGCCACTCCGGGAAAGCGCACACCCGTCCTTCCGGGGCTCAATCGACAAATCTATGAAAACGAGTTTAATTCGGCGGCAAAGAGAAAGTTTATTGAGGCGTGTTTCAGACAAGGCTTTTCGGTTTACGATGTCAAGCCAGAAGTTCAAGATGTTTCAATTTCGCAGCGCGTTGCAAGAATAAATCGTCAAAACCTGACCGCCCTTGTCACTTTTGCTTACAACGCATTTGGAGAAACTTTCAACAACACTTCCGGCGTTGAGGTGTTTTATTCTCCAACAAATCCAAAGGCTTCGCAAAGCAGACAACTTGCGCAATATGTCTATGACAACATCATTCAAGGCACTGCACAAAATGGGCGCGGGGTCAAAACTTTGGATGTCGGTGTTTTGTCAAGCGTCAACTGCCCTTCAACACTGATTGAGGCAGGGTTTATGACCAATCTCACGGAAGCCCGTTGGATGATTTCTCCGCTTTTCCAAACTGAAGTCGGCGAAGAGGCTGCAAAAGGTGTTTGCGATTTTCTTGGTGTTGAATTTGTGCCGCGCGGCAATCTTGAAAACTATCCACTTCTTCGACGTGGCAGCGACAACAATTTTGTTTTCCTTCTTCAATTTTTGCTCAATCAAAGTGGTGCAAATCTCACAGTTGACGGCATTTTTGGACAAAACACGGAAAATGCTGTGCGGGCTTTTCAACAAAACAACTCTCTTGCAGTTGATGGAGTTGTTGGCGCAAACACGTGGCGCACGCTCCTTTGCCTTCCGCCATATCCAGTTTTGCGGCAGGGCGCTCGCGGAAACTATGTCCGCTTTTTGCAGCAACTTTTGGAAGCAAATTTGTTTTCTGTTGGCGGCATTGATGGAATTTTTGGGCAGAACACAGAAAATGCTGTCCGCGCTTTTCAGCGTTCAAAATCTCTTGCTGTGGATGGTGTTGTCGGAGCAAACACATGGAACAGCCTCACTTTGCTTTAAGAAGAAAATTTGCTATCCTCAAAGCACAAACTCGCTCCGCTTTGAACACAACTTCTTTGAACAATCTTTGTTTCTTTTGTTCAGCACAATTTCTCTTGAATTAAAAGGACAATTTTTCTTCACCTTCAACAAAACTTTTGCACCGTTTGGCGCTCTTCAAAACAAAAGCAAGGCCTTCGTTTCAGGTCTTGCTTTTGTTTTTGTCAACATCCAAATTTCGCTGCAACCAGCCTGCTCGCGCGTGGAGATAGTCCTTGAACATTGCTGCCTCGTCTTCGGACAAAAGTGGTGTTTGTGAGTTTTTGATTGTGTAGGAATTCACAATATTGTCCAGTGTTTTGTCGTCCAGCGCCTTTTGCACATTCTTCAAAAATTCTTTGCTCTCGTTTGGAAAATTTTCCATCACAAATTTCAAATTCTGTTCACCTTCATCATTGGAAAACTCCGCAGCAAGCATTGAGGTTGGAATGTCCCTTTGCTGATATTTTTTCTCAATCATTTTGATTGCAAGGGCAGGGTCAATGCGTTGAAGGTTTTCAAGTTCGCTCGGGTCGGGAAGATAATCAATTTTGGTCTTGACAAGTTTGTTGAAACACTCGCCAAAGTCAAAATTTGGCGCATATTGGATTTTGTATAGGTCGTGATTGACAACAAATCCGCTGTTCAGACTTGTGAAGTCACAATCACCCAAAAATTCCCTCAGCAAAAAAGACTTCGCAACACTGCTTTGAATTTCTTTGATTTGGCTTTCAAGTTTGTCTTTTGGAAAATCGCTTGCAACAATCTCTGCAATATGCGTCAGCCCTTTCAGCCAATTTTTGAGCAGAAAGTTTGAGCCGCTCAGTTGCTCTGACGCGCGGGTCATATTGATGCTTTCTTCAAACGAAACAAGTTCATCTCCAGTGTGATTGACTGTTTTTTCAATCCACTCAAAACCATTTTCAGTTTTCACTCGTTTTTCAATTTTCTTTTCTTGTGGCAACGTTTCATCTTCCAAAAAGTCCACCGAAACAATTCCATATGGTTGCACTCTTTTTTCAAGATTGCTCTCTTGGAAATTGTTTATGACACTCGAAAATTTTTCTGGGTCAAATCTGACAACATAGTTGAACGAAGTTGGAATGCCAAGAGCAGCCGAAATTCTCATTCCAAGATTTTCACACAGAGCGCCGGTGCGTGTGAAGGTTGGTTTGAAAGTTGCGGATATGGTTTTTGGAAGGTCCTTTTCTGAGATTTCTCTCATTTTGCCCGTGCTGTCTGTTGCATAAATCACACTGTCATAACAGGTGAAAACAGGGCTGCGTTTTCCTTGTCTTATCGCACTGTTAATTTGGTCAAACGGCAAATTTTTGGTTGGAACTTGTCCCCAAACATTGTTGCTTCGTCCACCAGACAATCGCCAGCCATCAACTCCCAAATCAATTTCAAGGTCTTCGATTTTCTTCATTTTTTCTCCATTTCCTCCATATATTTTGATGATAACACAAATTGAAACTTTTTTCAATAAGATTTTCAAAAAACAACACTGTTTTCAAAGAAAAAAAGGGCTTTTTGCCCTTTCCTTGTTTTTCTTCGCCAAAGCGTTCAAAACTTCTTTCTCAATTTGGGTCGCCAAGAAATCAGCTTTTTGTTTTGTTTCGCGGTGCTTCAGATGTCTTTTCTGCGATAGTCCACCACAACTTCAGTTTTGGCTTTTTTCTTGCGCTGGTCAAGTTCGTTCCACTTCTTGACAATCAGTGTTGTCAGCGGAGTGAGAACAAGCATCATCAGTTGTCCAACAATCAAATAGATTGCAAACAAACTTGTGTACATAAATGTGAAAATCCCGATGATGAGCGGCATAATGAAATACATCGCGATGCCTTGCTTTTGCTTTGGTTGATCTTTTTTCCTCATCAAAAAGTTGGAAAGCCACAACGACAAAACAGAGGTTGCCACAGCAATAATTGTGAGGATGTAATATCCATTCACGCCAAGCGATTTTGTGTCAATTCCTGCAACAACATTGTCAAAAATCTGCTCTTCAAAGGCATAGTTTTTTTCCGCTTCCTTTTCGGCGGCAGAATAGAATGGTGTGACATAGTTTTTGATTTCTGCCTTTGTGAAAAGCGGGCTGACAGGGCTTTCGCTTTTATAGATGTTTCTTATCCACAAAAAACTTTCCTGAGTTTGAAGATAGTTGTCCAAAACTGCCTTTTCGGCTGCGCTCTGAATTGCCAAAGAAAAGTCATTTGGCTGGTATTCCACTTTTGGCAGCTCTGGGACTTCCTCACCTTCCTTTTCTTGTGGTTCTTCCTTAGGCTCTTGTTCCACCTCTTCTTGTTTCACATATTTTTGAATAAGTTCAAGCACCACTTGATTTTCAGTTTTTGTTTCTTCCCCCTCTGGCAAGAATGTGTCCAAAAACTTCACATCTTTTCCTTCAAGATAAACTTTTTCCGCACCCTCTTTTTGAACATACAACTTCAAAAACTTGCCTTCCTCGTTGCTGTCAACCTCCACAATAAGAGTGTCG
>CANQNH010000029.1 GCA_947625165.1 uncultured Clostridia bacterium
CGATGTGAATTTGGGCGTGAATGATGCGGGGCAACAAAAAATGAAAAAAGATTTGGAAAAGCCAAAACAAAAATTTGGTTTGAAACCACTGACTTTCTTTTCTGGACTTTTTGACCTTGCTGTTGGGACTGTGCTTGGGGTTTTATGTGGGCTGTTGATTGAGCCTTTGACATCGTGGATTGGAAACTCTGGATTGACGCAACTTTTGGGAATATTTGCCATGCCACTTATTTTTGCATTTTTCCTTCTTGGCTTTGGCTTGGCAATTATGTTTGTTATTTTGGCGATTTTTTCCATAATTTCCTCCTTCAAAAGTGACAAGAAAAATCTCAATGGATTGGTCATCACAACAATTGTTTTTGAATGCATCTTGCTTCCTGTGATTTTGTTTTTGCTCCTTTGCAACAGCGAAGGAAAATATTTCTCTTTGTTTATTGCCATTATTGCAGTGCTGGTTGTCAGCGTTATTTTCAAAATCGTTGACCTCGTGTTGATGCGCAGAAGAGAGAAGAAATATAAACAAGCAGTGGAAAAATTTGAAGAAAACAAAAAAACTGTCAATTTTGATGCCCTTGGTGGACAAAATATGCAAAATGATGCGAAAGGCGACAATGTTGCCGAGCCAAACAGAACCAAAGATGTTGAAAAATCTGAAATTGACGCCACACAAAAAGACGAAAATGACCAAAGCGGAACAAATGATGATGGACAAAATGGGCAAGGCGGAGTTGATTTTTCTGCCTTGAAGTGAAGTTTTTCGGATGGAATTTCAAAAAAAATCAAATTTTGACATCAATTTGAAGAAATTGTTTGCAAATTTGAGAAAAAATCGTTATCCTAAAAATAGGAAACAAATGTTTTGAAGAAAGAACAAATATATTGGAGGAGTTGATATGGTTGGTTTGATGTTGGCTGCTGAAACTTCGACTTTTTGGACAATTGTCATTGTTGCGGCATCGTTTTTCGGAGTTTTTGCCTTTGTTTCGCTTGCTGCAGAAATTTGGAAACTTGTGCTTGCGGCAAGATATCGCAAATACAACAAAGAGGAAGTGCAGGCGGGTTTGACGGGCAGTGAGGTTGCCAGGAAGATGCTTGATGCATTGGGGCTTGCTGATGTCAAGGTTGTGCAGTGTGGTTTCTTTTCCTCAATATTCTTGGGAAACAGCTACAGCCCATTCAAGAAAAAAATCAGACTTCGCAAAAATATTTTCAATGCAAAAACTTTGACTGCGGTTGCGGTTGCATCTCAAAAAGTTGCCATTGCAAAACGTGACAGTGATGGCGACAAAAAAATCAAGGCAAGAACAGTCTTTATGACATTTGGCTATTTTGCACCATTTGCCGTGCTTCCACTTGTTTTGATTGGGTTTTTGATTGACTTCTTGCTTGCCGGAAATGGAATTGCAACAATTGTGCTCTCTGTGATTGCGGCAGTGTTCTATGTTTCATCTTTTATTGTTGTGTGTCTGAACATTCCAATTGAAAAGAGGGCGAGCAAAATGGCGCTGGAATTTATGCAAAAAGTCAATTTGTTGACTGCCGAAGAGCAAGAGGACGCGAAAGTTTTGTATCGAACTTACATCATCAGTTATGTTTTGGACTTCATCTCAGAACTTCTTTACATCATCTGGAGAATTATCAAATTCCTTGGAAAGATGTCCAAATTTGCGGTCAACAAAAAATGAACGAAACAACCCAAATGGGTTGTTTTTTCTTGGATAAAATTCGACAAATTTCATCTTGTCAAGGGTGTCAAACTGTTTGCCAAAAGTGTCAAAGAGTTGAATTTTTTGTTTGTGTGTGTTATAATTCAAAAAGACATTCAGATTTGAAAGATTAAATTGACGCAACAAAAAACGAAAAAGAGGAGAAATATATGAAAATTTCTGTCACAGCGGAAAGCACAATTGATTTGCCGAAAGAGTTGTTGGAAAAATATCAAATCACCACAACGCCGTTTATGGTCATTTTGGGAGAAAAAGAATTCAAAGACGGGGAAGTTTCGTCCGCAGACATTTTTAAATTTGTTTCTGAAAAGAAAATTTTGCCGAAGACCTCTGCCATAAACAAGGCTCAATATGAAGAGTTTTTCAAGCAACAGTTGAAAACCGCCGATGCAGTTGTGCACATCAGTTTGTCATCGCAAATTTCTTCTGCTTGCCAAAATGCCAAAGATGTTGCAAAAGATATGAAAAATGTGTTTGTTGTTGACAGCCTTTCGCTTTCCACAGGCATCGCGCTTTTGGCAATCTATGCAAGACAACTTGCTGATGAAGGCTATGACGGCGTTGATGTTGCAGAAATGGTGGAAAAAAGAGTGCCGTTTGTTCAAGCAAGTTTTGTCATTGAAAGACTGGACTATCTATACAAGGGTGGGCGATGCTCTGCACTTGCCTATTTTGGTGCAAACTTGATGCACATCCGCCCACAAATTCTTGTCAAAAATGGGAAAATGGGGTCATACAAAAAATATCGTGGAAGTATGGACAAAGTTGTGAAAAACTATTGTGCCGATACGCTGGCTGAGTTCAACAAGCCAGACAAAAAACTTGCTTTTGTCACCTACACCACCGCAACGCCGGAGATGGTGACGGAGGCAAAAAAAGCGTTGCAAAATGCTGGATTTGAAACCATCTATGAAACTCGTGCAGGCGGCACAATTTCAAGCCATTGCGGAGAACATACACTTGGAATTTTATATATCAATGATGGACAAAAATAAAGACGAAACTCAAGAAAACAAGAAAAATAAAATTGACGAGCAGAAATAAAATTTGTCTTAAAAACAAATAAATAAGAAAATAAAAAATCAATGAAAAACGCATAAAAAATGTGATAAAAACAAAAAAAGCGAAGTTTTTTCGCTTTTTTATTTGTGAGGTTCTTTTGTTTCAAGCTCTTTGGTGTCCAAAATTTCAGCTTCTTTTTCTTCAAGCCCAAGTGTTTTATACAAATTGAAGCATTGCTGAATGTTTGGATTTTCCGGGGTTATTCGTGCATCAGTGTTTGTTTCGCCAAAAATTATTCTTACGGCGTTTTTTGCTTTGCTGCCATAGAGCTTGTCAATTCCTGCAAACTTGTTGGAGTGGTCAACTCCATTGATTTTCACAGAAACTCCGGATGTCAGCTCTGACCAAACATTGATTTCTGAGGAAAATTCTGCCGCCTTGCGAAGATATGACAGGTCAAGGTTTTGTGTTTTGAAGCAGTTCTCCAAAAGTTGCAGTGATGTGTGCAGGTTGTATTCTGTGAAAAGATATTTGTCCAAATTTTTGTAACTGATTGCAAATCGATGTAAGTCCAAATTTGAAAGATGATAGTCTGAAACGTTGTATTTGGAATCGGTGATTTCAACCAACAATCCCTTTGGATGAATTGCCACTTGCATTTCTTGAAAGCGTAAATCTGCAATCTTGTTGCTGAATGACAAAACTTTGTAAACCATAATCGTTTTCCTCCGTGAATTCGAAAAAATTATAACATACAAATTTTTCAATTTCAAGACCCTTTTTCAAAATATTTTCAATTTTTTTGCAAAAACTATTGAAATGAAAAGAAAAAAGAAGAAAAAATCAACTTTTGTTGACAAATATGACCCACTTGGCGCATATACAGGCACACCTATTGACCAAAATGTTCCGCAGCAAGATGCTGACGATTTGTGATTTTTTGAGTGTTTTGTCAGAAAAATGAATTTTGAAGCAAAAATTTTGTGTTTTTATTGGTTTTTGCTGCTTTTTTTGATATAATTTTGCTATGAAAGAACTGACAAAAGCACAACAAATTGAGCGTAGTTTGAACAAAAGGTTTCGAAAAGAAATTTGGACAAAATTTATTTTGGCTCTGAAAAGATATAATCTTGTGGAAGAAGGTGACAAAATTGCCGTCTGCGTTTCTGGCGGAAAGGACAGTTTTTTGCTTGCAAAACTTATGCAGATGCTGAAAGCATACAGTGACACAAAATTTGATTTGATTTTTCTTTGTATGGACCCTGGTTATGCGAAAAAAAATCGAGAAAAAATTGAGGAGAATGCCAAACTGTTTGAAATTCCGCTTGAATTCTTTGAAACTGACATATTCAACAGTGTTGCGAGCATCGAAAAAAGCCCTTGCTATCTTTGTGCAAGAATGAGGAGGGGATATCTTTATGCGGAGGCGCAAAAAAGAGGTTGCAACAAAATTGCGCTTGCGCATCATTTTTCTGATGTGATTGAAACAACCTTGATGGGAATGCTTTATGGCGCACAAATTCAAGCGATGCCGCCAAAACTCTGCTCAAAAAATTTTGAGGGGATGACACTTATTCGGCCGCTCTATTGCGTCAAAGTTGGCGACATTTTGGCTTGGAAAACTTACAACAATTTGGAGTTTATCAACTGCGCTTGCCGTTTCACCGAAAACTGCCAACTTGCAGATGACGAAAATGTTGCATCGGCACGTGTTCAAACACGCCTTCTGATTGAAAAGTTGAAAAAGAAAATTCCAGAGGTTGATGACCACATTTTCAAAAGCATACACAATGTCCAACTTGACACTCTTGTTGGTGTGAAATATGATGACGAAGATTTTGATTTCAACCAACTTTTTGAGAAAAAAACAAAAAAGATGAAGGAAAATCAAAAAAAGGAAAATCAAAGATGATGAGAAGAAATTAAAAAAGTAAAATTAAAAAAGATGAAGAAAAATCAAGAAAAAACAGAAAAAAGAGCAAATTTTTGCCCTTTTTTCGTTGTTTTTCAATTTCTATGAATTTTTTATTCTTCATCTTCTGTCATATCCATAACCCAATATGACCCACTGTGTTGTGTTGGTGGAAATGTGTCGCCCTTTTCCAAATAGGTTGTTTCACCATCATTTTTGCCGTTTCGGTCGTGACATCGATACTGGCAACTCATCGGAACTGTGTCACCTGAACGATATTTTTTTTGTTCTTTTTGCATTTTTTCCTCCTTTTGAAAGCGTGCCCACTTTCTGTTTATAGGTTGTGCAAAAAGAATTTTTTTATTCGCCTTTATGGCCTTTCAATGACAATTTCTGAAACATTAACCTTGTTTGAAGTTATGTTTTCAAAGATTGTTTTCGCAACATTTTGCGGGGACATCCATTTGTCCGATTTTTCTTTTGGGACGTATTCTCTGTTGTTTTTCCAAAAATCCGTGTTCATTCCACCTGGATAAACTGCAACAACTTTTATGTTTGTGTTTTTGTAAGTGTTTTTCAAACTTTCTGTGTATCCACGAGCGCCCCATTTTGCAGCACAATACAAACTTTCGTTCACATTGCCTTTTAGGGCGGCTGTTGAAAGAATGTTGACAATTTTTCCGCCTTCATTTTGCATCAATGGGATGGCGTGACCAGTGTTGAGAATAAGTCCAACCAAATTTCCTTCAGGAACTTTGTTGATTTTTTCCAAGTTGTTTTCCTCAGGTGTGCCAAATGCTCCGACAGCAGCGTTGTTTATCAAGAAAGAAATTTGGTGCGTTTTGGAATATTTTGAATACAACTTTTTCACAAATGTTTCGTCTGAAATGTTGCCATATTCATACAAAACGCCATCCAATTCTTCCCTTTTTGTTCTTGCAACAACAAGGACTTGATGCTTTTTTGCAAATAATTTTGCAAGTTCCAAGCCAAGTCCGCTGTTTCCACCTGTGATGACAACAAGTTTTTCCATTTTTCAATCCTTTTTCAAATTTTCAGAGATTTTTGAGCATCAAATTTTGGGCGCTGTCACTTCTTTGCCATCGCAACAGCAACTGCCAAAGAAACGGTTGCACCAACCATCGGGTTGTTGCCCATTCCGATAAATCCCATCATCGCAACATGTGCAGGCACAGATGAAGAGCCGGCAAATTGTGCATCGCAGTGCATTCTTCCCATTGTGTCAGTCATTCCATAACTTGCTGGACCGGCGTGCATATTGTCTGGATGCAGGGTTCTGCCTGTTCCGCCACCAGATGCAACGGAGAAATATTTCTTTCCATTTTCGTTGCACCACTTTTTGTATGTCCCAGCAACAGGGTGTTGGAAGCGAGTTGGGTTTGTTGAATTGCCCGTGATGGAAACATCAACCCCTTCATATTGCATAATTGCCACACCTTCGCTGACATCATAGGCACCATAAATCTTCACCTTTCCGCGCTCGCCTTTTGAGAATGGAATTTCTTCCAAAATTTTCAGTTTTTGTTCTTTGTGGTCAAACAAAGTGTTGACAAAAGTGAACCCATTGACGCGGGCGATGATGTATGCCGCATCCTTGCCAAGTCCGTTCAAGATGATTTTCAAAGGGGTTTTGCGAATTTTGTTTGCTGTTTTTGCAATTCCCATCGCACCTTCTGCTGCCGCAAAGCTTTCGTGACCTGCCAAAAAGCAGAAACATTTTGTGTTTTCATCAAGAAGTCTGCCGGCAAGTCTGCCGTGTCCAAGTCCAATTTGACGCTCATCAGCCACAGAGCCTTTCACGCAAAATGCTTGCAAACCCTCACCAATCTTTTCGGCATATTCGCTGGCGTTTTTGCAGTTGCTTTTCAGCGCGATTGCTGTGCCAAGCGTGTAAGCAAAAACAGCGTTGTCAAAGCAAATTGGTTGAATTTCTCTGACAGTTTTTTCAACATCAATGCCATTTTTCAGGCAAAAATCTTTTGCATCTTCAATGCTTTTAAAGCCATATTCTTTCAATTTTGCTGGCAAATATTCATATTTTTTAAGTTCGTCAGTCATAATTAAACCTCCCTCGGATTGACAATTTTTGCGGCTTCGTCAAATCTGCCATATTGTTTTGTTGCCTTCTGGATTGCTTCTTGTTTTGTCAAACTTTCGTCTTGAAGGTTTTTAAGCAGCAGCCCAAGGTTCACATACTCATAGCCGATTGTTTCGCCATTCTTGTCAAGAGCCATTTTTGTGATGTAGCCCTCCGCCAAGTTGAGATATCTCACACCTGTTTTGTCGGTTGAGATGATTGTTCCGACTTGGCTGGTTTTGTATTTTCCCAAATCCTCCAAAGATGTGCCAACAGGAAGTCCGCCAAGAGAAAACGCTGACTGACTTCTGCCATAGACAAGTTGCAAAAAGATGTTTTTCATCGCATCGTTGATTGCATCGCACACAAGGTCGGTGTTGAGTGCTTCCAAAAGAGTTTTTCCAATCAAAATTTCGCCTGCCATCGCTGCGGAGTGTGTCATTCCGGAGCAGCCGATTGTTTCAACAAGAGCCTCTTTGATGATGCCGTTTTTGACATTAAGTGTCAGTTTGCACGCACCTTGTTGAGGGGCGCACATTCCGCACCCGTGCGAAAAGCCAGAAATTTGAGTGATTTCTTTTGTTTGGTCCCATTTTCCTTCTTGTGGAATTGGAGAAGGGCCATAGCCGTGAATGTTTTTTACGCAATAAAATTCTTCCATTTTTTTCTCCCTTTATTTTTAAGTCCACTTTATTATATCAAAGCGGCGGCGCAAAACAAAACAAAAGATTGAAAAAACAATTCAAAAATTTTCAAACTGTGAAACTTCCCGTGTGATGAGGAAATGAAAGAGCCACACCGCGCGGGCAAAAAAATCTCTTGACAAGTTGGGGGATTTTTGATAATATGTGAAAAGGAAAGCGGATGCTTGAAAAAGTCGGGCGAAGCGGGGAAGGCGGATGCTGCAAAAGCGAAAAACATCAAAGGAGAGAACGCAGATGAAGATAAAGACACAAAGATTGATTTTGAGGAACTATCGTGAAAGCGATATTGATGACTATTGGGAATATGTCACTCAGGCGAATGTTGGACCAAGATGTGGGTGGCCGCCATACACCAAAAAAGAGGATGCTGTTGTGCGTTTGAAATTTGAAACAACAAAACCTCTTCAATTTTGCATTGAATTTGAGGGCAAAGTGATTGGCAGTGTTGAACTTATGGAGTTCAATCCTCAAAACGAGCAGGCTCAGGAGAAGTCTGAATTTGAAAACTTGAAGGTGAAAGAAGCAGGCATCCTTCTCAACGAAAACTTTTGGGGGAAAGGCATAATGACAGAAGCCTTGCAGGCTGTTGTCAAATTTGGTTTTGATGTTTTGCATCTTGATGTGATTGTTGCCGGATTTTTTGAACCAAACAAAGGGAGTTGGCGTGTTCAAGAAAAAAGCGGATTTCACATCTTTAAAACCACTCCAAACTTCACAACTTGGTATTTGACCGGTCAGCCTTGTGACCTTGTTTCCACAAAAATCACAAAAGACGACTTTGAGCATAGCGACATATACAAAAATTTGCAAGTGCAGTTTTTGAAAGATGAAAAAGGAACATCAAAAACAATTTGACAAAGTACAAACGACAAGTTGAAGAAAAAATTGTTGCGAAAAAGAGAAAAATCTTGACAAAACAAAATTTTGTTTGTATAATGAAAACAAATCAAAATGGTGGGGCAAGAAGAAGTAGGTTTTTTGCTTGACGCACAGAGAGAAGCCGGTTGGTGAAAGGCTTTGGCGGCAAAAAATGCGAATTACACTTGTTTCAAGTTTTGCGCGATATGTCTGCGAATGACAAAACAAGGGCTTAAAATGCTTTCAAAAACCAAAATTTTTGAAAGGTTTGGCTGAATTTTAGGTGGTATCACGAAACACAACACGCTTCGTCCTAAAAAATGGGAAATGAAGCGTGTTTTTTGTTTTTAAGAGGAGGAAAAGATGAAACTTACAAAACCAAATTTCGAGAAAAGTGTTGTCAACATCTCTGCAACTTTTGCACAGTTTTTGGGCTGCCCAAATGACAAACCAACACTTAAAATCTTGGAAAAAGCGCTTGAAAAAGACTATAAAAATGTGGTTTTCATCATATTTGATGCGTTGGGAGTGCATCCGTTGTCCACAAATCTTGAAAAGACGGCAGTTTTGAGAGCAAACATCAAGCAGGTGTTGAAATCGACATTCCCTTCCACAACCGCGAATGCAACCACTTCCATTTTGTCCAGCAAATATCCAATGGAGCACGGTTGGTTTGCTTGGAGCGTCTTTTTTGACGAACTTGGCTGTGCGGTTGATGTTTATCTGGACAAAAACTCCTACACCGGTGAAAGCATTGAGCCAAATTGGGTGAAAAATCGGCTGCCGTTTGAACCTTATTATAAAAAAGCGGTCACGGACAGAGAAATCAGCGTTGTTGTTCCAACTTTCTGGCATAACGACGAGGTGAACAGGCACGAATGGAAAACTTTTGACGAGTTCTTTTCGAACATCGAAAAAATCTGCAAGCGCAAGAAAAAACAGTTTGTTTATTGCTATTGCGACGAGCCTGACCACACAATGCACGACTATGGCGTTTCGTCAAAAGAGGCAAAGGCGCTCATAAACACCCTCAACGACAAATTTGACGAGTTGCAAAAGAAACTTGAGGACACCCTTTTTGTTGTGACGGCAGACCACGGGCAAGTGGATGTTGATGACTGGATTGATGTTTGGCAGGACGAAAAACTTTGCTCTATGCTTGAAAAACCATTTGCCTTTGAGCCGCGTGCAACAGCGATGTTTGTCAAGGCGGGAAAAGAAAAAGCCTTTGAAAAGCACTTCAAAAAGCAGTATGGCAAAGATTTTCGATTGTTCAAAACGAAAAAAATGCTCAAACAAAACTTTTTCGGCTTGCCTTCGGGAGAGAATGCAAAATTGCTGCCAAACTATTTTGCGGTTGCAACCACAAACAAGCAAATGCTTTTCACAAAAGACAGCCACAGATTTAAGGGGCATCACACATCACTGACCGAAGAAGAGATGAATGTCCCACTGATTATCATTGAAAAGGAGAAGAAAAATGATGGAAAAAACAAACAAAATTGACAGAAGCAGACTTTTTGAAACGCTGAAAGAGCGTGGATATGTTTATCAAATGTCCAACGAGGAAAATGTGAAAAAAATTGTCAATGGCAAGCCAACAACGGTGTATGTTGGAATTGACCCGACCGCAGACAGTTTGCATATTGGGCACTTTTTCTCGCTTATGATGCTGAAATATTTTCAAGATGCTGGGCACAAAATCATTGTGCTTGTGGGCGGAGCAACGGCGATGGTTGGTGACCCGTCTGGCAGAACGGATATGCGAAAAATGCTTTCTCAGGCGGATGCGGAGCACAATGTGAGAGAGGTGATTTCGCTTGTCGAAAAATTTGTTGACACAAAGGGCGAAAATCCTGCAAAAATTGTCAATAATGCCGAGTGGTTCAAGGGCTATGACTATGTTTCCTTTATGCGTGATGTGGGAACATATTTCAATGTCAACAAAATGTTGGCAAACGAGGCATATGCAAGGCGCTTGAAAGAAGGCGGCTTGACCTTTTTGGAAATGGGTTATATGCTGATGCAGGCATATGACTTTGTGCATCTCAATCAAGAATATGGCTGCACGCTGCAAATTGGCGGCTCTGACCAGTGGGGGAATATGGTTGCCGGCACGGAACTTTCACGCAAGATGGCATTTGCTGACGGCAAAGAACACAATTTGGAGTGTTTGACCTGTCCGCTCCTCACAAATTCTGAGGGGCAGAAAATGGGCAAAACCGCAAAAGGAGCGCTTTGGGTTGCGCGCGACAAGACAAGTGTGTTTGATTTTTATCAATATTTTTACAACATCCAAGACAAAGATGTTGAAATGCTGCTCAAACTTTTCACAAGGATGCCACTCGAAGAAATCCGCGCGCTTGTTTCGACCGACATCATCAAGGCGAAAAAAGTTATGGCGTTTGAGGTGACAAAACTTGTGCACGGTGAAGAAGAGGCGCAAAAAGCGATGAAAATGGCGCAAAATCTTTTCACTCAGGGCGGCGATGATGCTCCAATCGTGGAAATTTCAAAATCGGCGTTTCCAATGGGGATTTGTGACCTTTTGACCATTTGCAAACTTTCGCCATCCAAAAGTGAGGCACGCAGGCTCATTCAGGGCGGCGCGATAACTTTCAAAAATGAAAAAGTGACCGATTTTGCTTTGAGCATATCTTCGGAAGATGCCAGCGATGCCCTCGTCAAAAAAGGCAAAAAGAGTTTTGTGAAAGTGAAACTTGTTTGAAAAAAGTCCAATTTTTTTCGAAAGCACTCTCCGATTTTTGAAATGGAAAAGAGGTTTGAAGAGAAGAAAACAAGCAGCGGACAGAACTTAAAAAAAAGAAGTTTGAAGAAAAGACAAAGAAAAGTTTTGGGCTGCGAGGAGAAAAGAGGCTTGAATATGGTCAATTTTGCAAAAGAAGTGGAATTTGTTGAGAAAAAGTCCAAATTTTTGGGCTATCTTTTGCAGTGCCAAAGTTTGAGCGAAGTGGAAGGGGCTCTTGCATATCTTCGAGGTGTTCACAAAAAAGCCACGCATATTTGTTATGCTTATTCTTTGAAATCGCCTTTTTTGGAAAAAGCGGTGGATGACGGTGAGCCAAACGGCACGGCGGGGCGGCCAATTCTTTCCGTGATGCAAAAGAGGGGTGCATCAAATGTGTGCGTGTTTGTGGTGAGATATTTCGGAGGGATAAAACTTGGCGCTGGCGGACTTGTGCGGGCTTACACGAAAGTGACAAGTTTGGTGCTTGGATGAAACTGAGAATTTTGCTTGGGAATTTTTTGAAAAAGGAGAAAAAATGACCATAACACAAATCAAACGCATCGGCTCAACAAACCGATTTCACATCTATGCTGACGGACAGTGGGCAGGCATTTTTCTTGACGAAATTTTGGTGAAGTTTGCATTCAAGGTTGGCGGCGAGATTGACGAGGAAAAATTCAAAAAAATCAAATCGGAAAATGATGAGCGCGTGTCGTTTGATATGGCGGCGTCCTATCTTGAAAAATATGTTGTCAGTGAAAAGGGCTTGAAGGACTATTTGAAAAAGAAGGGCTTTGCCGAAGGAATAATCCAAAAAACGATTTCAAAACTTCACGAATATGAAATGGTTGACGATGAAAAGTTTGCCAAAAATTTTTTTGAAAGTGTTTCGCAAACTCAGGGGAAGCGCACGATTGCTCGAAAACTTATTCAAAAGGGCGTTTCCAAAGAGATTGTTGACAATTTGCTTGAAAATGTCAGCGAAGATGACGAATTTGAGAAAGCCAAAGTTTTGGCAGAAAAATTCGTGAAAAATCGCGAAAAAAATGCAAAAAACAAGCAAAAATGCCTTGCTCATCTGGTGTATAAGGGGTATGATTATTCTGTGGCGCGAAAGGTGACTGACCAGGTGTTTGCAAATATGGATGACACGATGGAGGAAGCGGAAGATGATTGGTTTTGATTTGCAAGAAGTGGCAAAAATCAAGGATGCGCAAAAACTTTTGCAAAAAATTGCACTTGAAGGCGAGATTGCATACATAAAAAAGTTTAGGTGCGATTTTTCGATGCGGGTTGCTGCGCTTTGGGCGGTGAAAGAGGCAACTTTCAAAGCGCTGGATGTGAAGGAGGGGGACATTTCTTTCAAGGAAATTGAACTTTGCCACAAGGACAGCGGGCGGCCATATTTGGTGCTTTATGGAAAAGCAAAAAGTGTGTATGAAAGCAAAGGGTTGAAAGAATTGGATGTTTCAATTTCGCATCAACAAAGTGTTGTTGGCGCGGTTGTGCTGGCAAAATAGGAAGAAGACGAACTGAAAAACAATGAAAACACTCTTGGACAAAAGACTTGACACTGCAAATGAATAAAAATTTTTCACTTATATAAAATAAGTTTAAAATTTTGATGAACGGGTGAAAATTATGCAAGAAGCATACAAACAACTGTTGAAAAAAGTGGAACAAATTGAAAGGCAGACAAGCCTGGAAGATTTTGTGACAAACTCAACAATTTCAACTGATGGGCATAAGATGAGAATGGGAGACGGATTTCTCTCATCACAGTTTGGCATTTCACCTCGTGAGCAATTTTTGTTTTTTGATGACAAAAACTTCATCAAAGAGCTTGAAGAATTTGAACTTGCCGAACTTTGTGACAATCAAAAATTTTGCGGTGAGTTTGATGGAGAATTTGATTAAAAGAGGAGAGATATATTTTGCCGACCTCAGCCCTGTTGTTGGG
>CANQNH010000030.1 GCA_947625165.1 uncultured Clostridia bacterium
ATGCCGAAGCAAAAGTTTTGGAAAACGAAAAAATGTTGCGCCGCGGCCTTATCACACAAGAGGAAAAAATCAACGACAACATTGCTGTTTGGAACGAGGCTGTCACACAGGTTTCCAATCGAATTTTGGAAGATATGGACACATTCAATCCATTCAGCCTTATGGTTTCTTCTGGTGCGCGTGGTGACAAGACTCAACTTAACTCTGACTGCGGACTTATCGGAATTAAAGCGACTGCTTCCGGTCAGAAAAATGACACTCCAATCAAATCTTCTTTCAAAAATGGATTGACACCAATTGAATACTTCATCAACTCTCGTGGTGCGCGAAAAGGTTTGTCCGACACTGCGTTGAAAACTGCCGACTCCGGCTATTTGACCCGCCGTCTAGTTGATATCGCACAAGATGTTGTCATCACAAGTGAGGACTGCTTTGCTGAAACAGGCGAAAAGGTGAAAGGTGTGACTGTCAGCGAACTTGTGCAAGATGGCTTTGTGATGGAAACTTTGAAAGAGAGAATTTATGGCCGTGTTGCTGTTGATGACATTGTTGACCCAAAAACAAAAGAAGTGATTGTGCCTGCAAACACAATGATTTCAAAAGAACAAGCAGCAAGGGTCGAAGAGGCTGGCATCAAAGAAGTGCAAATCCGCTCACTCATCACTTGCCGCTGCAAACACGGTGTGTGCGCAAAATGCTATGGCAGAAATCTTGCTGGAAAGGATATGGTCACAATGGGCGAGGCGGTTGGAATTATCGCCGCTCAGTCAATTGGTGAGCCGGGCACACAGTTGACACTTCGAACTTTCCACTCTGGTGGTGCTGCGGTTGCTGCGGACATCACACAAGGTCTGCCTCGTGTTGAAGAAATTTTTGAAGCACGCAGGCCAAAGGGTGAGTGTCTTTTGAGTGAAGTTGCTGGAAAAATCAAAATCAAAGAAGATGCGAAGACCTACAGCATCACGATTGTCACAGGTGAGGGCGACATTGACTATGAAGTCAGAAAACCTGCTGTTTTGAAAGTGAAGGACGGACAAACTGTTGAGCCAGGAACTCAGTTGACTGCTGGTTCAATCAACCCAAGTGATTTGCTTGTCACAAAGGGCTTGAAAGGTTTGCAACAATATCTTTTGAGTGAAGTTATTGGAGTTTATCGCAGCCAGAATGTTAGCGTAAACGACAAGCATATTGAAATCATCATCAGACAAATGTTGAAGAAAGTCAAGATTGAGGACAGTGGCGACACCAATCTTTTGACCGGGGACATTGTTGACATTTCAAAATGTGAAGAAGAAAACGAAAGAATTTTGCGTGCTGGCGGCAGACCTGCAATTGCAAGAAGAATTTTGCTTGGAATCACAAAGGCATCGTTGTCAACAGAATCCTTCCTTTCAGCATCATCCTTCCAAGAGACATCAAGAGTGCTCACCGATGCTGCTTTGAAAGGAAAAGTTGACAATTTGATTGGCATCAAGGAAAATGTTATCATTGGAAAACTTATTCCTGCGGGCTCCGGTTTGAGAAAATATCGCACCGTTGTTCCTGTGAAAATCAACACCGAAGAAAGCGTGGCTGAATAATTGAAAAAAATGACTTTTTCACAAAAACAATCAAAAAATGCGAAAAAAACAATAAAAAATGGCAAAAAATTGCCATTTTTTTATTATTTTTATCAATTTTTAATTTTTACATTTAATTTTTACATTTTTTATTTATTATTTTATTTTTTATTTTTTAATTTTATTTTTGCGGGGAATTTATTTGTTATTGCAAGCAAATTTTTTTGAATGTTCTAAATCATTGTTTGTCCAAATAAAATAACTTATGAGGTTTCGACAAGGTTGGACAAATATTGACCCGTGTGGACATTTTTAGTCTTGCCCAAAACCTTGACAAATTTTTATAATAAAAGCGAGGTTTGTATGCGTTTCTGCGTTATCAAATCCAGGACAATCAAGATTGTTGTCGCGATGATTTTGGTTATGGTGATTTTGTCGCTGTCAATCAATGGCGCAACTTCGGCGGAAGTTTATTTTGGCTATTCAACCAGAAAAGTTCCAATCTACAATGTCGAAACGGAAGAAAAACAGGTTGCCATCACTTTTGATGCGGCGTGGGGTGCAGACAAAACAGAGGATATTTTGAGCATCTTGAAAGAATTTGATTGCACCGCAACTTTCTTCTTGGTCGGCTTTTGGGTGGATGACTACACCGATATGGTGCGCGCCATTGACGCGGCTGGGATGGAAATTGGCACTCACTCAAACACTCATCCTGATATGGTCAAGTTGGATAGGGCGACAATGAAAACTGAACTTGAAACATGCATTTCCAAAATCAAAGCGGTCACGGGCAAAGAAGTTGATTTGTTCCGCGCACCATTTGGAAGTTACAACAACGATTTGCTTGATGTGGCAGAAAGTTTGAATTTGAAAACTATTCAATGGGATGTGGACAGTTTGGATTGGAAAGGACTTTCGGCAAACAACATATCTCAAAGGGTGCTTTCCAGGGTCAAAAACGGGTCAATCATTTTGATGCACAACAATTCCGACAATGTGTTGGGCGGGCTGAGGCTTATTCTCAATCGCTTGAAAGTGCAGGGTTATAAGGTGACTTCGGTTGGAGAACTTGTCTATGCTGACAACTACACTGTGGACAGAAACGGCATTCAACACAAAAATGTTTAGGGAGAAGAAAACTATGAACTACACAAATTTTAAAGATGAGGCAAGCAACAATGCTATTCTTGCGGGTCAGGTGTGTGGCGACCTTAAAAAATCACACGAAATTGATGGAGAAAAGTTTTTTGAATTTGCTGTGAAAGTCAAACGGCTTTCATTGCAAGAGGATATTATTCCTGTGACAATCTCAGAGCGAACGCTGATGAACACGCATATTGGCGTTGGCGACTTTGTTGACCTGAAGGGCGAATATCGAAGTTACAATCGGTTGGCGGGTGAGCACAGCAAACTGATCTTGCACTTTTTTGCAAAAGAAATTGCTGTTTTGAGCGAAGAAAAAAATGTCAACGAGTTGAGGCTTTCGGGCTATGTTTGCAAAGAGCCGATTTATCGCAAAACCCCTTTTGAGCGCGAGATTTGCGATGTTTTGCTGGCTGTGAACAGGGCAAATTACCGAAAAAGCGACTATATTCCTTGCATACTCTGGGGCAGAAACGCACGTTTTATGGCGGAGCAAAGTGTTGGATGCAAGGTTGAAATTGTTGGAAGAATTCAATCGAGGGAATACACCAAAAAGTTGGACAACGGGGAAAGCGAGGTGAGAACAGCCTATGAGGTGTCTTGTCAAAGCGTTGCCATTTTGGGAAATCTGACCAAATTGGAGCAGAAGGAATTGCCAAAGGTTGAGGCGGTGAACAACTGAAACTTTTTTGAAAATGCCTATTGACAAAATGGGCATTTTGATGTATAATGAGGCGTCAAAGAAAAACAAAGGAGAAAATTTATGAATGAAGTGAGATTGTCCGGCATTGTTACCGGAGAGCCAAAAGTTGTTGAGGGCAAGTTTTGGGAGTTTAAAGTGCTGATACCTCGCAAATCGTTGACGACCGATGTTTTGCCTGTCACCATTCCACTTCGAAATGCTGATGGCAAAATTCACGACCAAGATTATGTTCAGGTTAAAGGAACTTTCCGCAGTTTGAACCGTGTTGAGAACGGCAAAGGAAGATTGGTGCTTTATGTTTTCGGTGACGAAGTCACTGTCACAAAAGAACCTGTTTCACCTGTCAACGAAATTCGTTTCACAGGATTTCTTTGCAAGCCTGTTGTCTATCGCATCACACCAAAGCAATTTGAGATTGCCGACTTGCTTGTTGCAAACAATGGTGCAGCACACAATTCAAACTATATTCCTTGTATTGCTTGGGGCAGAAACGCACAGTTTGCAGATGATGTGTTGACTGTCGGCTCTGAAGTTGAAATTGGTGGAAGAATTCAATCCCGCGATTATGAAAAAGTTGATAGTCAAGGAAAATCTGAAACGCGCACAGCATATGAGGTTTCAATTGGCAGACTTGCTCTGTTGTCATCAAATCTGCAAAATTTATATGATGCGGCACAAACAAAAAACTCAAGTTCACCAACAAAACAATAAAAGCAAATAAAGAAAAACGGAATAAATATGAGAAAATAAAATAGGAAAAATAAAATAAAAAAATAAAATAAAATAATAAAAATAATAAAACAAAAAACACCAAAATTGGTGTTTTTTTTGTTAAAAAATTCAATTTTTGACGGCTTTTTGTTGTTTTTTTGATTTTTGTTTGAAATTTTAATTTGATTTTTTAATTTAATTTTTAGTTTTTTTCTTTATATTTTTTTTTTTTTTCATTTTATTTTCGTTTTTTTATATTTTTTTTATTTTTAGTTTCCTATGTTTTAATTATTTATTTTTTAGTTTGCATTTTAAAAAATCGGTTCGTCAAAAGTTGCAGGGGCTTCAACTCCAAGCAGTTTGAGTATCGTTGGAGCAATCGCTGCCAAGGATTTGTTTTTCTTCAATTTGACATTTTTATGCTTTTCGCTGACCAATATGAAAGGCACAGGGTTTGTTGTGTGAGTTGTCAATTTGTTGCCCGCTTTGTCAAACATCTCTTCCGCATTTCCGTGGTCCGCAGTGATGATGCAATCTCCTCCAACCATCAGGGTGGCAAGAGCAACTGCATATGCCTGCTTTTCCACGCAGTCTATCGCTTCTTTTGTTGCATTGAAATTGCCTGTGTGCCCAAGCATATCAGGGTTGGAATAGTTGACCACAACAAAGTCATATTTGAGCGATGCGATTGCTTCAAGCACAGCCTGTGTGATTTCAATTGCACGCATTTTTGGATAGTCAGAAAAATCCTTCACATTGATGCTGTCAAACAATTTTCTGTCCTCTCCCTCATAGGCCTTTTCAATTCCGCCATTGAGAAAGAAGGTCACGTGGGCATATTTTGTTGTTTCCGCTGTGTGAAATTGAGTTTTTCCAGCCTTTGAAAGAACGCTTGCAAGATTGTCGTCAACCGTCTTTGGAGGGTATAGGATGTTGACATTTGAAAGATTGTCCGCATACTGCACCATTGTGGTGTATAGAAAATTTTTCAGCGGCTTGGTTTTGAACTCTTTGAAATCATCCAAAGCGAACGCATAAGAAATTTCACGCTCTCTGTCTGAACGATAGTCAAAGAAAAGCAGGCTGTCATTGTCTGAAACAAGACCATTTTCGTCAACAACTGTTGGCAAAAAATATTCGTCAGTTTCGCCGTCCTCATATGCCTCTTTGATTGCATCAATGGCATTGTCTTTTTTTCTGCCTTCGCCATAAACAAGCAGACGATATATCTTTTCATCTCGGTCATATCTGTTTTCGCGGCTCAAATTGACACGACCAATCATTGTGGCAATTTTGGCGTTTGTCCCTTCAATTTTTGAGGAAAGTTCACTGACAAATTTGAGACCATCGTGAACACCAGTGTCGCGGCCATCAAGAAAAGCGTGAATATAGATGTTTTTGATGTCAAAATTTTTTGCAAAATCCAAAATGGCATAAAGGTGATTGATATGCGAATGAACGCCTCCATCTGACAAAATCCCCATCAAATGCAAGTTTGATTTGTTTTTCTCGGCGTGCGAAAGTGCTTTGATAAGCGCTGGATTTTCAAAAAACTTTCCGTTTTCAATTTCGCTGTCAATCAGTTTGAGGTCTTGCAAAATGACGCGCCCACTTCCAATCGTCAAGTGACCAACCTCGCTGTTGCCCATAACACCTTTTGGCAAGCCAACAGCTTCGCCACTTGCATTGAGCAGGGTGTGAGGATAAAGTTTTTTCAGTTTGTCAAGGTTTGGCGTGCCTTGACTTTTGATGGCGTTGCCGAAAGCCTCTTTTTTTTCTCCAAATCCATCAAGAATGACAAGTGTGACCATAAGTTTTTGCACCTTCCTTTTGCTTTTTTTTGCGATTTTTTTTGCACTATATATGATACATTGTTACGCAAAAAAATGCAAACATTTGACCGAGATTGAAAAAGTTGCCACAAAATTTTTCACTTCTTGTCTTTCAAAAATTCGTCAAACAGGTTGTTGTCGTTGTTTTCATAAATTTGCTCGTCATCTTGTTTGTCTTTGAGAAAAAACTTTTGTTTTTCATTCTCGTCAGGCGTTTCTGCATTGGCATTTTCTTTTGCGCTGACATTTTGATTTATCGCATCTTCTTGAAATTGTGGTTGACTGTTTGGCAGGGCGTTTTGGTCGATGAGGCGTGCCTCATCAACTTGAGCCTCCATCTCTTGTTTTTTCTTTTTCTTGCGTTCAAACACCTTGAAAGTGCCTTTGTTGATGATGGCGCGAAGGACCAAATAAACTCCGCCAATGCCAAAAAAGATATAAATTATGCGGGAAAATATTGATGCCTGAAAGCCGAATATTCCGGCGATGAAGTCATATTGCAAAATGCCGATGAGCAGCCAATTTAGGCAGCCTGCGACAGACAGAACAAACGATATGAATGTGAGCATTTTTTTCTCTCCTTTTTCTTTCTTTTTTTGTGTTTTTGCTGATTTATTATTTGCAAATTTTTCAAAAAGTGGGCATTTTTTTGTGAAATTTTCGCGAAAAAACTGATTTTTGGCGTTATTTTAATAAAAAAATTAAAAAATTTTAAAATTGGTTGACTTTTTCTGCGAATTTGAATATAATATAGGAGTTGAAAGCACAGGAAAAGGTTTCTCTTTGATGTTGCACGAAATTTTGCGGCCTTTTGGTTTGTGTTTTTTTAATTGTCTTGGAGGTATTGTTATGGAAAAACATTATTTGACACCTGAAGGGAAAAAACAACTGCAAGAAAAACTTAATTTCTATAAAACTGTGAGACGCCCAGAAGTTGTGAAGAGAATTGGCATCGCTCGTGAGTTTGGCGACCTCTCAGAAAACAGTGAATATGACGCAGCAAAGGATGAACAAGCACAAATCGAAGCCGAAATCGCTGATATGGAACACATCCTCTTGAACGCTGAAATCATTGATAAGAAGAAAATCAGCAGCGATATTGTCAACATTGGCTGCAGGGTGAGGCTGTATGACGAGGATTTTGATGAAGAGGTGGAATATCGCATCACCGGCTCAAGCGAAAGTGACCCTCGCAACGGCATTATAAGCAATGTTTCTCCTGTCGGAAAGGCACTTATTGGACACAAAAAAGGTGAAAAAATCACCGTGCAAACCCCTGGTGGAGCAACAACATACTCCATCGTGGAAATCGATGTCTGACTTTTTTAGAGTTTTTTGAACAATTTTTTGATTTTTGAGCAAATTGTTTTCAAAATCTTTCTTCTTATGCTACAATAAAAAGTAGTAGGATTTATTTGTATGATGTTTTTATATTCTTTGAAACTTTTTGGTTCAAACTGGACAAAGGCACTCAAATTCCTGTTGTGTTATGCGGTGATTTGGGGCATTTGCTTTGCCCTTCTTTTGCCAAGTTTCTTTGCGTTTAAGAACCTCGTTGTTTCAAGTTTTGCTGACACAAACATTTTGTCCTCAACACTGAGTGTGTTTGGCGGAAACTTTGGCGAAAACATCAAATCACTTGTTCAAACAAGCGGCGCAATTTTGCAGGGTGCATTCCAACTCAATGCGGGCTTGTGCATCTATGGCCTTCTTGTGATGTTTGTTGTTTTGCCATTTTTGGCGAATGTCGCAAAATATGCCTACTGCGAAATGCTTTATTCCTATATGACCAGCAAAAACAAAACAGGCTTTTTCAGCGCTTTGGTCAGAAGTTTGAGAAAATCGCTGCTGTTTGCTTTGGCAAAAGTGATTTACAACCTTTTCTTCTTGGCAACAATCGGTTTGTGCATCTATGGGCTTTGCCTGTCAACGAATGCCACATTTGTGCATTATGGACTTCCACTTGTTGTTTTTGTGGATTTGGTGCTGCTGCTTTCGTTGGAACAAATCACTGTGCTGGGTTGGATGCCGGCCATCATTGTGTTTGATTGCAACATTTTCAAAGCATATCAGCGCGGTTTCAAGGCGGTCAAAAGGCACTTTTGGGCAACCTTTGGGACAACGGCACTCTTCTTTGTGATTTTCTGGGGGCTTTGCGTTTTGTTTGGAATATACAGCCTGATTGTGCTTGTTCCACTTTTGACGGCGCTTTTGTGCGTTTACAATATGGTTTCGTTCTTCTGCAGTCAGGGAATGAGATTTTATTACAACGAAAACAACATTCTCACGCCAAAAAAATTGGAAGAAGTGGACAGTTTCAAGAAAAATGCCTACATTTTGTGAAAAACGCTTTTCACAAACAACATACATACATTGTGACGCTCTTTCGCATTCTTTTTTGTATGTGAACATCGCACAAACGATGCTGCATCTTTGTGCCAAAATTTTGATTTGATTTTTAATTTTTAAGGAGAACTTATGAACAACAAAGTTAAAATAACATTCTTGGGCGGGGTTGGCGAAATCGGAAAAAATATGACCGCTTTTGAGTGTAACAACGAAATCATCGTTGTGGATGCGGGATTGACTTTCCCAGGCGATGACCTGCCCGGGATTGATGTTGTCATCCCTGATTTTTCCTATCTTGTCAACAACAAAGACAAAGTGAAGGCAATCATTTTGACGCACGGCCACGAGGACCATATCGGTGCACTGCCTTTTGTTTTGGAACAAATCAACGCTCCAATCTATGGCTCGCGCTTGACACTTGCTTTGGTCGAAAACAAAATGAAAGAACATCCAAAAGTGAAATATAAGGCCGTGACGGTGAAGCCAAAAAATGTGCTCAAAATTGGCTCGTTTGCGGTGGAATTCATCAAAGTTTCGCACTCGATTGCTGGCTCGCTTGCTCTTTGCATTTCAACTCCTGCTGGAAACATCATCCACACGGGCGACTTCAAGATTGATTTTGAGCCTATTGATGGGGTTATGACCGACCTTCAACGCTTCGGCGAACTTGGCAAAAAGGGCGTCAATTTGCTTATGTGTGAAAGCACAAATGTCTGCCGAAAGGGCTATTCTATGAGTGAAAAAAGCGTTGGGCGAGCACTTGAAGAAATCTTCAAAACGCACACGGAAAACCGTATTTTTGTGGCAACATTTGCTTCAAACATCCATCGTTTGCAACAGATTTTGAATTTGGCGGAGAAATATGGGCGAAAGGTGGCTTTCACAGGACGCAGTATGATTAATATTGCCGATGTTGGCTTGAAGATTGGTGAAATCTCGTTCAATCGCGCAAACCTTGTGGACATTGACAAAATCGACAAACTTGCCGACAAAGAACTTGTGATTGTCACAACCGGCAGTCAGGGCGAGCCGCTGTCTGCTTTGACGAGAATGGCAACCGGCGATTTCAAACAAATCAAAATTGGCGAAAACGATTTGATTGTGTTCTCTTCGTCACCAATTCCGGGGAACGAAAAGAGCGTTTACAATGTCATTAACACACTTTTCTCAAAGGGTGCTGATGTGATTTATGACGAACTGAGTGAGGTGCACGCTTCCGGCCACGCTTGTCAGGAAGAAATCAAAACAATCCACGCCTTGACAAAGCCAAAGTTTTTCATTCCAATCCACGGGGAATATCGTCATTTGCGTATGCACAAACAACTTGCGATGTCGCTTGGAATGGACGAGAGGAACATTCTTCTTCCGACACTTGGCGCACAGATTGAATTGACACCAAACTCAATCAAAAAAGTTGGTTTCACAACTGCTGGACAAAGATTGATTGATGGTTATGGCATTGGGGATATGGACAGCAATGTTCTTCGTGAGCGCAAACAACTTTCTGAGGACGGCATCTGCGTGCTTGTGATGACCATCAACAATGTGTCTGGCGATGTTGTGGGCGACCCATTCATCATCACGCGCGGTGTGGTGTATCAAGATGAGGCAGAGGCGTTTGTTCAGGACACCAGAAATATGATTGTGGCATCGCTGAAAGAGCAAGACCTTCGTGGATGTGACCCAGCAGTCATCAAAAACACCATAAGAAGAAATGTTTCCAACTTCATCTATAAACGCACAAAGAGAAGACCAATGATTTTGACCATTGTGATGCTTGACTAAAAATGGACTTTGCAAGTTTTTATGCGGCGCAACTTTGAAAAAAGATGAGTTTTTGAAGTTCTCTGCCTTTTAAAAATGATGCAGAACTTGAAAAAATGTTGATTTAATCAAAAATTGAGGGTGGCAGGAAAATTTTCGCCATTGACAAAATATGAAAAAAGAAGAATTTGTTGGATTTGATGAAGCGGCCTATAATCCAATCATACGGCCCAAAACGGAGGGGCTTTTGAAAAGCCTGATTGAACAAAACCATCCAAAGCATATTTTGGAGATTGGCACATATGTTGGCTATTCCGCACGCGTTATGCTTGAATGTGACGAGGAAATTTCCATTGTCACGGTTGAAAAAGACCCCAAAAATTCTGAGTTCGCAAAGCAAAATTTGAAGGATTTTGGACAGAGGGCGAAGGTGATTTGCGCGGATGCATTTGATTTTTTGCGTGACCTTGTTGCAAAAAACGGACAAATGCCGATGTTTGACCTGGTTTTTTTGGATGGGCCAAAGGGACAATATGTGAAATATCTTCCATTTTTGAAGAAATTCCTATGCAGAAATGGGCTTCTTGTGGCTGACGATGTGCTGTTTTATGGTCTTGTGCAGACGGAGGGAAAAGTGGCACACAAACATCGCACGATTGCAACAAATTTGCGATTTTTTTTGAAACAACTGCAAGATGACGCCGATTTTGAAACAACAGTCTATGATTTTGAAGATGGCGTTTCGGTGAGCAGAAAAAAATGAAAGCACCTTTTTGAAAAGAGGTGTTTTTTTTGTTGACTGCGTTTTCGGGTGAAGAAAAATCCAACAATCGTCAGAAAGAAGATTTTTTCTTGACCGAATTTATCAAAGCAGCAAAATCCGCCCAACAGCCGTCAGAAATGAAAAAATGGGTATTGACAAACAGGCGTTTGTGTGATAGAATGTGCATATACAATTTGTGAGGTGAAAAATGAAAGCAAACAAAAATCCATTTGAAACTGCAACGCAAACCGTTGATGTTGAAGAGGTTGAAAAGAGAAAAAATGAATATGCATCTGTTTTGTGGACAACTTTGTGCAAAGAAATGTTGCCAATGAAGCCTATTGATATGGCAGAAAGATATGCTCGCAGCACAACTGCTGAAGAGAAAACAAAAGTGGCAATTTTGGGGATTGTTGAACGCTGTGTTGCATTTGATTGGGACAAGACGCGTTTGGCAGAAATCAAAAAAGTCAGAGACTTCCTTTGGAAATATGGTCGAATTGACGAAAAACGTTTGGGCACAGGCAAAGGAGCTGTTGTTTCTCGAACAATGGGTGTGAGAAAAACATTTGTTGGAAAGGCGGATCTTCTTGAGGCACAAAACGAAAAAAATGCTTTTTGCAGGTCTTTTGAACAACACTATGCATATGAGTTTGAACAACTGAAAGCAAGAAGCAGCCAGTATTCACAAGAAAGAACAGCAACGAAATAAGTTTTTCAAGCGGCTTTGACAATTTCTTGTTTTGAAAAATCATAACCTGTTTCAAATTTTAGCGCAAGCGAAATTGAAATTCAAACAACCTTGTCATCAAATGAGGCTTGTTTGAATTTTTTTGTTGCATGGTTGTTGCAAGCAGGGCTGAGAATGTTGGATTTCTTGTCAAAATTGTTGTATTATTTGTCAAATTTTGCTAAAATAAGGCGTATGGCATTTGAAATCAACATAATCGAATTTTTGCAGGCGGGCAGAAATCCATTCTTTGACACGGCGTTCCTGATGATTTCCAAAATTGGAAGTGCGTTGGGCATTGTGGGCTTGTGTATTTTCTTTCTCATTTTCAATCGCCGTATGCTTGGCTGGTTTCTGTTTTCATATGGATTTGTCAATGTGGCAGTTCGGATTGTCAAGGGCTTGGTGGAAAGAGTTCGACCATACAATCTTGTGGACACGGTGCTGTGTTTGGGCGACAAGGTTGAGGATTTTTCTTTTCCAAGCGGTCACACGGCAGCAGCAACTGCGATTGCCATTTTTCTGGGATTTTTTCTGTTTGCACACTTCAAAAGCCGCGGAATGAGGGTCGGCATCGTGATGTCACTGTGCGTCTATGTTGGCTTGGTGGCAATTTCAAGAATGTATCTTGGAATGCACTATCTCACCGATGTGTTGGCAGGTTTTGCAATTTCCGCCGTGATTTGTGCACTTTGCATCACTTTTATGTGGTTTTATTATAGAAGCAAAATGAGGCTTCATAATGTCGCGGGGCGGTGAAGTATGAAAATCAGAATGGATGTGAAAACTCTTGCCCAAACAGAAGAACTTGCAAAGGCGTTTGCAAAAGTCTTGAACGCGCCGGCGATTGTTCTTTTGAAGGGTGATTTGGGAAGTGGAAAAACAACTTTTGCAAAGTCGCTTGTGAAAGCACTTGGCAGCACTGACGAGGTGACAAGTCCGACATTTACAATCTTGAATGTGTATGACGGCAAATGCCCAATCTATCATTTTGATATGTATCGTCTTTCGGGCGCCGATGAGGCTTTGGATTTGGGTTTTGAAGAATATTTTGACAAATCTCAACTTGACGGCATTGTGCTTGTGGAG
>CANQNH010000031.1 GCA_947625165.1 uncultured Clostridia bacterium
TTTGTGATTTGATTTGTTGCATAAAAAAACTCAGTTGTTGCACACTAAGTTTATGAAAAAATTGAGGATTTTTGCGATTGCTTTTCTGATTGTGTCGGTGGTTGCTCTTGCAGGGTGTGGCGAAAAAGAACTTCCATCTGCCAAGGTGACGCGTGACGAGGCACGCACGGGCGGGGCATTGAGTTTTGTTTATGACCAAAAGGAACGATTGATAACCATTGGTGGTGAGGGCGAAGTTGTGCAGTTTTCAAGCGCAAACGAAGCAAAAAACTTGGATGAGGGGACAAGAGTTGGCATACGCGTCACCGCACCGGATGAGAGTTTGAAGATTGAAAACGCAACTTTGAAGATGAATGGAGTGAAGTATGTTTCAGGTGATTTTCTGGAAGTTGTCAATGGACAGAAGCAGAGATATTTTGAAATTCAACCGCTTGTGAGTGAAGATGACAAAAAAGTTGCATTCACAATTTGTTGGGACGAAGGCACAAAGGAACAAACCTATCAAATTGTGATTGCCAAAGGCACAAGATTTATGAACAAAGACGGAGAGTTGGAAGAGGAAAAATCTTCGCAAACAAAAAATGGCTGATTGTGATGTCAAGCCATTTTTTTGTGGGGATTTCAAAAGGGCGGTGGGTGATGAGCAAAACAAAAAAAGACATCTGAATTTTCAGATGCCTTTTTCATATCAAAGTTATGCAACTCTAAGAAGGACTTTTGCTGTGTTGACGATTGCATCAATGGAAGTCTTGCCACCCGTATTGCCACCCAAGTTTGCATTCTCACCATCATCCAGTGGCAATACTTCAAGTATCATTGGCAAGAAGAGGTTGAAGAACAAAATAAGCACAATCACAAGAATAACAGTGACGATGATGTTTATCATACGCTTTTTGTTTTCTTCACGTGCCTCAGCAGAATCTGCTCTTGCCATTTTGATGCCCACATAGATGGCATAAATTGTTCCAGCAGAAGCAACAAGGGCCATAGCAACCCAAAACACCATTGATATAACATTCAACAAAGTGTCTGCCCAGCCATTTGGACCACCAGCCCAATTATACTTTACAACAATGTCGTGCCAAGAAGCCCCCAACAAACTGTTCAAAATTCCCATAACAAAAATCCTCCAATAATTTATATTATTGTTTCAAATTCTTTCAAGAATATTCTTGTCAGAATTGATTTACACTTAAATCATATCACAACAAAAAAAAATTTCCAAACAATTTAACAAAAAAAAATAAAATTTTTTAAAAAATTTTTTTATTCGAAAAAAAGTGACAATTTTCAACTCTTTTTTCTGGGCAACAAAAATCGCCAGACGCCCGATTTTACGGGCAGAATAAATGTTTGAAAACTTTTCAAATTTGTTCGCAAAAACCTGTTGACAAAAGTCACAAAAAAAATATTTTTTTCACAAATTTTTTTTATTTTTTTGTTTTTTTTATTATTTTTTCATTTTTCCGCCTTCAAAAGCCCTGTTTGCCCCGTTTTTTCGGGCAGAAAAATCGTTGACTTTCGTTTGATTGGAAATTTGGCCGAACATACTCTCTTGCAACACCACAAACATAGATGTTTTTGACTTGTGGCAGGATGAGACCGGCACAATATGACACCGTTGCGCAAGTTGTCAAAACATCGTCAACAATGAGGACATTTTGATTTTTGTTCAGCCGCACACTCTTGGCGGTGTATTGTCCCACAACTTGTTCTCTTCGCTGTTTGAAGGAAAGTTCCTTTTGAGCGGGGTCATCTCTTGTTTTTGAAAAGCAGCACAGCACGGGGCAATTCAAAATCTTTCCAATTTCCTCAGCCAAAAGTTTGGATTGGTTGAAAGTCCTCTTTTTCTCTTTTCGGGGTGTCATTGGGATGTAGGTGACAACATCAATCTTGACGCCTTCCAAACTTTTTGAAATGATGTTTGCAAGTGGGCGTGCAAGGTGACGATGATTGCTTTCTTTGAATTTCAGCACAAGATTTTTGACAGCGCCTTCATAAAGAAAAGGACAGAAGGCTTTTTTGAAAGGCTTTGGGTCTTTTTGACATAAATCACACACTGTTGCATCATCAAAAATGGGTTGGTCACAAATTTCACAGCGATGCCCATTGTTGAAGGGCAGAGTTTTTGCACATTCGTCACAATATGGGCGCTGTTCAAAGTGGTCAATGTCAACTCCGCAAAAAATACACTTGATGTTGTCAGGAAACAACAAGTTTTCAGCAAACTTCTTTGTTTTGCTCCAAAAACGAAACATTTTCGCCTCAATCTTTTGGCGTGAGAGTTTATTCATCCAAGCCCAAAATCCTGTTGCCAGAAATGTCCAGCGCTTTGCAGATTTGTTTCAGGCTGTCATATCCTGGCTTACTTTTGCCTTTCAACCACTCGCTGACTTGACTTTGCTTGACACCAACCAATTTGGCAAATTGAGATTGGTTCAAGTTTTGGTCAACCATTATGTCTTTCAAAATATCTATAAAATCCATTTTTCAGCCCCACCATAATAGATTTTATAGAAAATTCTATTTCTATGCTCAACATATAGAAAATTCTATATAATAAAAAAGGAAGAACAAAGTTCATTCCAAATCAAGAGTGTCGGCATTGAAAAGTGGCGAGTTCAAAAATTGGGTGAGGGGCATATCAAATCCTTTTGCAAGCAAAATCACTGTTCGAAAATCAATGCCTTTCGTCCTTTTTTGCATTATGCTTTTGATTGTGGGATATGGGATGCCGCTTCTTTTTGAAAGTTCGTATTGCGTCAGACTGTTTCCAGAAAGTTGGTTTATTCGTGCAACAATCGCATCGTTCAATTTTTTCATTTTTTCCTCTCTATCAGCGTTTGCAGAGATTTTTGTTCTTCCTCGCTTAACTCTTGAAAAGACCTCAAAAGCCGTGTGTCACTTTCAAACTTTGAAAGGTTGGGATAGAAAAATTCAAAGGTGGAAACACCAAGAATTTGCAAAACATCCAAAAGCAAGTCCAATGTCAGTTGGATTTCACCACTCTCTATGCGATAAAAATAATTTCTTGCGTGACCAAGTTCCATCCCAAGTTTGTAAGCCGACAATTTTCGCTTGTTCCTGAAATAGCCTATGCGATTGATGATTTCCTCTTTGGAAAGATTTGTGTTGTCCATTTTCAATCCTCCAAAAAAATCATAGCAAAATAAATTTTTAAACTATTTACGCATTATGTATATGTTTTCAAAGATATATACCAATTTTGTGACAAAATCTTCAAATGGCAGGGTTTGGAGAGCGGCGAAAAACACAAAATGCGTAAAGAAAGCATAAAAAATCCAACAAGAAAAATTGGGTTCGAAAAATGCTTTTTCACAAGAGCGATTGCGCAAAACCGGTTTGAATTGAAATAGCAGCCTGGGTTCGAATGCGCGCGAACGCACGCACGATTGCAAAGCAATCGCCCGTCGGGGCATAAAAAAAATCTGTGCAAGCACAGATTTTCCTGGTGACCCCGACGGGATTCGAACCCATGATACCGCCGTGAAAGGGCGGTGTCTTAACCACTTGACCACGGGGCCAAAATTTGACACGATGCTAGTATAATATATTTGCCAAAAAGATGTCAAGTGTTTTTTCAAAAAAAATCACACTTTTCTTATTTCTGGGTTTCTGGCGTTTTTGGGCAATATTTCTTTTCAGCGGTCAAGGTTTTTGGATGCACTTTTTCTTTGAAATAAAAACCACAGGGCAAATTGCTCTGTGGTGAGGGGGTGAGGGTGGTGAGGAGTTTTCATTTTTTCAAAATTTCAAAACCATCTTTTGTGTCTTTGATTTCAAAGCCAAGAGAGGAAATTTTGTTTCGCAGTTCGTCCGCCTTGCCAAAATCACGATTTTTCTTTGCGTTCCAGCGCTCTTCTGCCATCTGTTTGACCTCGTCTGGAATGTTGGTGTTTGTCAAATCGTCCAAATTCAAGCCAAGAACTTCGTTGAATTTCAGGAAGGTGCGGAAAACATCCTGTGAGCGCTCTTCCCTTAGCATCTTCTGCACGCAGGCGATGGCTTTTGGCATATTGAGGTCGTCATTTATTGCCTGCAAAAACTCGTCTTGATATGCCGCAGTGTTGACGCTTTTTGTTCCAGACATATGCTCTTTGACCAAATTTTTGATGCTGCGCAGTGTGTTTTTTGCCATATCAAGTGCGTCAAAGGTGAAGTTCTGCTGCTTGGAATAGTGTGCAAGAAAATAGAAAAATCTGAAATCGTCAGGCGAATAGCCCCGCGCTTCAAGGTCCGCCAAACGATAAATATTGTTCAGGCTTTTGCTCATTTTTCCGCCATCAATCTGCAAAAACTCCAAATGCATCCACATCTTCACAACTTTGTGACCATAGCGGCAATCACTCTGCGCAATCTCGTTTTCGTGATGCACAGGCTTGTGGTCAACTCCGCCAGTGTGAATGTCGATGCTTTCGCCAAGATATTTGTCACCAATCACAGAACATTCAATATGCCAACCGGGATAGCCCATTCCCCACGGGCTTTTCCACTGCATTATGTGCTCTTTTGGCGCTTTCACCCAAAGCACAAAGTCATAAGGCGAACGCTTCTCTTCGTCAACATCAATCCGCGCACCTGCCAATTTTTCCTCAATGTTCATCCCAGAAAGTTTGCCATAGTCCCCAAACTTTGCGATGTCAAAATAGATGCCTTTGCTAGTTTCATAGGCATAGCCCTTCTCAATCAGCACCTTGACAAACTCAATCATATCATCAATCACGCTTGTGGCTGGAACGATATGCTCCGGCATATCAATGTTCAGCGCTTTCGCATCTTGCAAAAATATGTCGGTGTAATACTTCGCGATTTCCCAAGGCGATTTATGCTCGCGCTGGCTTGCAACAAGCATTCTGTCCTCGCCCTCGTCCGCATCGCTCGTCAGGTGTCCAACATCAGTGATGTTCATCACGCCGTCAAGATGATAGCCGTTGTATTTCAGCACGCGGCGTATGTTGTCCATAAAAAGATAGGCACGAAAATTGCCAATGTGTGGATAGTAATACACCGTTGGGCCGCAAGAATACATCTTCACTGTTTTGTTTTCGTGGAATGGCACTTCTTCCTTTTGTCGTGTCAAAGAATTGTAAAACTTCACCATTTTTCGCTCCGATTTTCGCCTGCGTTTTCTAACTTATTCTTATTTATGCTTGCAGGCGATTTTGTTTTAATCTGCTTTGCTTTAAATTTGATTTCTCAGTTTGATTGTCCAAAACAGAGTGGATTTTTATCTTTTTTTTCAAATTTTCAAATTTTGCGCGTAAACTGAAAGTTTGCAAAGAGTTTTTTCAAATTTTTTTGTTCAGGAAAGAACAAAGTGTTGCCACTGCTTGCTCAACTTCGGGCGAGGTTTCGTTGAAAAACGCTTGAAGTTCGGCGATATAGGACGCAAGTTCTTTCTTTCCCTTCTCTGTCAGGGACATAAGGCGACAACGCTTGTCAATCCCTCCTTGCTTTGACACCACAAGACCCTCATTTTCCAAATCTTTTGCCATCAACGCAAAGTTGGATTTTTTTAAGCCGAGTTTGTCAATTATCATACTCACCGAAAGATTTTCATATTGATAGATGAAATACAGCACCTTCATTTTCAACAGGTTGTTCTTCGCATAGTGCTTTGTCAAATTTTCCGTCAGCGCTTCAATTTCAAGCAACTTTTCAACATTTTTCATACATTTTCAATTATAATTTGAGAAATTTTTTTTTGCAACTGTTTTGCAAATATTTCAAACAAAAAGTTATAAAAAAATATGAAAAATTTTTTGCCTGTCCATATTTTGCCTCACAAAACTTTTCCATCCACAACATTTTGATTTTCTCCCCACTTCCACACAAGAATTTTTGCACTTTTTCTGCGTTTTTATTGCTTTTTCAAGCAAAATTCGTTAAAATAACAAATATGGCACTTTGCGGAATTATTGAAGATGTTGTTTTCAGAAATGATGAGAATGGCTACACCGTTGCCCGCCTCGAAAACGATGACGGCGTTATCACCGTTGTTGGCAAGTTTGTTGAGGTTCAAATCGGGGCAGAAGTGACGCTTGATGGCAAGTTTGAAAAGACCAAATATGGCGTTCAATACACTTTTTCATCCTATCAAATGAGTGCGCCAAAAAGTCTTGCGGGCATTGAGAAATATCTCGGAAGCGGGCTGATACGCGGCGTTGGGCCAATCACTGCCAAGAAAATTGTTGAAAAATTTGGGCAGAACACTCTGGATGTGCTTGAATACACACCTGAAAAGTTGTCACTTGTTTCTGGCATAAACGAAAAAAAAGCGATTGAAATTGGTTTTTCGTTCAAAGAGCATCGCGAGGTGCAAAACACAATCATCTATCTTCAAAATTTCAACATCACAACAAATATGGCGTTGAAGATATATAATGTCTATCGCGAAAAGACCACCGATATTGTCAAGAACAACCCTTACAAACTTGTTGAGGACATTGACGGAATCGGTTTTGTGACCGCTGACCGCATCGCACAAAATGCGGGCATTCCGACAAACTCGGTTTTTCGCGTGAGGGCGGGGCTTATTTATGTTTTGAAAACATCTTGCGAAAAGAACGGAAACACCTTTTTGCCGAAAATTATGCTTTTTGGCGAAACTGCGAAACAACTTGAACTTGATTTGGACGAAAACAAAGAAGTCTTTGACAAGGCGTTTGAAACTTTGTGCTTGGACAAAACAGTTTTGACCACCTGGGTGGACGAGGTTTCCAGCAAGACCACTGAGGGTGATGGCGAAGAAGAAAAAAGGCACAACATTGAGATTGTGATGCTGGCGAAATATTATTTCTATGAAAACTCGATTGCACAAAAACTTGTTTGGCTTGCCAACTGTCAGCAGGAAACAAAATATGACATTTCGGATGAAATCAAAAATTTTGAAGAGAGAAATCACATTCTCTTTCACGAAGAGCAGAAAAAAGCGATTGTTGGGGCAATCAACAATGGTGTTTTTGTGATAACCGGCGGGCCAGGAACGGGCAAGACCACAATCATCAAATGTATTTTGGAGATTTTGCGCTCTCAGCAAAAAATTGTCAATCTGTCAGCGCCAACGGGGCGTGCTGCAAAGCGTATGTCGGACAGCACGGGCTGTGAGGCAAAAACGATACACAGACTTTTGGAAGTGAATGTTTTGCAAAACGAGCAAAGTTTTTTTGTGCACAACGAAAGCAATCCTCTGAAAACCGACTGCGTCATCGTTGACGAGGTGTCGATGGTGGATGCACAATTGATGTGCGCGCTTTTGAAAGCCATCCCGCGTGACTGCAAACTTATTCTTGTTGGCGACAAAGACCAATTGCCAAGTGTTGGCGCAGGAAATGTGCTTGCGGACATCCTGCAAAGCGGTGTTGTTTCGTTTGCGATGTTGTCAAAAATTTTCCGACAGGACGAAAAAAGTTTGATAATCACCAATGCACACCTCATCAACGAGGGCAAAATGCCACTGATTGACAACACAAGTTTGGACTTCTTCTTTGAAAGTAAAAACGAGCCGGAATTTATCAAAGACACAATTTTGGAACTTGTCACAAGGCGTCTGCCAAAATATCTTCAAATTGAGCCAAGACAAATTCAGGTGCTTGCACCACTCAAAGCGGGAGTTTGTGGAATTGAAAACCTCAACAAATGCTTGCAAGAGAGCATAAATCCGCCAGACAGCACAAAGCGTCAACTTGAATTTTCGCGGACAATCTTCCGTGAGGGCGACAAGGTGATGCAGATGAGCAACAACTATGAACTTGAATGGACAAAGCACGGCAGATTTGCGGATGAGATTGGCAAAGGTGTTTTCAATGGCGATATTGGCTCAATCAACACGATTGACGCGTCAACGGGGGAAGTTGTTGTGGAGTTTGAAGATGGCAGAATTTGCAAATACACCCGTCTTGACCTTGCCGACCTTTCACTTTCCTATGCCATCACCATTCACAAAAGTCAGGGCAGTGAGTTTGATGTTGTCATCATTCCGGCAATCGCGGGGCCAAGCATCATCTTGACGCGCAATTTGATATACACCGCCGTGACGCGTGCAAAGAAAATGGTTGTGATTGTTGGCGAAAAACAATATTTGCGAAGAATGGTTGCAAATAAATACACCGCCACGCGTTTCACAAACCTCAAACGCCTTTTGATTGAGGCGAACGAAAAAGTGAAAGTTTTGTTTGAATAAAAAAATGCAAAAGTCATTAAAAAAACGCAAAAATCATTTTGCGCTTTTTTTTCAGTTTGTTTTTGTTGTTTTCTTGCTTTTTGTTTGACCGCTTTTTGAGCCACTTTCTGCTTTTGGTGCTTGTTTTTCGGGTTCTGTCTTTTTGGCGGTTGTTCTTTTTCTTGCTGCATTATTGCTTGTAGAGTGTTGCTCTTTTTCAACAGAATTTTCCGTCTTTGTTGATTTTTTGTCACGCTTTGAAGAGGTTTTTTGTTCTGAATTGGTCAAAGACTGCTCGGCTGTTGCTTGGACTGATGCATTTTGTGATGCCTCTGTTTTTGCCAAGTCTTTTTTCTTTCTTTTTGTTGGTTTTTCTTGGGCAATCAACTCTGGCTGATTTTCGTCTATGTTTGAAATTTGAACTTCTTGCGAGGTTTCGAGTTCAGCAGGGTTTGATGTTCTTTTCTTTCCAAAAGTTTTCACTTTGGTCACAAGCATATCCCACAGCGTTGTTCTTGCAACTTCTCCATTTGTTTGAGCCGCTTGCTTTCGAACATACCACTCTTTGAGATAGAAAATCCCAACAACAACCAAAATTGTGCAAAGCAAAAGTGTGAGCAGTGTGACAATCACAGGGAAAGTGACGGCGCTCACGGTGAAGAAATTGCCAAGTCCACTCAAAACGGAGATTATCAAAATTGCCGAAATGCAGATGCAGATGGTTCTCAGCCAATTCAATGGCCAGCAAACCCAAACAAGATTGACAAAGCCAACGCAGGTCAAAAGCAGGGTGGAGAGTGATTTAAACTCCTCTTCTGTGAGGATGTTTGGATTGTTTTTGTGCAGCACCACCACAATCAGCACATTGACAAACAGCAACAGGGCGCACGGGATTGTTTTCTTCAAAACTTGCGGGATGAAATTTCCGCGAATGAGTTCGTTGTTCGGCTGGAAGGTGAGGATGAAGGATGGCAGTCCGATGATGAACATTTCAAGAAGAAGCAATTGTTTTGGAGTGAAAGGATAGGAAATGCCCAAAATCAAAGTTGTGACGCAAAGCAAAATTGTGAAGATGGTTTTCATAAGATAAAGCACAGATGAGTGTTGCACATTGTTGACAATTTGCCTGCCTTCTTTGACGATTGAAGGAAGAGCAGAAAAGTTGCTTTCCATAAGCACCAAATGAGAGATGTTTCGGGCAACTTCGCTTCCGTCTGCCATCGCGATTGAGCAGTTTGCTTCTTTCAAAGCCAAGGTGTCGTTGACGCCATCACCTGTCATCGCAACAACATTTCCTTGCGTTTTCAAAGTTTTGATGATTGTGTGTTTTTGCTCAGGGGTGACACGGCCAAAAACTGTGAAATTTCCAGCAATTTGCGCCACTTCTTGCAGGCTCATATTTTCCAGCGAGATGTATTTGTCCGAATTTTCAACACCAACTCTTTTGGCGATTTTTGAAACTGTCACAGCGTCATCGCCAGAGATGATTTTGATTTCAACATTGTTGTCCTTGAACCATTTGATTGTTTCAATGGCGTCTTTTCTGATGTGGTCCTCAAGGGCAATGATTGCCAAAAGCGTGCCTTTTTTGCCCACCATTTTTTCTGAATATGGGTTGGCATCTTCCACAAGCCCAACAACACGCAAGCCCTGTTCCATATAGGAATTTATCAGCTTCTTTTGCTCGGCAGAAACTGCGCACTTGATGAAACTTATCGCGCCGACATAATAGGTTTTTCCATCTTTCAATGTGGTCGCAGAGAACTTTCTTTGTGACGAAAATTCCACCACATTGGCAACTTTGTCGTTGTTTTCCTTGCCAAAATGCTCAACAAGAGCAATGCTTGTGGCATTCATCGTGGATTGATGAGCCAAAATGGTTTTCATAATTTCCGTCACGGTGTCTTTTTTCGCACTTGCCTGTGGGCAAACCTCGCGCACTTTCATTGTTCCGTCAGTGATTGTGCCTGTTTTGTCCAAGCAAAGCACATTTGCCCTCGCAAGCATTTCAATTGAATAGAGGTTTTTGACCAGCGTTTTTTTGCGCGCAAGTTTCAAAACTCCAACCGTCAGCCCAACCGTGATGAGCAAATACATCCCCGCAGGTATCATTCCGGTCAGTGCACCGCTTGTGCTGGTGATTGCCTCTTCAATGGTTGAGCCAATCATCATCTCTTTGAAATAGGTCAAAACGCCGATTGGTATCAAAATGATGATGATGATTTTAATCAAATTGTTGAGGTCTTTGAAGAGGTTGGATGTTTGAGGTTTGAAGTCTTTTGTGCGCTCGGCAACCGTTTGGATATAGTTGTTCTTCCCAACCTTGTCAACACGGGCATAGCACTTTCCTGACACCAGGAAACTGCCGGCAAGCAGGGTGTCGCCAGCCACTTTTTTGATTGAATTGCTTTCGCCAGTCAGCAAACTTTCGTTGGCTTCAACAACTCCGTCAACAATAATGCAGTCAGCAGGAATTTGATTTCCATTTTCCAGGATGATGATGTCGTCAAGAAGCAAATCTTCCCCGTGAACTTCCATTTCAAGCGAGGTTCTGATAACTCTGATTTTTGGCGCAGTGACCATTGACAGTTTTTCGACCGTTATTTTTGCCTTAATTTCTTGAAAAATCGAGATTGCTGTGTTTGCGATGACAACAAAAAGGAAAAGCAGGTCACCCCACGCGTTGACGCACATCAAGGCGATGGCAATGAAAAGCCATATGATGTTGAACACGGTGAATGTGTTTTTGCAGATGATGGAAAAATAGGAGTTTGACGTCTTGATTTTTGTGTCGTTGACAAGGCGATGCTCCAAACGTTCGGCAATTTGTTCCTCAGAAAGACCGTGCTCCTTGTCAGTTGAATATCTCACAACAGGGGCTTCTTGCAAAGTTTGGAGTGTTTTTATGCGTTTAAGTTTTCTCATAATATGTTTTTTATTTTAAGTAAAATTTATGAAAATGTCAAATTAAATTGACTTTTTTGCGATTTTGTTTTATTTTATTTGCATAAAGGGCGTTTTCACCACAAAATTGTGAAATTTTCAAATTCTGTTTTTGAAAATATGCTTTTTGGAGGAAAGAGAAAGTATGTTTATTGAAGTGTCCAAAAATCTGAAAGAACTTTCAAAGTTTTTCCCAGAAAATTTGTATGTTGTGGGCGGCTATGTCAGAAACAAAATTTTGGGGATTGATGGCTCAGATGTGGACATTTGCAGTTCGGTGGACTTGGAAGAGTTGACCAAAAGGCTTGACGCCTCAAAATTTTCGGTGAAAGTGAAGAATTTGAGGCTGGGCTCAGTTGTCATCTCAGTGGCAGACGAAAGTTTTGAATACACCGCTTTTCGAACAGAAGAATATGCCGATGGCGGCTCGCACTATCCTTCCAAAATTTCCAGAACGGAAAAATTGGAGGAGGATGCTCGCAGACGCGATTTCACAATAAATTCGATTTACTACAACATCAACAAAGATGAATGTGTGGATTTGTGTCACGGAATTGTTGACATAAAGGACAAAATTATTCGTGCCAATGTGGACGCAAACAAACTCTTTGCAGACGATGCAGAGCGGATTTTGCGTATGGTCAGGATTGCCGGAGAACTTGGTTTCAAGATTGAGGACAAAACTTTGCAGGGCGCAAAAAACAATGTTTCCAATCTCAAAGATTTGGAAAGTGGAAGGAAGTTTTTGGAGTTGGACAGAATTTTGAACTGTGACAGGCGCTATCCTTCCTGCAAGACGGATTTCAAAAAAACGATGGTTCTTTTGAATGTGCTTGGCGTGTGGCAAGGCTTTGGGTTGCCAACAAAAAAATTGAGATTTCGAAATGTTTTCAAAACAGAAATTCGGCTTTTGGGCTTTTTGATTGATGTTGTCAACAATGTTCGCCCTGAAAACAAACAAACTTTTTTGGATGGATTTTTGAGGGAGCAACTTGGCTTGACAAACGCAGTGGCAAGCAAGGTGACCATATTCCTGCTTGGCTATTTTGACGCGGTTGATGGAATGAACAACAAGCAATATTTTGAAAAATATTTTGAGCATTGGT
>CANQNH010000032.1 GCA_947625165.1 uncultured Clostridia bacterium
GCGCCGCTTCCTCGTCCCGGCCCAACAGGAATGCCGTTTTCGTTGGCATAGTTGATATAGTCCCACACAATCAAAAAGTATTCCACAAAGCCTTGCTCGTGGATGATGTTCAGTTCCATTTCCAACCTGTCAATCAGTTCCTGCGTGACAACTTTATATTTTTTGTGTAAGCCCTCATAAGAAATTCTGCGCAAAAACTCATATGGTTCTTCGCCTGTGGAAGGACGATAGGCAGGAATGTGGTTCTTGTTTGCAGGCAGTTTATATTTTTCCGGAACGCCGTGCACCTCGCCAAGCGATTTTGTTTGAATAACAACATCGCACTTGTCGGCAATCTCCAAAGTGGTTGCAAGGGCATCTTCAAAGCCAACCATCGCCTCTGCCATTTCCTCATAGGTTTTCAGATAGAACTCATCTGTTGAGAACTTCATTCTGTCCTCATCATCAAGGAATTTGCCCATCTGCACGCACATCAAAACATCCTGCAACTCGGCATCAGTTTTGTAAAGATAGTGCACATCGTTTGTCGCAACAAGTTTGATGCCAAGTTTTTTCGACATCTCTGCCAAATATTGATTGACAATCTTCTGCTCCGCAATCCCGTGATTTTGAATTTCAAGATAGAAATCCCCTTCGTCAAACATATTTTTCAGCCGCAGCGCAAGCGCATCCGCCTCATCATAGCGCCTTTGCAAAATGAAATGCGGAATGTGCCCAGCAAGGCACGCAGAAAGACAAATCACCCCTTTTGCGTGCTTTTCAAGCGTGTCATAGTCAATTCGCGGCTTATAATAAAACCCGTCACAAAAGGCAATTTCGTTGAGTTTCATCAGGTTTTGATAGCCCTCATTGTTTTTGGCAAGCAAGATGATGTGTCCGATGTCATCCTTTCCCGCTTTTTTTGTCAGGTCGTTGCAGATGTAAAACTCACAGCCCAAAATCGGCTTTATGCCCGCTTTTATGCACTCTTCATAGAAGTTCAGCGCGCCATACATATTTCCGTGGTCAGTGATGGCAACGGCGCGATAGCCACGCTGCTTTGTCAAGTCAACAAGTTTGCTTATTCTGGCAATTCCGTCAAGCAGCGAATATTCCGTATGTACGTGCAAATGAACAAAATCTTTCTGTTCCATCCTTATTCCTCCAAACTTTCGGCAATTTTGATGAGTTTTCTAAATCTGTGGTTCAGTCCAGAACGCGTCAACTTTATGGTGGAAAGTTTCAAAAGTTCGTCCAAACTCTCCTCCGGATTTGCCAGCCGCAGCACCGCCACTTCTTGCAAATCTTCCGGCAAACTTTCAAGCCCAATCGTGTTTTCAATGATGTTGATGGCGTTGGTTTGTTTCAAACTTGCCTCAACTGTTTTGTTGATGTTTGCATTGATGCAGTTCACTTGCCTGTTGACTTTGTTTCGAAGTTCACGCGTCACAATCTCATTTGAAAGTTCAAGCACACTGTTGTCCGCACCCACAAGAGCCAAAAGGTCTTGAATTGTTTGTGCGTCTTTGATATACAGCACAAAAGAGTTCTTTCGCTCAAAAATCTTTCCGATGATGCTATATTCCGCCAAGATGTGCGAAAGGTCAACAAGGAATTGATGACTTTGGCTGGAAAATTCCAAATGATAGCCCGAGCCACAACTTTGCACCATATCTTGCGAAAGTTTGATGCTGGATGTGCTTGCACCGATGTAAACACCCTTCAAAAACGCCCTGCGCGTTTCCTCTTCAAGAAGAAGATTTTTGTCAAGGTCAAACTTGATGCCAAGTTGCCCGTCAACAAGGTCAAGCACGCCCGCATCAAGAAGCATATTTTTGAATTTATCCACCTCAAACGAAATTTCATAATAGGTGTTTTTGTTGATGTTATAGTTCTCCGCAAGTTGAGGATTGACTTCCATTCCAAAAAAGCGTTGCGTCAATGCGCTGACAAAATCAAAAAGTTCCTCCACATCCGAAACAATCTTGAAAAACATTTTCCCGTTTTTCTTTTCAATCTGCCCGCACGAATGAAAAAGCCCCGACAAAAAAGCAAGTGCAGTTGTGTCGTCATCAATCTGTGTTGTCTTCAAAATTTCCACTTTTGAATTTCTTGAAAAACTCAAAATTTCATCCCTCCTCTTTGCACTTGCGTTTTCTTTTTTTTCTCAATTTCACCGAAAAACAATCCAAAAATTCGTTTTTTTTGCATCTTTCGGCATTTTCTCGGCATTTTTTCAAATTTTTGTTTTTTCACCAAATTTTTATTTTCGATGATTTTTCAACTTCCGCGCTTTTTGTGAAGTTTTGGCAAACTGTCAATGTTGGCAACTTGCGAAATTGGAATGCCCATTTTGTAAATCAAGTTCAAGCCATTGTTCACTTCACCAACGCGCTCAGGTCTGTGAGCATCACTGTTGCAAACAAATTTCACTCCTTCGCTTGTCATAATGTCAAGTTCTTCTTCTGTGAAAGAAATGTGCTTGCCATTCAGTTCGATATACACGCCTTTCTGCTTTGCCATTTTTGCAATCGCGATTGTGTCGGTGCAGATGCCATAGTTGAGGTGAGTTATCACATCAATTGGATACTTGTCCAACATCTTCAAAAAAGCAGTTGTGTTTCGATTGATACGTTCTTTGCTTGGTTTGAAAATTTTGCTGCCATAGTTTGCCCAATTCAGCAGTGCTTTGTCACGCATTGAGTTGGTGTGCACAAGTTTGTGATAACCCACAAGCAAAATGTCCAAAAATTCATAGTCTTCTTCTTTGATGTCCACATCACCATCAAGCGAAATTATGTTTGCCTCAACGCCAAGCAAAATATCAACGCCAGTGATTTCTTTGGCGTTCAAAATGTCCTCTTTGAGATTTGGAATGTTTTTCCTCCTCAAACTGAAAAACTCGTGGTTGAAACCGTGGTCAGTGATGGCAATTTGTTTCAAGCCCTTGTCGGCGGCCACCGAAGCATTTTCCAACACCGTGCCTTTGCCGTGATTTAGTCTTGAATATATTGTGTGTGTGTGATAATCTCCATATAAAAGCATTTTTTCATTTCCTTTTGCTTTTATTTTATCAGTTTTCATCAAAATTTACAAATAAAAAAGAGAGATTTCATCTCTCAAAACAAGCATAATCTCAAATCAATCTTCCAGCCCCACCAAAAAATTCAAAATCGCTTGTCATTCTTTTTCAAGTTCATCAAACTTTGTCAGTTTGACCCCTGCTTCTGCACAAATTTCGCGAGAAAAATTGTCTGGATAACCTTCTTTGTATATCACCTCTTTGATGCCCGCATTGATGATCATCTTCGCACAAATCACACAAGGTTGGTGTGTGCAATAAAGCGTGCATCCTTTCAAACTGATGCCTTCTTTTGCTGCCTGCACAATGGCATTCTGCTCGGCGTGTGCGGCATAGCAGGTTTCTGCGTGAGTTCCACTTGCAATTCCAAGTTTTTCGCGCAAGCACTCACCTCTTTCAACACAGGTTTTCACGCCAGCAGGCGCGCCGTTATATCCTGTTGCCAAAATGCGCTTGTCCCTGACAATCACCGCTCCAACCTGCCTTCGCAGACAACTTGACCAAGTTGCGATATGCTCTGTCAGTTCCATAAATCTTTTGTCCCACTTATTCATTCCCATCCTCCTGCAAAACGATGATTTCTCGCTCTGGCGCGACACCAACACTTCTCAATTTCTCTTCCAAAAACTTGACAAGTTCAAGCACATCTTTGCTTGTTGCGCCGCCCCGATTGATGATGAAACCAGCGTGTTTTTTTGACACTTCTGCTTTTCCTATTTTAACACCTTTCAGTCCCATTTTGTCAATCAATTTTGCGGGGTAAATTTCGGGATTTGTTTTTTTTGCCTTGAACACACTTCCAAGAGAAGCAAACTCGCAAGGTTGGTTTTCGCGTTTAAGTTTCAAAAAAGAAGCCATATTTTGTGCAATTTTTTCGCTTTTTTCAGATTTAAGTTTCAATTTCACGCTCAGAACAACACAATTTTGCAATTTTGAGTGCCTATACGAAAAGTCACATTCACTCTTTTTCAAGGTTTTGAAAATGCCATCTTGAAGCACACGCACAGATTGCACAAACTGGCAAATTTCATTCCCAAAGCAGCCACCATTCATAACCACAAAGCCGCCGATGGTGGCAGGGATGCCATAGCAAAACTCAAGCCCCGACAGTCCCCTTTCACACAAGGCAACATTCAAGGCAAAAAGATTGACACCAGCCGAAACCTTGACAACATTGTTTTTCAAAAATTGGATTTTGTCCATTTTTTTCAGACAAACAATCACTCCACAAAAGCCTTTGTCATCAAACAGAACATTACTCCCGTTGCCCAGAACAAAACTTTTCAATTTGTTTTCTGCGCAAATTTGCAATATTTTTTCAACCTCTTTTTCGTTTTTTGGAAAAACAACATATTTTGCCTTTCCACCCACCTTCATTGTGGAAAAATTTTTTAAGTCAGCATTTTCAATACAATCAAATTCTTCAAACACAAAATTATATATGAAAATTCTTGCAACTTCGCTTTTCCCACAAAAAAAGAAAAAATAATATTTTTTTATAAAAAAACATATAAGAAATAAAAAAATCCGAAAAAAATTAAAAATAAAAATATTTAAAAATGAGAAAATTATAAAAAAATATAGAAAAAAATAAAAAATAATCAAAAAAAACGATTAAAAATAAAAAAAACTCACCAAAAAGTGAGAATTTTTTATTTTTTTATCACACCAATTCAACAATGGCCATCTCGGCAGCATCGCCACGGCGAGCGCCAAGTTTTGTGATGCGTGTGTAGCCGCCACCCTGTCCAGATGTCTTTGCACGCTCTGCATATTTTGGAGCATAAACATTGAAAATCTTTTCCAAAAGTGGATGGTTGATGCCCTCAATTCTTGCTTTATATGCTTCAAGGCTTTCTTTTGGCTTTCTTTGTTCTTGCAAGTCATAAACATAGCCCATAATTTTCCTTCTGGCAGCAAGTTTCTTTGGACCATCATTCAAAACTTCTTTCTTGACCTTCTTCCCGTCAGCGCCCTTGATGTCTTTGACAACTTTCAAGGTGTCTTGATAGGTGTTGATGGCAAGAGTGATGATTTTTTCAGCAACTCTGGCAGTTGACTTTGCTTTTGCAAGAGTTGTTTCAATTTTTCCATTCCAAAGAAGTGTGGAAACTTGACCGCGAAGCATAGCATTTCTTTCTTTTGAAGGTCTGCCCAATTTTTCGTTTGCCATATTTTTTCTCCTTTATTTTTTTAAGGTTTTTCTGCAAGTTTTTTGGCGCTGCCTCAAAAACAAGACCGAGCGTCAAACAAACTTTTTATTCTTCGTCTTTGCGAAGTGAGAAGCCATAACTTTCAAGTTTTTGGATGACTTCTTCAACAGATTTTGCACCCAAGTTGCGCACTTTGAACATATCGCTTCTTGATTTTTTCAGCAAATCTTGAATTGTGTTCAAGCCAGCGCGTTTGAGGCAGTTGTAAGAACGAACTGAAAGGTCCATCTCTTCGATTGGAAGTTCCATAAGTTTCACTTGTTTGTCCTCTTCTTTGGACATCAAAATTGACATATTGCTCATTTCAGCACAAAGTTCGATGAACACATTGACGTGCTCATTGATGATTTTTCCAGCCAAAGAAACAATTTCTCTTGCTGTTGTTGTGCCGTTTGTTGTCACTTCAAGTGTCAATTTGTCATAGTCAATGCTTTGTCCAACACGAGTTGCCCCAACATTGAAGTTGACTTTTTTGACAGGTGAGAAAATGCTGTCAACAGCGATAAAATCAAGATTGTCATATTTTGACTTGTTCTCATCGCTTGAAACATAGCCGCGTCCGTTGCCAATCATAACATCAAGGTCAAGCACAGCGCCTTCGTCCATCGTGCAGATGTGAAGGTCTGGGTTCAGCACTTCAACTTGGTCGTTGCTTTCAAAGTCTTTTGCAGTGACCTCTCCTGGTGTGTTTTTGCGAAGTTTGAGATATGTGATGAAGTTCTTTTCTTGATTTGCACATTTAACTGCCAAACTCTTCAAGTTGAGAACGATGTCCACAACATCTTCTGTGACACCACGGATTGTCGAAAATTCGTGCGAAACACCCGCAATTCTGAAAGCAATCACAGCCGAGCCTGGAAGCGATGAAAGAAGTGTTCTTCTCATACAGTTTCCAAGTGTGATGCCATAGCCCTTTTCAAGAGGCTCAACCACAAATCTTGCAAAATTTCCGCCGTCTGTTTCTTCACAAGTGATTTTTGGTTTTTCCATTTCCATCATAGTTTTTTATCCCCCTATTTTATTATCTCGAATACAATTCGACAATCAGTTGTTCTTTGATGTCGCTGTCAATATCCTCTCTTGTTGGATTTGCCAAGATTTTTCCTGTCAAAGTTTCGCTGTTAAATTCCAGCCATTTTGGCATCACAATCTTCATCCCTTTCACAGATTTGAACATTTCAAGTTCTTTCTTTGACTGTGATGACATCGCCAACTTTCACTCTGTAAGATGCGATTGAAACGCGCTTTCCGTTGACGCAAATATGTCCGTGATTGACAATTTGTCTGCATTCTGCCCTTGAAGCACCAATGCCCATACGGTAAATCACATTGTCAAGCCTTCTTTCGATGAGTGAGAGCATTGTTTCACCTGTTGCACCCTTTGCTCTTGACGCATCATCAAAATATTTTTCGAATTGTCTTTCCAAGATGCCATACATTCTCTTCACTTTTTGCTTTTCACGAAGTTGGAGGCCATATTCAGTCACTCTCTTTCTTGAAGCACCGTGCTGTCCAGGGATGACTGGTCGTCTTTCCATCGCACACTTCTTTGTCAGGCATCTTTCGCCTTTAAGGAAAAGTTTGCGACCTTCTCTGCGGCACTGACGGCAATCTGGTTCAATAGTTCTTGCCATTTTATCTTTCTCCTTTTATTAAACTCTTCTTCTTTTTGGAGGTCTGCAACCGTTGTGAGCGATTGGCGAAACATCCTTGATAAGTGTGACATTAAATCCAAGAGTGGACAATGCTCTGATTGCACTTTCCCTTCCGTTTCCCGGACCTTTGACATACACTTCAACAGATTTCATTCCGTTGTCAAGAGCAACCTTTCCTGCTTGTTCAACGCAAGTTTGAGCAGCAAAAGGTGTGCTTTTCTTTGAGCCCTTAAGCCCAAGTCTGCCAGACGAGCAGGAAGAAATAACATTTCCGTTGAGGTCAGTGAAAACAATGATGTTGTTGTTGAAAGAGGTTGTGATGTGCACTTGCCCCTCACCAATGTTTCTTGAAACTCTTTTTCTGGTTTTAACTGTTTTCTTTTTTGCAGTTGTCTTTGTGTTTGCCATATCTCACCTCTTACTTCCCTTTCTTTGAGCTTCCGCTCACGATTTTCTTTGGACCTTTTCTTGTTCTTGCATTGTTTTTTGTGCTTTGCCCACGAACAGGAAGGCCTTTTCTGTGACGAATACCGCGATAGCACCCAATTTCGTTGAGTTTTTTGATATTCATACTTACTTTTGATTTAAGTTCACCTTCAACGATAAGATTGTGTTCGATGTAGTTTCTCAATTTTGCAACTTCGTCTTCGGTCAAGTCTTTCACTCTTTTGTCAAGCGAAAGTCCTGTTTCCTTGCAAATCTTTCGAGATGTTTCAACACCAATTCCATAGATGTATGTCAGTCCATACTCCAATCTTTTCTCTCTTGGAAGGTCAACACCAGCAATTCTTGCCATTTAAGTTTTCTCCTTGATTTTTTTGATTTGTTTAGGCTTTTTTCGCCCTTTTCTCTTCCATTTTTGAAGATTTTTTCAAAAGGTCAGCGTTTTTTCTCACGCTTCCTTTCCCCTTCGGTCAAATTTGACCATCAGCCTTGTGTTTGTTTGTGTTTTTTGCTCTTGGAGCAAATAACCATCACTTTGCCATCTCTTTTGATGACTTTGCATTTATCACACATAGGCTTCACAGATGCTCTAACTTTCATTTTTTGCTCCTTTATTGTCCTTTTTCTCTCCAAGTTATTCTGCCTTTCGAGAGGTCATATGGGCTCATTTCAATTTTGACTTTGTCACCCTCAATGATGCGTATGAAGTTTTGTCTCAGTTTCCCAGAAATGTAGGCTGTGATAATGTGTCCGTTTGAAAGTTCAACCTTAAAGGTCATACTTGGCAAAACCTCGATAACTTTTCCTTCAAACTCGATTACATCTTCCTTCGACATAACTTCTCCTTTCCTTCAAAAATTTTCTGATGGCCGCATTGACATTTTCCAGCCCGCTTTCAATCAGTTTTGCATCAAAACTTTCTTTTGACGCTTTTTGGATGTGTTTCAGGCTCTTTTTTTTCGGTTTTTCAAGTTTCAAGCGGTCACCATCAACAAGAAAGCAAAATTTCTCATCAACTTCTTTGACCACAAAAAACTGATTTTTCTCTTTGCCCGCTGTGGCAACAACAACATCACCCACCTTGATGTTCATCGTCTGCCTCCAAGGTCAGAATTTCCACCCCACTTCTTGTGAACAAAACTGTGTTCTCATAGTGGGCAGATGGTTTTTTGTCTCGAGTGACAATCCCCCATCCATCACTCAGCATTCCAATCTCTTTCCGTCCCGCGTTTATCATCGGCTCAATTGCAAGCACAGCGTTTTCGGTGATGATTGGCCCGTCTGTCACTTTGCCATAGTTCAAAACAGATGGTGCTTCGTGCATTTTTCGACCTATTCCGTGTCCGCAAAGTTCCCGAACAACCGAAAATCCGTTTCCTTCTGCGTGGGTTTGAATTGCATTTGAAAGTTTTCCAAGTCTGTCACCAATTCGCACATTTTCAATGCCTTTGAAGAAACATTCTTTGGTCACTCTCATAAGTTTCTGTTTTTCTTCGCTCACGCTGCCAACAGGATAGGTCCTTGCCGCGTCTCCGTGATAGCCCTTGTATGCCACCACAATGTCAACGCTGACAATGTCGCCCTCTTTCAAAACGATGTCTTTGCTTGGGATGCCGTGCACCACCATTTCGTTCACCGAAATGCAAGTTGCAGCCGGATATCCCTCATAGCCCAGACACGCAGGGCTGCCACCACTTTCTATTATAAACTTTTCCAGAGATTTGTCAAGGTCAAAAGTGGAAATTCCCGGACGAATGAGCGTTTTTGCATAGACAAGTGCATCTCGGGTGATTTCGCACGCTTTTTTGATTAAAACAATCTCTGCGGGTGTTTTTTGGATCATATTCTCCCCTTCAAAAAGTTTTTCACAGGCTTGTAGGTTGTTTCTGGGTCTTTTGCACCCTGAACAACAAACAGCCTATCAGCGTAGAAGTTTATGAGTGGTGCGGTTTGGTTTTCATAAACTTCCAGACGATTGTTGACTGTTTCCAAATTATCGTCATCTCTTTGGAACAGTGGTGAACCACATTTTTCACAAGTGGTTTTGTTGTAAGTCGCAGTGTTGTAAATTTCACCACATTTACTGCAAGTTCTGCGACCCAAAGCCCGACGTCTGATTTCATCAAACGGAACTTCCAAATTTATGATGGCATCAATTTTTGCCAAATTTTCCAGCGCTTTTGCCTGCTCGATTGTGCGAGGAAAACCGTCAAGGATGAAGCCTTTTTGGCAGTCATCTGCAGAAATCCTTTTTTCAAGCATAGCAATCGTCACGCTGTCCGGAACAAGTTGTCCTTTGTCGATGTAGGTATTTGCAAGTTTGCCGACATCTGTTCCATTTTTGATATTTTCGCGGAAAAGGTCACCTGTTGAGATTTGCACAAGACCGAAGTCTGCAACAATTTTTCTTGCCAAAGTGCCCTTTCCAGAAAATGGAGCACCAAGTAAAATGATATTCATAACAAAACTCCTTTCACCTGTTGTTTTTTCTTTCAGCAACATCATCTTGCATTTTTTGGGGTCAGTCCAAAGCGGTCAGTCGAGAAAACCTTTATAGTTTCTCATAAGCATTTGCGCCTCAAGCCCCTTGTCAAATTCCAGAGCAACTGAAACGATGATCATCAGCCCCGTTGTTGAGAAGGCATTGAGAAGGCTTGCAAAAGTTGTGTCATTTGGAATTGCCTTGAAGCCCAAAGATGGGATAAGTGCAATAATTGCCAAGAACACCGCCCCGAAAAGTGTTATTCTCTTTGAAATCTTTTTCAAATAGTCACTTGTGGTTCTGCCCGGCCTTATGCCCGGAATGAACCCACCTTGCTGTTGAAGTCTGCGTGAGATGTCGTCCGTGTCAAATGTGATTTGAGCATAGAAGAATGCAAACGCAAAAATCAAAATTGCAAGCACAACGATATACAGCCACGAGTTTGTTCCCATATAGTTTTGATACCAAACAAGAGCGTCACTCTTTGGCCAGAAAATGCTCATAACAAGTTGTGGAAGTGTGATGAGTGATGTTGCGAAGATGATTGGCATAACTCCAGAAGCGTTCAACTTGATTGGAATGAAGGTGTCTTGTCCGCCATACATCTTTCTGCCCTTGATTTGTTTGGCATATTTCACACCAACACGCCTCTCGGCAGAATCAACAAACACAATAAGTCCAAACACAAGCACCAACGCAACAAGATAGAGGATGATTGTCCAAAGTCCGTCAAGGTTGTTTCCTGTGATTGTTTTTGCAGCAGTTGAGATGCCATTTGTTGCAGATGACAAAATGCCGACAAAAATCAAAAGGCTCATTCCGTTTCCGATGCCAACTTGAGTGATTTTTTCACCAAGCCAAACCGTGAACATTCCGCCAGCAGTCAAAATCAGCACAATGCCGACACAAATCAGCCAATGAGGAAGGTTCATATAGTTTGTTGCAACTTTGTCTTGGAAACTTATCACAATGCCGATTGCCTGTGCAAGAGCCAAAACGAGAGCGCAAATGCGTGTGTAAAACTGAATTTTTCTTCTGCCGTCCTCGCCCTGTTTTGAAAGTCTTTCAAGTGCAGGGATTGCCACGCACAAAAGTTGGATGACGATTGATGCGGTGATGTATGGTGAAACGCCAAGTGCCAAGATTGAGCCGTTTGAAAGAGCGTCACCGGACAGCAAGTTCATCAAAGAGAAGAACGAAATTCCGTTGCTTTCGGTGTCCTGCATCGCTCCTTTAAGGTCAAATCCAGGGCAAACAAGCGCACAACCAATGCGGAAAAGAATTAGAAGTCCCAATGTTATCAGGATTTTCTTCCTCAGGTCCTTGACTTTGAAAGCATTTATGAGAGTTTTAAACATAACATACTCCTGTTTTCTTTAACATCTTTGCCCAAAACACATCGGCTTTAAGCAAATTTGGATTTATTCCAAAACAATTTTTCCGCCTGCTTTTTCAATTTTTTCAACAGCAGACTTTGTGGCCTTTGCGCAATGAACGGTGTATGCCTTTGTGACTTCACCATTTCCAAGCAATTTCAAGCCATATGGTTGTCTTTTGCCGATAACTCTTGTTTCATACAAAAGTTCTTCTGTGATTTCAGCACCTGCCTCAAAAATTTCCAGGTCCTCAACATTCACGGTTGAATAAACCTTTGCGAAGTTTTTGTTGTTGAACCCGCGAATTGAAACTTTTCTGATGAGTGGAATGTTTCCGCCCTCAAAGCCGGCTTTGACACCGCCACCACTTCTTGCATTTTGACCTTTGTGGCCTTTTCCAGAAGTTTTGCCAATTCCAGAGCCAATTCCACGCCCAATGCGGACTTTTTTTGTTTTTTCGCCAACTGCTGGTTTAAGATTTTCCATTTTCATATTCAGTCACCTCACTCTTCAACCACTTCAACAAGGTGTGCAACGTGGTGCAAACTGCCACGGATTGCCTCGTTGTCTGGCAAAATTCTTGTTTGATTAAGTTTCTTAAATCCAAGTGCTTCAATGATTTTCATTTGGTTTTTGTTGTAACCAATCGCACTGCGAACCCAAGTCACTTTGAGTTGTTTTTTCTCTTTCATTTTTCACCCTCCGCTTAAATTTCCTCAGGTTTTTTGCCACGGCGAGCAGCAATTTCCTCTCTGGTTTTGAGAGTTGAAAGCCCGTTTAATGTTGCCTTCACAACATTGATGGAGTTTGTCGAGCCGTGAATTTTTGTGACGATGTTTTTCACACCGGCAACTTCCAAAACCGCTCTAGCAGCACCACCAGCAATAACTCCGTGACCTTGTTCGGCTGGCATCATCAAAATGTTTGT
>CANQNH010000033.1 GCA_947625165.1 uncultured Clostridia bacterium
ATTATTAACTACAAAAAATTTGAAATCGTCAAGGTGTTTTTGCCACTTTTGACAAAAGAAGTCAAAATATTTTTCCTTCCTCTAATATATTAAGGACATTTCTTGTCAAAAAATTAAGGCTGTAAATGAAAATTTTTAAAATTATTTTGTCCTTACACTTATATAGGGCGCCCGTATGGCAAAAAACAGCCTAATTCCCTTTGTTTTAGGGATGGTGTTTTTGTTGTAAATCTAAAAATTTTTTGTCCTCATACTATTAGTGACATTTTTTTTAAAATCGCTTGCTGTTTTTTTAATATATTTTTCTCCCTCTACTTTATTAACTACATCTTTTGGTAAATCGTGGGGTATGTTTTGCCCAAATTCTTATAAAATCTTTGTAAAATTTTCACTTTTCTTGTCAAAGGCAACAAAAAACACCCAAAGCAATAGCCTTGAGTGTTTTAATCTTTATAATTCTTTTTCAACTGAAAATGGATTGTGATCATGACCTTCATGAGTTTTTTGTATTGGCGTGTGATGATAGTGGCGCACTTCATCAATTTTTGCAGTCATTTTGCCCATAAATTCCATGCGTTCCCATCTTGAGTTGTATTCTGCTCGTTTTTGCTCAACTAAATCTTTATATTCAGCCATTTTTGCTGTAATTTCTTTCTCAACTCGGTCAAAATCGGCCTGATTTTCAGCGGTTTTACTGCCTTCCGCCGCCAAAGTCTTCAAATATTTTGCAACCGTTTCTCCGACAAGTAAAAATTCTCGGCTTTTCTCGGCAAAATATTTATCAGGCAAATTTTTTAAGTAATCCAGCCCGCCTTTTTCAAGTCCGGCCAAAATATCTTTGTCCACTTGTGGCTCTTGCAATTCCACTCCATAAAGGGCCAATTTCCCTTTTACTTCGTCCAACACTTTCATTCCTGAATTTCGAGCGCGTTTTATTTTGTCTTCGCCAAGCCTTACAACATCGCCAGCTGTTTGGCAACCCATTCTTTTTAAAATATTAAAAGTTCTTACTGAAAAATCCAAATCTTCAATTTTCTTTTCTAAAAATTTTTCGTCCATATAATTTCTCCTATTTTTATTATAACATATTTTTAATTTTTTCAAAACACTTTTGAAATCAAACTTCGCACAAGTTCGGCATTGGCTTTGCCGGCGGTGTTTTTCATAACATAGCCCACAATGAATCCGACAACTTTTTGTGGCTCTTTGGCATAATCTTCGCTCACTTTTGCGTTTTCGGATTTAAGTTTATTGAGAAGTGATAAAATGTGCTCCTCACTGATTGTGACAATCAAGTTCATCTCTTTTGCCAAAACACTTGGTTTTTTGCCGGTTTTTATTACCGCATCCAAAAGTTGAAGTCCAACTGTTTTGTTGATAGTTTTTTCTTCCACCATTTTGATGATTTCGCACAAATCTTCTTCCGAAATTGGAAAAACAAAATCTTCTTGCTCTTTGACGAGTTTCAAAAGGTCCACCATAATCCAGTTGCTGATTTTCTTTGGACTGTCAAAAATTTTCACGCACTTTTCAAAATAGTCGGAAACATATTTTGAAGATGTCAAAATGGCAGCGTCATATTCCGGCAAGCCAAACTCCGCAACATACTTTTTTCGCCTTTCCTCCGGCAGCATTGGCATCTCCGCCTTGATTTTCTCAACATCGATTTTTGAAATTGAAATTGGCAAAATGTCTGGGTCAGGAAAATAACGATAATCCTGCGCCTGTTCTTTTGTGCGCATGGAAAGGTTTTTGCCTTTGGCATCGTCCCATTTTCGCGTTTCTTGAATAATTTTTCCGCCCTCGTCCAGAATTTCTTTTTGGCGTTTAATTTCATATTCAATCGCGCGTGTCACACTTTTGAAAGAGTTAAGGTTTTTCATCTCCGTTCGTGTGCCAAGAACTAAAGAGCCTTTTGGTTTAAGCGACAAGTTCACATCGCATCGCATTCCTCCCTCTTCCATTTTGCAGTCCGCAATCCCGGCATAAACAAGGCTTTCGCGCACGCGTTTCAAAAATTCGTCCACTTCTTCGGCGGTCGAAAAATCCGGCTCAGTGACAATTTCAATAAGCGGTGTTCCGCCACGGTTGTAATCCACCAAAGTGCCAACCGCGCGGCTGATGTGCGTAAGCTTCCCGGCGTCCTCTTCCAAGTGAATTCTGTTCAGGCGCATAAATTTTCCGTTTTTCAATTCAATTCCGCCGCCAACGCAAATTGGGTGCACCATCTGGCTGATTTGATAGGCTTTAGCAAGGTCGGGATAAAAATAGTTTTTGCGTTCCATAACGGCATACTCCGCGATTTTGCAGCCAAAGCACAAGCCCGCCTTTATGCAAAGTTCCACCGCGTGCCTGTTGATGATTGGCAGTGCGCCAGGCATCCCTGTGCAGACAGGACAAGTGTTTGCGTTCGGCTTTGCGCCAAATTCGTTTTTGCAAGAACAGAAAACTTTGGTTTTTGTTTTTAATTCCGCGTGAATTTCCAGCCCGATTACAACATCATATTCCATAGCGGCCTCCTTCAAATTTTTTGGCTATGTCATAAAGCACTTTTTCGCTTTTTTCTCTTCCCATAAACTGTAAGCCAAGTGGCAGTCCATGTTGTCCTTTTGCATAAGGCACTGAGAGCGCAGGAATGCCAGAAATACTTGCTGGCACAGTGAATAAATCTTCAAGATACATTGAGAGTGGATCTTTGATTTTTCCACCAATCTCAAACGCTTCACCCGGAGTTGTTGGAGTGAGAATGCAGTCGCACTTTTCAAATGCAGCGGCAAACTCTTTTTTCAAAAGTTGTTGGAGAGCTTTCGCCTTTTTGTAATAGGCGTCAAAATATCCGCTTGAAAGCACAAAGTTCCCCAGCATAATTCTTCGTTGCACTTCTTTTCCAAAGCCTTCGCTACGGCTTTTCACAAAAACCTCTTCCAATGTTCTTGCGCTCGCACTTCGGCTTGTGTATTTCACGCCGTCAAATCGGGCAAGGTTGGATGCCGCTTCCGCAGGCGTCAAAATGTAATAGCAAGCAAGGCTGTTCAAAATATGGGGAACGCTAACTTCCACAAAACCAAAGCCTTCTTGTTTCATCTTTCCCAAAGCGGCTTTAAAATGCGGATATTCTGGCAGTGTTTTAATTTTTTCTGTCAGTTCCCTGCAAAGTCCAATTGTATATTTTTTCTTTGTTGCAGCCATTTCAAAATCACTGTCAATTGTGGTCATGTCATGTTCATCTTTTCCAGCGAGAATGCTCAAAACAAATTCGCTATCCTCGATTATTTTTGTGATTGGGCTTGCTTGGTCGGTGGAGCTTGCAAACGCCACAATTCCATATCTTGACACAGTGCCATAGGTTGGCTTAATTCCAACAACGCCATTGAAAGAGCTTGGCTGCCTTACAGATCCGCCAGTGTCCGTTCCAATAGCCACAGGGCAAAGACCAAGCGCAACAGCCACCGCACTTCCGCCACTGCTGCCACCGGCTACACGCGACTCGTCAAATGCGTTTTTGCACGCGCCATAGATTGTGTTTTCTGTGCTTCCGCCCATAGCAAACTCGTCCATATTTGTGCGTGCGAAAATAATAGCGTCCTCGCTTTCAAGTTTTTTGACAATCGTGGAAGAATAAGGCGCAACAAAATCTTTCATAAACTTGCTTGCGCAACTCATTTTCTTGCCTTTGCACAAAATATTGTCTTTGATTGCAACAGGCACTCCGGCAAGTTTTCCCACTTTTTCTCCGCGTGCAATTTTTTCATCAATTTTGCGTGCTTTATCAAAAACATCATCAAAAACTTCAATAATTGCATTAAATTTTGCAAATTTTTCGCATTTTTCTGCAAAAAATCGCACAATTTCTTCGCTTTTGTATTTTTGTGACCTTATTCCGTCCGCAAGTTCTTGGACGGTCATCTTATCAAATTCCGCTTTCATCATTCCACCACCAGTGGCGTCACAAAACACCCGTCTTTTTTCTTTGGTGCATTCAAAAGCGTATCGCAGGGCTCAGCTTCCTGCACTTCGTCTGCACGAAGTTCACTTAAAGGCAATGCCTTTGCTTTATCTTCCTGTGGCAAATCAAGTTTTGTGATTTCGTCAACAAAATCCAAAATCTTGACAAAATCAGCTTCAAATTTTTCTTTCTCGCTATCTTCAATTTTCAGTTTGCTCAAATATTCCAAATGCTCTAAATCAACTTTCATATCTTCCTCCTAAGGTTTGATTCTGCTTGGGCCACGGAAAACAAAAATGCTTTCTTTCAGGCTTGGCAGCCCCAATAATTTTGCAATAAATCGGTCAATTCCAAATCCAATTCCGCCGTGTGGTGGGCAGCCATATTTGAAAAATTCCAAATAGTCCTTCATTTTCTCGCTGTCCACGCCGTGCTCTTCAATTTGGGCTTTAAGTTGCTCGTATCTATGCTCGCGCACGGCTCCACTGTTTAACTCCCATCCTCTGTATAACATATCAAAGGCCATGCAGCCAAATGTCCCGTCAATTTTTTTGGAATAAAATGCACGTGCCTCGGCAGGATAGTCGGTTATGAACACCGCCTCGCTGCCCAAATATTTGCTGGAATAATCGCAAATAAGTTTTTCTTGGTCAGGGTCCAAATCAAGTTGTTTTTCTTCCGGAACATCAAAGCCATAAGTTTCTTTGAAAATCTTAAAAACTTCGCAAAGTTTCAGCCGTGGAATTTTTGTTGGCACAAAAATGTCCAAATCAAATTCTTCTTTGATTAAACTGCCATATTTTTCTTTGATTTTTGAAAGCGTGTAGATGAAAAATTCCTCTTCAAAATCCATGATTTCATGATGGCTTTTCACATGGGCAATTTCAAAATCCAAACAAGTTGCTTCCGCTGTGTGCCTTGCCGTGTAAGACTTTTCCGCCCGATAATATGGGCCAATTTCAAACACTTTGTCAAAGCCGGCAGCCATTGCCATTTGCTTGTAAAACTGTGGGCTCTGCGTGAGATATGCCTTTTGCCCATAATAATCAACCGCAAACACATCTGCTCCACCCTCCGAACACTGTGTTGTGATTTTTGGAGTGTGAATTTCAATAAAGCCTTTTTCGATGAAAAACTCTCTCATAATGTGCTCGGCGTAGGTGCGAATTTGAAAAATCAATCTCTCTTTGTCCTGCCTTAAATCAATCCAGCGAAAATCCATTTTAAGTTCTTTCCCGCTTTCGCTGTCGATAGGCAGTTCTTCGGCAACGCTTTCAATTTCAAAACTTGTAGGAACAAATTCAATTCCGCCAAGTTTGACTATTTCGGCCTTTTTGGCCTTTCCGGAAAACCTCACAACACTTTGCCTTGAAAGTTTTCCAATTTTTTGTGCCATTTCGGGCAATTTTTCTTTTTCGATTGCCACTTGCACACTTCCCGTGCTGTCTTTCAAAACAACAAACAGCATGGTTTTTTGTTCTCGTATTTTTTCAATCCAGCCACTTATTTCGCATTCAACATCTGGCTGGATATCTTTGATATAAATCCCTTTCATTTTTAATCTCCTTTAATTTTAACAAATTTTTGCAATTTTTAAAAACCTTTTTGACTAATTTAGTCCATGAAAAATCTCCGCCCGCCACGGCGTTATTATTGATAAATCTAACAAAATCAAATTTCTTTTTCATGGTAAAACTCCTTTCAAAATTTTGTTCAAATTAAATTCGCTTCCACCCAAAGTTTGAATATAAAAAACAATGGTGTGGATTCCTCCACACCATTGATAACTTCTATTTAATCTCTATCAGTTATTCAACAACAATAAAGGAACCCATTAAAACTAATGCGTTATCATCATTATTATTGTTGTTATTAACTCTAATCGCAACCATTTTTGGCTCCTTTTATTGAATTTACACCTATATTATACTCCACTTTCATCCAAATGTCAACATTTTTTAGTTAAATTTTCATGTTTTGAGTGAAGTTACAAAATCGTCGCTTCTATCCAAGTTGTTAACCTTTTTTCTAAATCATCTTCATCTTGCCAAATTATTGTGGCCTGCTGCTTTACATCAAAATGGCTATCATCTTCAAAACTTTCTTTTTTGCAAGTTAATATTACCTGCTTCCCCAAAGCCTGTGCATAACCTGCTTCATAATAAGCACCATTGTTATGGTAGGTTAAATCAACAATAACAAATTTGCTCTTTTTAATTTGAAAAAGCATTTCGGGAACAATTTGTTTATTATGCTTATATTCATCCATCCGCAAAGGATCATAATGATTGTTCCTAATGGCAGTTTGTATAGCCAAGTTCGCTTTATCTAAATTTTTATCAAATGACATTGCAATAAAAACTTGATTCGATTCGTTTGTTGATTTTTGCAAGCTATCTACCCTTGTTAGCCCATTTGGTTGTAACTGCAAACCACTAGACACACTTGAAATATAGTCATTTTCGCATAAAAATCTAGATACGAAATACCATTCCTCGTTTTTACTATTACACATATATAGAGATGCCTCATCTATAGAATTCAAATAGATTATATCTCCATCAAACTTACTTAAATTATGAATTTTTAACAAAATATTATCTATTTTATCAGAAAATGTTTTAGGATACCAATCTTCGACTGTATCTATATCAACACAATTTACTTTTTTATTGCTGTTCTCTTTTAAATAAGCAATATAAGCTTCTCGACTTCCTATAAATTGCCAAATATCTTTGTTATTGTGAAAAAATAAATATATTTTTAATTTGTCTATATTATAATTCCTTTGTGCAATTTGATTTAAACTATAAGCAGAAGAATCTGGTATTATATAATTTCCACAATGCGGACAATTAAAATATTTAAAAGAATCATCAATTTTTACTTCAACATCACTTTTACAAAATCTACAATTGACCATAAAAACTCCTTAAATTCACATTTTTAATATTAACAAATCAACCATTGAAATTTATAATCATTTAAAGCGCATCTTCTTTTATCTCCTTTGTAAAATTTAACAGTCGTGAATTAAAAAAAATCGTCCCAATAAAATTAGCAAAATCAAAAATTTTGTGTAAATTTATTGACAACGATCATCTTGAAATGATATAATCAAAATGATGATCGTCGTTTGATCATTTCTAATACATATGAAATGAATTGTTCCGCCAAGATCCAATTCATTTCAACAAAAAGCCCAACTTTTCAAGGTTGGGATTTTTGTTTTTTATATTGTTAATTTTCAAAAATTTTGTCCTTGAGAAGTGAGAGTTTTTGTAGTTAAAGCCTGTTAGACACTTTAACTATATTTATGATAGCATAGTGTTTTTAAATTTGTCAAGCAAATAAGCGTCAAGACAAAAACTTTTTATACACCTACAATACACCTACGCGGGCAAATTTGGGCAGTTTTGGATAGTCTTTGAAAGTTTGTTGCGTCCGTTCTTCTCCGTCTTAAAAACACAGCTTTTGATAAAATTAATTTTGACTTAGGTGTATTTTTGAAAAATTAGGTGTATGGAAATAGTTATGTAAAAATAAAAAAATGCCTATAAGCAGGCAAGTTTTTGGAGCTGATGGCGGGACTCGGACCCGCGACCTGTCGATTACGAATCGACTGCTCTACCAACTGAGCCACATCAGCATAGAGTGTTTTAACACCCAAGTTTTTGTGTTTTGTTTTTGTTTGATTTTTGTTTACGAATCAATTGCTCTACCCCTGAGCCACACCAGCATAAAAAGGGAGGGATGCCCTTTTTCTTGCGCCTTAAAAATGATGTTGTTTTTCTTATTTGACCAAAGCAAACGAAACTTTGGCATTTTCCTCGTCCTTTGAAAGCACTTGCACTTGAACGCTGTCGCCAACCTTCACAATTTCATAGATTTTCTTTGTTCTGTCATCCGTGGCGTTTGTTATATGCACCAGCCCCGTTGCGCCATTTTCAACCTTCACGATTGCTCCAAATTGCAACAATTTCACAACCTCGCCTGTGTAGGTTTGTCCAACAATCAGTTCTTCAACCCTTTCAATGCGAGGGTCTTTCAAAAGGGCTTTCAAAGAAAGTTCCACTTTTTTGTTTTCTCGGTCAAGTCCAATGACTTTGAATTGTTGCTCTTGCCCAAGAGAGATTGCATCTTCAACCTTTTCCAAGCGCGAATAAGAAATTTGAGAAATATGCAAAAAGCAATCAACTCCATCAACATTGACAAACGCGCCATATGGAAGAATGCGCACAACTTTGCCCTTCACCACTTTGTTGATGAAGATGCTGTTCCAAAAGTTGTTTTCAATCGCCACGCGAGTTTGCTGTTGCAGCAATTTGACACTGCCCACAATACGCTTGTTTTCCTTGTCAATTTCTGTCACAACTGCTTCCATTTGCTTTCCGACAAAGCGGTTGTGATTTCGTGACGGAGTTTCGGACGCCTCGTCAAACGGAATGATGATGGAATAGTCCCCCATTTTTGACAGCAAGCCATCGCCAATTCCAGTCACAACAAAAGAAAATTTGCTGCCCAGCCGCAAACTGTTTGCGTTTTGATTTGCCATTTTGAGAGCATCTGCAAGCGATTTTGACGCCTCAATCAAGCCCTCGTCATTTTTTTGATTTGTGATGACAACAGAAAATCTGTCGCCAATTTTCAGTTTTGAAAAATCTTCAAAGTCGTCAGCAGGGATGAAGGCATCGTTTTTTCCACCGATATTGAAAATGCAGCCATCATCTCTTTTCATCACAACAACGCCATCAAAACTTTGACCTTTTTTGTATGAAGTGAATGTTTTGTCAATCAAATCCAAATTAAAATTTTCGCTCATAGTGTCACCCGAATGAATTGTTATTTTGGATAATGATAGCAAAAACGAGCGAATATGTCAAACAAAAAGCGCTTTTTGAGCAATAAAATTTCAAAATCTCGCCGTCAGCCCCGCTTGGAAAAATCAGTTGCCTTGTTTTTTTGCCGCAGATTTGTTTTTGGGCTTTTTGAGATTTTGTTCTCGCACTTCCAGCATCTTCTCTCGCACAATCAAATTTGCTTGTTCAAGTGCTGGCTCGTCAAGTTTTTGGTCATAAAACTGTGCAAGTTCAAACGGCTGCCCGATGAAATATCTGCTCACCCTGAAAAGTTTTGGCTTTCTCTCAATCCAAATCGGCACGATTGGTGTTTTTGTTTTGATTGCAATCAAAGCCATTCCGCTTTTGATTTCGCCCAAAATTTCCGCCTCATCGTGAAGTCTTGTGCCTTCTGGGAAAATGAAAAGCAAATTGTCGTCTTTCAGCGCCTTTATGCAGTTTTTGATTGCCCCAATATCATTCCCCGAGCGGTCAATTTCAATTCCGCCAAGATAGCGCAAAAACTTGCCAAACAATTTTTTTTGAAAAAGTTCTTTTTTTGCCAAAATTTTGTTGCGGCGCTTCGTGTGCAAAAGCCACAAAACAATGTCCCAATTTGAGCGGTGATTTGATGACAAAATCCCCTTGCCTTTTGGCAAATTTTCCTTTCCGACAATTTTTGTTGGATGCAAAATTGAAAGCGGCAACCAACAAAGAAACTTTGCAATACGATAAAACATCTTTTCCCTCCCCAATTTATATGATGTAATTATGTTGTAAATTTGCAACCTTTGCAACAATCGGCGTGACTTTTCTCGACTTTTTCAATTTTTGCCACGCCTTGTGATTTTTTTGCTTTTCCCACTCATCACGAAGTTTGTTCAACCAAAATTTTTCGCACAAGCATAGGCAGTTGCCCACGCAATTTGCAAGTTAAATCCGCCCGTCAAAGCATCAACATCCAGCACCTCGCCGACAAAATAAAGTCCACTCACCTTTTTGCTTTCAAAAGTTTTCGGATTGACTTCCGAAAGGTCAACCCCTCCGCTTGTCACAACCGCGCTTTCAAGGTCATAAAGCCTCAAAAAATGAAGCGGAAATTTTTTGATTGTGCCAACAATTTTTGCGCGTTCTTCTTTGGTTATGCTGTTGACTTTTCTTTTTTCAAGCCCAACAACTTTCGCAAAAACTCCCGCAACCGCCCCTGGAAACAACCCCAAAAACACGCTTTCAACATCTTTGTTTTTGTTCGCGTCAAAATCACGAAGAAGGCGATTGTCAAGTTGTTTTTCATCCAAAGCAGGCTTGAAATCAATCCAAAGTTCAACCTCTTTTGAGCGATTGATTTGGCTTGAAGTTGAAAGCACAATCGGCCCCGAAATCCCCTCATCTGTGAAAAGCATTTCACCAAAATTGGAAAATTTTTTGCCATCAGCAACGCAATGCAAAGCAACATTTTTCAGCGAAACCCCCTGCAAAGCGGACACAAAATCATCCTTCAATTTCACCGCACAAAGAGATGGAACTGTTTTGACAATGTTGTGACCAAAACTTCTGGCAATCGCATAGCCATCACCCGTGCTGCCTGTTGAGGAATAGCTTTTTCCGCCTGTGGCAATCACAACTCTGTCAAACAAAAAATCACCTTTTTGCGTTTTCACCAAAAACTGCCCCGCCTCATCCGCCTTTGCTTGCCTGACCGACAAAACTTTTTCATTGAAACGGAAAACAACATCTTTGCAATGGTGTTTTTCCAGCACTTTCGTGACATCACTTGCCTTGTCACTTTTCGGGAAAACTCGATTTCCTCTTTCCACTTTTGTTTGCAGCCCAAGGCCTTCAAAAAAGTCAACCGCATCCTGACTTGTGAAAGTGTGGATTGCCCCACGCAAAAACTTTTCACCACGCACAACATTCTGCAAAAAAACATCCGGCGGACAAAGATTGGTCAAGTTGCATCTGCCTTTTCCAGTGATGTAAATCTTTTTCCCAGCCTTTTCATTTCCGTCAAAAACGGTGACATCCTGCCCATTTTTTGCCAAGCACCCCGCCACAAACAAGCCAGATGCCCCAGCGCCAACAACAGCAACTTTCATTTTGCCTCCACAAAAAAGGCAATCTCTTCTTCTGTCAAAGGTTTTGTTTTGCCGCGAGAAAGCCCTCCAAGTTTGACATTACCAATTCTCACCCTTTTCAAAAGCACAATCACTTTTCCAATGCAGTCAAACATTCTGCGCACCTGATGATTTTGCCCCTCGTCAATCACAACCGAAAGTTTGGTGTTTTTTCCGTCATATTCCAACAACTTCACTTTCGCCTTTGGCATTCTCACGCCTTTTTCAACCACACCATTTCGCAAAACAGCAAGTTCGCTTTCTTTCATTTCGCCTTCAACCGTCACTTGATATTCCTTTTCAAAATGAAAGTGTGGATGCGCCACAAGATTGGCAAACTCGCCATCATTGGTCAAAAAAATCAACCCTTCGGTGTTATAGTCCAAACGCCCCACGCTGAACAGCCGAGTTTTTGTGTCCACAAGGTCAAAAATGGTTTTTCTTCCTCTCTCATCGCTGGCCGTGCAAGCATAGCCCTTTGGCTTGTTCAGTTTCAAATAGACAAAATCGGTTGGAAGTTTCACTCGGACGCCGTCAACCGTCACAACATCTTTTTTTTCGTTTATCTCGCACCCAACCGATGCACACTTGCCATTGACAAAAACTCTGCCGGAGCAGATGATTTCGTCACATTTTCTTCTTGATGCCAGTCCGCTTGAACTCAAAAATTTGTTCAATCTCATACAAAAAATCCTCTTTGAAAACCTGCGTCAAAGAGGAATTTTTTCGATTTTAAAAAGGCTCAATTTGCCACTCTTTGAAAAAATCTCGCATTCTTTGAACAACAGATTTTGGTTTTACATCATCTATTGTAAAGATTTTTTCGCAGAAAAGCAAGTCATTATCCAAAAATATTTCCACTTTGCCAACTTCACGCCCCTTTGGAAGCGGTGCTGGAAGGCAGTCAGGAAGCGTGTAAACGAATTTCAGCCGTGCAAGTTCTTCTTTTGTGAGCGGAAAA
>CANQNH010000034.1 GCA_947625165.1 uncultured Clostridia bacterium
GTTGATGGGTTGATTTCGGATGTGGACTTTGTTGTGGAAATTGAAAAAAGTGGCGAAAATCTTCGAAAATTCACCATATCTGTGAAAGAAGACAACACAAAAGGAGAAGCGTGATGTTGGTGATTGACACCGCCTTTAAGACGGCATATTTTGCATTGACAGACAAGCAAGGCAAAGTTTTTTCAAAGATGCTTGATGCAGACAGCAAGCACAGTGAAAATGTGCTGTCCGAGATCGACAAACTTTGCCAGAAGGCCGGAATTGACATTTTGGATGTTGAAACGGTTGCGGTTGTGACGGGGCCGGGTTCGTTCACGGGGTTGCGCATTGGAGTGGCAATTGCGAAGGCCCTTGCTTGTGTTAACAAAAACTTGAAACTGATTTCTTTGTCATCGCTGGAACTTATGGCATACATTGTTGAAAGACGACAGAAAGAGGGCGGAAATTTTGCGTGCGCGATAAATGCACTTTCAAAATTGTTCTTTGTTGCATATTTTGATGCAAAAGGAATAAAATTAGAACAGGAAAAAATGATTGGCGAAGAAGAGTTTTTGACCATACAATGTCCAATCTACGCCATAAAGGGCGACATTCCACAGATGCAAGGCAAACCGCTCAACGAAATTGAACTTTGTTGTGAAGATTTGCTTGGATTTGCGCTGCAAGAGGAAAAAGCGGGGCACTTTGTGACTTTGGAGGAACTTTTGCCAAAATATTTGCGACTGTCGCAGGCTGAGGACAATTTGTTGAAAAAAAACAAAAAAGTTTGAAAAATCAGTTGACAACAATGTCAAATGTTTGTAGAATATGCAAAGTAAAGGAGGAATAAGGAGAAATTATGAAAAAACCTGTGTATATTAGATGTCCAAGGTGTGAACTGAACTACATTGAAAAGAAGGACAAATTGTGCAGTGTTTGCAAGGCGGAACTTTCTGCAAAGAAGGACGAGTTTATTGGTGATTTGGACTTGGAACTTTGCCCAATTTGCAAAACGAACTATATTCAACCGGATGAGATTATGTGTGCAACCTGTTTGAAAGAGCATCAGGCAGAGGATGACGATGTTTCAACCGATTGGGAGGACTATCTCAACCGTGACGAAGAAGAGATGATCTATGATGACGAAGAAACGGGCGATATGGCATCGGTGACAGACATTGACGACCAAATGCTTGACGATGACGATTTGGACAGTGGAATTGGCTTTGATGACCGTCTTGACGATGATGCGCTGGGCGATATTGACACCGATGATGATTTGGACGAAGATTTTGGCGATGATGATGAGTTGTTTGATGACGAAGACGAAGATTTTGGCGACGATGACGATGATGATGACGACGAAGATGAAGACAACTCTGATGATGACGATGATGACGATTTTTAAGCCAAAAAGAAGATGGGGTGGCCAGAGTAAGTTGTTTTTGAAAATAAACTAAAAAATTTTGAAAACAAACCAAAATTGTTTCGGGAAAGAAGGGAATTTATCTTTGTAAAGAACAAACAAAAAAACTTTTGAAAACAAAAAAAGATGTCAAATTTGACATCTTTTTCTTTTTTGGTTTTTGTTTTTGCAGTTTTGCATCGAGTTGCAATTTTGCATAACTTATGCAGTTTCTTTATTTTGCTGCTTTTTTGTTGTCAGATTTTGATTTTTTGTCGGTTTTTGCTTGCTTTTTGTCATCATCAGCAGGCTTTTTCGCATTTATTTTGTCTGACATTTTTTTGAGTTCTCTCTTTTTTGCATCCTCTTTCAAATATGCCTTTCTTTCAAGGTTGAGCATATGTTCAGGGGAGTTGATTTCTTCAATTTGTTTGTTGAGAGAATCAAGTTTTTCAGCGATAACAGTGCGTTTCTGAGCAAAAAGTTTGAATTCTTTGTCGGTCTCTTTTGAAACTTTGCCTTTGTCTTTCTCACGAAGAGCAACAACTTTTTGTTTGTGTTCTTGTTCCAGATTTGCAAGTTCGTTTTCAAATTTTTGCTTGATTTCTTCAATTTCAGCAAGTTCTTGTTTTTGTTCTTGAAGTGCCATCTTTTTGATTTCGTCAACATTTGTGCTACGTGTTCTGTCGTATGTTTCGCTGCGCTTTCTTTCAATTTTCTTTATCTTGACTTTTCTCATAAAGTAGCCCACAATTGCAATCACAATGGCAACAGCAGTGATGAGGGTTGGAACCAAAAGCCAGTTGAAATCATTGGATGGGTTGGATGTGTCTGTGTCAGTTTCGGTGTCTGTGTCGGATGTGTCGTCACTATCGGTGGCATCATCTGCTTTGGTTGCATAGGCTTTTTCAGCATTCACATCAAAACTGCTCTTTTCTTGCTTTGCAATCAGTGCATCATATTCTTCCTTTGTGCTTTCAGCAAAATCGAGGTCATAAATCACCATTTCACCGGCTTCGCTAGAAGATTGATTTGCGTAGCACACCAAAGCCATATAGATTTTGGATGAGGTGTCTGCTTTTGCGTTCACAAGCAGGGAGAATGTCAGATATTCGTCATTTGAAACGAGTTGTTTCATATATTCAAATCCAGTCAACCCAACCGTTGCGCCATAGGCATATTTGTTGTCTTTGTCATCAATGGCTCTGAAGTTGGTTTTTAGTTTGAATGTCAGTTTATAGTAAGTTCCTTCTTTCAAATCCAGGTTGAAGTTGGATTGCAAGAAGTATGCTCCACCATTTTGGCTTTGAATGTAGAAAACAGGTTTTTCATCCTCATCGATATGCAGAGAGTTCTTTTCGGAAAAACGAGAAGATGAAACAACTCCGCCGTTTGTTGACCTTGAATTTCCGGAAGAAAGTGTTCCGGAGTAAGCAGGGGAGGATGATGTGCGCAAATCGTCAGTGATGTTGCTTGCAGGCAGGTTGAGGAAGAAGTTGGTCATATCAATGACACCATAGTTCTCTTCGTTGACAATTTTTGCTTCGTCCTTGCTGTCGAAAACTCCGGCATCCACAGTGTTAAATTCAAAATTGTCAAAATAGACAAAGCCTTTCATTGTGTCGTCTTCGTTGCCAAATTCAAGTTGAAGATAGACTGCGCTTGCGCCGCTGAATGATTTGAGATACAACTCATATTCTTTCCAAGCGCCGTTTGTTTTGAGAAGTGCGGATTCAAAAATCTTGAAATCATCTTCACCATAGACACAAACTTTGATGCCGGAATTTTGAGTGTAGTTGTTGGTTTTATATTTGAAATTGATTTTGAAAGTTCCGTTTGCATCAAGAGATATGTTGCTTGATTTGACTTTTTGCCAAGTGGAGTCGATGTTTGCAAGCATCAAAACATTGTCTGGGGTCTTTTTGCCAAAACTGTTGTATGGATTGGATGCGCTTGCCCAATAATATTCATTTTTGCGGTCAGCAGTTTCTGGATTTTCTTGATTTGCCGCATATTTTGCCCGATATTCATCATATTTCTTTTCGTCTGTGTTGATGACACCTGCAAAGCACAAATCGTCACCATTTGTGATTGTCCAATCGGTTGGTTTGCTGAGAACATTCTCTGTGTTTTCAACGCTGTTGAAGTTTCCATTTGTGACTGTCACAGTTCCAACAGAAGAGCCAAGTTCCAATTTGTTTGTCGCAGACGAGAATTGGCTTGATGTTGCTCTTTCAACCGTCACATTATCAAACAAAACGCAGCCTGTGGCATTTTCGTCAGACTTTCCAAGTTCAAGCGAAACGTTGACATTGGAGTCATAAAGTGCGCCACCCTTCACAAAGAATTCGATTGATCCCCAATCATTTTCAACATCTTTGTCGGCATTTGAACTTGTGGCAGAACTTGATGTTTCGTCTTTGACGGTGTAGTCCTTCTCGGTGAGGGAGTAGGTTGTCAAAACGGTGTCATTTTCTTTCACAAACATATAAACATTGCCGGACGAAATCTTTGAAATTTTGAATTTTGCAGTGATTTTGTAAGTTTCATTTGAAGAAATGTTCACATCGTCACTTGTCACTCTGACAGTGCTGTTGTCCGCCCAAAGAGCAAGAACATATTTGTTTTCCTTGATTGCTTTGACAACAACATGCTGTTCGTCGCCATCGGTGACAATTTCGCAAGTTGCATCGCAAGACAGGTCGTTTCCAACAAAGTCAAAACCGGTTGTGTTTTTGAACCCAACAGGGTCGTTGGCGTTGAAAACTTGCGCGTGAGCATCATTTGAAGATGTGGTTGTCTCCCAATTTTGAATTGAACTTGATGTGCCAAAAATGCCTTTTTCAAAGTCGAAATTGTGGTTGGAATAGTCAAGCACAGACTTTTCGTTTCTCAAATCAACAAATTTTGAGCAATAACTTTTCTTGCCAGAGGCATTTTGATATGCTCTTTCTTCCGAGTTTTGATAGGCTTGCCAGAAAGCATTTTCGCTGTATTGATAAATGTGGCAATCGTCAAAGAACACAACGCCACTGCTTGTGCTGTCTTTTGAGCCAAGCCAAAGTTCCAAATTGACACTTTGTGTTTTGTCACCTGTTGCAACAAAGAAGTATAATGTCACCCACTCTTTTGATGCAACTCTCACAAATTGTGCTTCAACAGGGTTGCCGTCATCGTCAGTCAGGCCTGTCAAATACATTGAGCCATATGAATGAACATCATAAGGGGTGTAGGATGTGTCTTTTTCATAATATCGTGTGCCGGATGCGATGGTGTAAGTCCCTCTTGTGACATCACTTGTTGTTGGTGTGAAGGTGATGTTTTTGCAGGTGTAAAGTGTTGTGTTTTCTTTCAAGTTGACCGATGAAAAACCGTCTGCATAACTTTCAAGGTCGGCAATCTTCACAAACACAGGGGTTGTTTCTTCTGCTTCTGGGTTGATGATGCCAATGTAAGTTCCATCATCATAGAAGACGTTTTTGAAATCTGCGTGAGCGCTTGACAAAGTGGTGGTGGTCGTGTCAAGTTCTTTCAAAACATAGTAATATTTGTTGCTGTATGAAAATGAAATATATTCTCCAAATTGTGCCGATTTGAACACAGTTTCATCAATGTTTGTGGTTTTGTTGGTTGTGTCCTTAAAAAGATATTCGGTGTGAGAATCATAGTTTGTGTCGGCCTTGAAGGATGCTTGGAAAGAGTAAAACGAGTTTGCCGCCAGCGAAATGGAGTTGTTGTTTTTGTATCCCTGTTTTGAGAAGTTTCCATTTGTTGTGTTGTCGATTTTTGAGTTTATCATCAAAACATAGTTGTCAGTTGCCTTTGTGCCAGGGTTGTTTGCAAGATGGAAAGTGCCTGTCATATATCTTTGGAAAGAGTTTCCTGTGCTGATTGTGCCGGCGGTTGACTTTCTGTCAGAAACTTGTCCTGTCCAGCCAGAAATTGATGTGCTCAAAGAGTAGGCTGACGAACTTGAATTGAAGTTGCTGTTTGAAAGCGTGACCTCACTGACATAACTTGGAAGATAGTTGGAATAAGAAATTCCTTCCACAGAGTTTTGGTTTGACAAAGTTGTGAGCAGCACTCCAGATGCTGACAATGGGAAGATCAATGCCAAAACGAACATAATAAATTTGTTTCTGAATTTTCTTGTATGTTTCATAATTCACCTTTTGCTTAAATCTAACTTAAACATTATACCACAACAAGTTTGAAATATCAACCAATATCAAAATATTTTTTATAAATTTATTTATAATATTTTAATATACATATCAAATCGAAATCGGTCAAAATCGATGGGAAGTTGGCAAACATCAAAAGTTGGCAGACAGAACTATGGAAAGTCGGCACGGCAGCCAAAATCGGTGGTGGTGGGCGTTGGTGGGTTTGTTGGGAAAATTTTTGCAAGGTTTTTATTGAAGGGGGTGAGCAGGTGGTGTGATGATTGAAAAGAAGGTGCAAAGCAAAAAATGTGAGAAGAGCGAAAGTGGCAAAAGTTGTGACAAAGTGTGTGATGCTGTGGCTGGCAAGGAAGGCGTTGTGCGGCAAAGTTTTTCAGAGCAAAAATTGTCAGCAAAACAAATCATCATTTTGTGTCTGTGCGGAGCATTGATTGGATTTGTGAACGGCTTGTTTGGAGGGGGTGGTGGAATGATTTGTGTCCCCTTACTTGAAAAGGTTCTGCATTTGTCTGGCAAATATTCTCACGCGACAGCAATCGTGATTATTCTCCCAATTTCTTACATAAGCGCGCTGATTTATTGCCTGAGTGGAAATCTGCAAACAGCACCTTTTTTGACGATTGGAAGCGGGGTGTTGCTTGGTGGAATTGTTGGCTCTTTTGGCCTGAAATTTTTGCCAGAAAAAATCATAAAAATCATTTTTGTTTTTGTGATGTTTGCAGGAGGAATAAGATTGATTTTTTGAAAAAATACCAAAAAAACAATAAAAAATGCGTTTTTTTTCGATTTTTTTTGCATTTTTTGCAACTTTTTTAATAATCTTTGCTTTTTTTACAATTTTTTATTTTTAGTTTTTTTTGAATTTTTATTTTTAATTTTCGCTTTTTATTTCAAATTTTTCGCTTCCTATTTTTGAATTTTTAAGCATTTTCTTTTTACAATTTTTCTTTTAAATTTTTGAAAAATTTGGATTGTGTTTTTGAATTTTTGATGCAAATTTTTCTTCAAATTGTGAGGGTGGATGATTTATTTTTGGTATGTTGTTGTTGGATTTGTTTCGGGCATTTTTGGTGGTCTGGGAATGGGTGGAGGAACGGTGCTTATTCCAATGCTGACCATCTTTTTGGGGCTTGACCAAAAACTCTCTCAGGGCATCAATTTGTTGTCATTTTTGGTGATGTCAGTCATCGCAATTTACATCCACTATCGCAACGGTTTTGTTGTGACAAAGCATATTTTTTGGATTATTTTCCTTGGCATTGTGTTCTCTGTTGTTGGTGCGCTGACGATGACTTTCTTGCCTTCAAAAATTTTGAAAATCATTTTTGGCGTGTTTTTGTGTGTTTTGGCGGTGGTGGAATTTGTCAAAGTGCTGAAAAAATAGATGGTTGTCTGTTCAATTATTTTCAAAAAAAGGTGCAAAAAACAGTTTACAAATCTTTTTTTTTATGTTATATTATTTATGAATTTTTATATCACTTTTTGGAGGGAAAATATGGTTGACAAAAACAAATGTATTGGCTGTGGAACTTGCGTTGCAATCTGCCCTGTTGGAGCAATCTCTTTCGGCAGTGACGGCAAGGCACAAATTGACAAATCAAAGTGCATTCATTGTGGGGCTTGCCAGGCAAGTTGCCCTGTTGAAGCAATTGATATTGATGCCTGATTGTTGGCAGAAAAAGTTTCAAATCCAAAAGTGGCACATTCGTGCCTTTTTGGACAGCACAAAGGTGAACGAATGAAGAAAAATCTTGCAAAGCAAAATTTGGAAAACGAAACAACAAAAAAAGGATTTTATATGGAAAATATCGCGTTCATAACTCTTGATGAGAAAAAACTCAAACTTGTCATAATTCAAAGCAAAAATGGAAGATACAGAATTTTGGAAGAGGTTGAAAATCGCTACGACTTGACCACAGACATCTTGAAAGATTGCCTTTTCAGTCCAAAATCAAAAACAGACCTCTTGAAAATCTTGAACATATATCGTTTTACAATCGAAACATTCAAAGTCTCAAAAATGGTTGCGTTTGCTTCGAAAATCGTTGTGAAAGCAAGAAACTATCGCGGCTTTTTGGATGAGATATACACAAACACGGGTATGAACTTTGTCATTTTTGGAGATGATGAAGTTGTCAAAAACACCTATCTTTCCACAATGAACAAAATTGATGTTTCGCGGGGGTATATCGTGCAGGTCTGCCCTTATGAAACCTACATTATGAAATTCAATCGCAGAAATGTTGTGGAATATAATGTTGTGCCATATGGTTTCAGCAATTTGACAACAATGGAAGGCTCTTTTGCCGAAAAAGTCAGCGTTTTGAAGAAAGAACTGAAAAAATGCTCACTTTTCAAAACTTTCCAAGATGACACAGTGATTGGTTGCGGCTCAACCTTCGTTGACATCGCACGAATTGCCAAAAAGTTGTCAAGATATCCTCTTGACATTGACAACAACTATGAACTTTCTCGTGAAAACTTGGACAAAGTTGCCGAGTTTGTTGGCGGGCTTGATGCACAAAAAGTGAAGAAAATCAAAGGGCTTGGCGCTGACGGGGCAGAAAGCATCGGTGGTGGATTTGCAATTGCCACTGCAATTTTTGAAACATTCAAAATTCAAAATCTTGTTGTTTCGTCTGCAAGTGTTTTGGAAGGAGTGATGCTTTCAAACCTCGTTGGAACTGCAAATGAAAAATATTCTGACCTGTTGCAAAACAGTCTTGACAACTATTATGAATTCAAAAAAGAGGGGCTTGCAATCAACACTCAGGTCTATGAGATGGCAATTTTGCTTTTCAAGCAACTGAAAGTTGTTCACAAACTGCCAAGAGTGTATGTGAAACCGCTCAAAATTGCCGCATATATGTTTGATTGTGGAAAATTCATCAACTTCAATGGCAGCCAAAAGCACGCGTATTACACAATTCTCAATTCGGACATTTGTGGCGCATCTCAAAAAGACATTTTGCTTGCAGCACTTGCTTGCTCGTGTCAAAATTTGGACAACTTTATGCTTGCAGAAGTGATGAAATATAAGGAAATTTTAAGCGATGAAGATGTTGATGCTGTTCGCAAAATGGGCGTGCTTGTCAGTTTGGCAGTCAACCTGAATGCTTCAAGAAAGAATGTGATAACAGACATCGTTTGCGACATTTTGGGCGACTCAATCATAATGAAAACTGTGGTCAACTCTGACCCATCGTTTGAAATCATCCAAAGTATGAAATTGGCAGATGATTTCCGAAAAACATTCAAAAAAAGTTTGCAAATCATTTGAATATGAGGTGAAACTTGGCAAAATCAGAGCAAAAAGCAAAAAAACAAAATTCACTTGTCGTGTGGATTATTGTGGCAATCGTTTTTGCCATTGTTTTTTGCTATGGTTTTTCTGTGCTTTATTTCTATCAGATTTCGCCAAACGATGTTTCTGCAAAACTTTCGGTTTGGCCGTTTTTGAGCGATAACGACATCGGAAATATGTATCTTGACACGATGGTTGAAATCTCTGTGAAAAATGAGGAAGATGTTGAGCAAGCTTCTGTGCTGGGCGTGAATGTGCGTGAAGATGGCTATGTTATTGCCGAATTTCAAAATCTTTCAGACTGCGATGAAAATTCAAAAATCACAATAAGAAGCAGTTTGGGCAGAGTTTTCAACGGGAAAATCCTTTTTGCCGACAAAAACTATAACCTTGCCATTTTGAAATGCGAAAGTTTTGACAAAAATGTGGGTGTCAGATTGCCATTTGTGAAAATTGCCAAACTCTCTGCATTTGACAGCACTGTGATGTCAATGTCTTCGTTGGAAGGAAAAGTCAACTTTGGAATGGTGACTGATGTCACGCCAACTGCAATTCCGTTCACAAAAAAAATCAACAACGAAACCTTTGTGGATTTTGTGATTGAAAATGGAGTTGTGGTTGAATTTTCGCAGGCGGTTTCTGGGCCGGTTTTCAACAGGAGAGCGGGCATTCTTGGCTTTGGAAATTCGATGTATTTAAATGGTGAATATGCGGGCACATATCTTGTCCCTGCAGGCAGTCTTTCAACACTTGTTGGAAAAGTTGCAAGGGCTTATCAAAAAGCGCAGCCATTTTCCAATGGCATTGCCGAAAGTTTGGTGGGATTTGACAAAATTGAATTGCACCAATTTAAATCTAGGAGCAATGAGACGAGCAACGCTGAAGAATTCTATTTCAATGGGGAAAAGGTGAAATATCCAGAACTCACTGAAGCATATGATGCAAGCGCCTTGGAAGGATTTTATCTCTTTGATGCTTTCAGCCACAATGAAGTTTCAATTCCAAAAGATTGTGTTGTGACAAAAATTGCCACAAAAAACAAATCCGTTGTTGTCAAAAACAGAGTTGATCTTTTCGATTTTGTCTATGGTCTGAATGAAAACGAAAATGTTGAAATTTTCTATCAGTCTGTGGCAAATCTTGGGCAAGAACAATCTGTTCAAACAAAAGTTTAAGGGGGCTGTTGTGAGAAAGTTTAAATATGCCATTGAAATGGGTGGAGGCTACACCTGCATCTATGTGAATGGACAAGGGCTGGCTTTGAAGGAACCAACTTTGATTGCTGCTGAGCCAAGTGAGGACGGCTATAAGATTGTGGCTGTTGGAAACGAAGCAAAAAAACTTGTTGGCAAAACAAAAGATAATGTGGAAATTTTCACACCTGTTGTCAGCGGTGACCACTCAAATTTTGAATATTCCGCAATTTTGTTGAAGTCCTTTTTGCAAAAGGTCGGGTTCAAACCTTTTGAGGACAACGCGGTGTTTGTTGTTCCGTGTGGGCTTTCTGTTCACGAAAAAGAAAACATTTTGCGAGTTTGTGAGGCGGTTGAACTTGGACAAGTTGCCCTTGTTCCATCTGTGCTTTGCTCAGCCATCGGCGAGGGCAGAAACATTGACACTTCAAAAGTGAATATGGTTGTGGACATCGGCGGAACAGCAACCGAAATTGCTGTGATAAATATGTCCAGCATCATCAAAGGTGCAACACTTGGCATTGGCGGAAAAAGCATTGACGCATCCATTGTCAACTTTTTGGCATACACACAAGGGCTTGTGATTGGCTTGCCAACAGCGGAGATTTTGAAAAACGAGGTTGGAAGTTTGTATCTCAACGACACATTGAATATGGAAATCACGGGCGTTGATGCTCAGACAAAAATTCCGCGCAATGTGGTGGTGCTTTCCAGCGAACTAAGGAACGCCATCGAACCATTCTTCAGCGAGATTTTGCGTGCAATCGACACAACAATCAACACTCTGCCGCCAGAGATTGTTGCGGACATCATCAACAACAAAATTTTGGTTGTGGGCGGATGCTCAAAGATGCAGGGGTTGGAGGACTATTGCAACAAGCATTTGGCATACCCGATTGAACTTGGCGAAGATGTTGACAACTCCACCATTTTGGGAGCAGGCAAACTGCTGGGCGACCCTCAACTTTTGGAAAGTATTTTGAAAAAACTGTGAAAATAAAACAAAAAAGGGCTAAAAAAATGAGTTTTGAAAAGAAACTCAAATTTTGAAGAACTAAACTTTTTGAAAAGGTCAGCAGGGATAAAAAAGACAAAAAAAGATAAAAAATAAAAAAACAGCCATAAAATTTGAAAAAAATGAGCATCTTTTGCTCTTTTTTTGTTTTTATTTGCAATTTTTGTCGTTTTTGTATTTTGTGTTTTCTTTGTTTTTTTGATTTTTTGCAAAAAGTGTTTTCAGCAAAAAAAGACAAAAATCGCTGTGTTTGCCAAAGTTTTGTTTTGCTGCTTGGTTTGCTTTTGCGTTATACTTTTCAAAAAGGAGCGATTTTCTATGGCAAGAAAAATTGTTGTGACAAGTGGGAAAGGGGGTGTTGGCAAAACAACCGTGTGCGCAAATTTGGGGGTGTATTTGTCAAGGCTGGGTTTTCGCGTGGCACTTCTTGATGTTGACATTGGTCTGAACAATCTTGATGTGATTATGGGAATGGAACGAAATGTGGTGTTTGACAT
>CANQNH010000035.1 GCA_947625165.1 uncultured Clostridia bacterium
ACTTCAAAACAACGATTTGAAGTTGGGAACTTTTGTTGTTTCTGCGCCGCTGGATGAAGAACTTGAAACAAATCCAAGGGCGATATATTCTTTGTCAAGCGACAAAGTGGAAGTTGAAAAAGTTGATGTGAAAACCTACAAAGATGTTCAGCAAGTTGAAATGCACGATAACCACACATTGATTTTCTAAAAAACTGTTTGTTGCTTTTTTGCAGGTGCATTTTCAAACATGAAACAAAGTTGCTTGCTTTGGCAAAAGTTTTAAACACTATGTTGCAAAGCAAGAGTTGTTATGTTGCAAAAATTCAGCAATTTTTCTACAAAATTTCGGCATTTTTGAGAAAAAATATTGTTTTTCCATTAAAATGATGCTAAAATGATAAAAACAAAACAAAGGAGAGATGGATTATGAGCCAAATTTATGCAAGTGGTCATTCAATTGAAATCAAAGGAGGGAGGTTGCTGATTGATGGCAAAGCGGTTGACGCAAAACTTAAACACAGCCTCAGCAAAGGTATTTCAATTGTATCATCGGGGAGCGTGATAAATTCGTTCAGTGACGGAGGGCTTAGAGTGACCGGTGGGACATCCAAAATCAACATCAACGGCAACACGATTGTCATAAAAGGTGATAAAATCACGGTGAATGGCAAAGAGGTTGACCTCAACGCAGAGGCCTCTGCCAACAAAGAAGTCGCTGATGAAAAGTTTGACGAAAAGTTGGACAAAAAACTCAACAAGGACGCAAGGAAATATCTCATTTCCACATCCAAAGATGACGAAATTGAGATTGATGGTGTGATTTGCCGCCGAATTATTGCGCTGGAAGATATTGTTGACGAAAACGGCACTGTTCTTGTGAAGAAAGGCGAGAAGGGCGGATATGTGCAATCCCGAAAGAACCTTTCTGAAGAAGGTTGCTGCTGGATTTATGACGATGCACTTGTTTTTGGCAGTGCAAAAGTTTCTGAAAACGCAAAAGTCAGAGATGATGCACAAATCTATGGAAATTGCAAAATCAGCGGAAGAGCAGAGGTTTGTGACAATGCTGAGGTTTATGGAAATGTTGTCATAACTGATGATGCAAAGGTGACCGACAATGCAGAAGTTTATGGGAATGTTGTCATCCGTGGGAAAGCGAAGGTCTCTGACAACGCCGAAATTTACGGGAACACAACCCTTTGTGACGAGGTTGAAGTTTCTGACAACGCAGAAATCTATGGCAACTGCCAACTTTCTGGAAAAGTCAAAGTTGGCGGAAATGTGGAAATCTATGGAAGTGTTGTTCTGTCCGGCGAGCGTGTTATCAAAAAAGAGAGTGATTTGGTTGCCAACTTCAACAATAAAAACGGGATTGGCAAGAATAAATAAAAATCAGTGAAAAGGCATTTTTAAATGGATTTGTTTTGAAAACAATCCATTTTTTGTTAAAATGAAAGAAAACATTTGATTTGCCAAATGCAGTTGGAAAACAGGAGAGAAAAATGTATTATTTCACAAGCGATGCTCATTTTGATGACAAGAAAACCCTTGAATATGAATTTCGACCTTTCAGAAATCCAAGACAATTTGACCGATATGTCATCAAAACATGGAATAAACAAGCCAAAAAAGGCGACATAATTTTTGTAGTCGGTGACTTTGTGGATTGTGACGGACTTGGCTTTGACAGCTGGCGAAAGTCTTTGGGCTATGTCAAAAAAATCAAGGCTGATGTTGTCTTGATTATGGGCAACAATGAGGACAGAGTTGTGAAATTCTATTTTGACAACGACTTCAACAAATTTCGCGACTATTGCCTTGAAAGATATGGAAATTTCTTTCGGAGGTACAGATTTTTTCCTCACACATCAGCCGATAAATTTCAAAAAAGGCGTTTTCAATCTCTTTGGGCACACTCATCGTGCAGGTGGGCTATATAAGCCTTTCGGCATCAATGTTGGCTGTGATCTCAATCATTTTCGATTGTTCAGCGAAAAAGATATTTTGTGTTTGATGGACAAGAAAAAAACTTTTTGGGATGCTGACCAAAACCTTAATATGAAAATCAATTGAAAAGGCACGAATGCTCGTGCTTTTTTTCTTTAGTGCCAATCAATCGGCGTTTTGCCATTTGCAATCAAAAATTGATTTGCCTTTGAAAAGTGTTTGCAGCCGAAAAATCCGCGATATGCCGACAGTGGACTTGGGTGAGGGGCTTGTAAAACAAGGTGTTGTGGTGCGATTTGTGGAGCAAAGGCCTGTGCATTTGAGCCCCATAAAATGAACACCATTGGGTCTTTTCTTGCGGAAAGAAGTTTTATGATTTGCTCGGTGAAAATTTCCCAACCTTTTCCTCGGTGAGAGCCTGCTTGCGCGCGGCGAACGGTGAGCGAAGTGTTGAGAAGCAGCACGCCTTGTTTTGCCCAGCGTGTCAGATTGCCTGAGTTTTGGCATTTGATGCCAAGGTCGCTTTCAATTTCTTTGTATATGTTCACAAGCGAAGGTGGAAGTTGGACACCATCTTGAACCGAAAAGGCAAGTCCGTGTGCCTGACCGGGTTCGTGATAGGGGTCCTGTCCAATGATGACAACTTTCACATCTTCATATTTCACTGCATTGAGAGCGGCAAAAATGTTTTCCATTTCGGGATAGATTGTTGCGCGAGAATATTCATCCTCCAAAAATTTTTGCAGGTCTTTGAAATATTGTTTTTGAAATTCGTCTGACAACAACGTTGCCCAATTTTTTGTTATTCTCAACATAGTTTCATTTTAGCACAAAGGCAGGGGCGAGTCAAATTTTGTCGATGCAGAAAAGTGTCCAAACGCAACTTTTTCGCCATCGAAAGAAGATTATCGCGCGATTTTGGCAAAAGAAACAAAAAAACCGCATTTTGTTGCGGCTTTTGATTTTTTATTGTTTGTCACTTTGCTTTTTTTGCGTCGTCAAGCAATTTTGCGAAGTGTGCTTTCTTTCTGTTGGCAGAGTTTTGATGAATGACATTCTCTCTTGCTGCACTGTCAAGTTTTGCAGAAAGAACTCTGTAAGATTGTTCTGCTTTTGCAACATCTTCTGCAAGGTCTGCTTTAAACTTTTTGATGCAAGTTTTGATTTCAGACTTGACAGAGTTGTTTGCAACGCGTCTTTCTCTTTCGATTAACACTCTTTTCTTTGCTGATTTGATGTTTGCCATTGTGCTTTCTCCTTGTAAGATTTCCAATTTTCGCTTAAAAAATGCTCTTGTGAGCAGTTTTGAAGCAAGAATTTCATTTAAAACTAGTTCATTATATCACAGCAAAACACAAAAATCAAGCGAAATTCAGAAATTTTTATAAAAATCTTTTTGCACGGTTTTGCATAAATATGTTTGTATGAAAAAAGTGCTTTTGATTGACAGTGGCAGTGGCGGCGTCAACATCCTCAAAGAGTGTGTCAAAGTTTGTCCATATTGCGACTTTTTGCTGTTTTGTGATGACAAAAATCTTCCATATGGCAACAAATCTGTTGAACTTTTGCAACAAATCACAATTGAGAATTTGAAGAACATTCAAAAATTTTTTCCGTTCGACATTGTGATTTTGGCGTGCAACACGCTTTCTTGCACCTGTCTTGAAAGGGTGAGGGCGGAGTTTGAAAATATCATATTCATTGGAACTGTGCCGGCGGTGAAACCTGCACTTGAAAAATGGCAGCCAAACGAAGTTTTGGTGCTTGCAACAGAAAACACCATAAAAAACAACATTTTGATAAACAAAAACAAAGAAGTGGTGTGCAAAAGTGTCAACGAACTTGCGGGGTTGATTGACCAAAATCTTGACAATTTGGAAGGCTTGAAACCTTTTTTGCAAAAAAATTTGGGCGAAATGTCAAAGCCGAAAGCGATTGTGCTGGGTTGCACGCACTATCTTGCCATCAAACCTCAGTTGAGGCAGGTGTTTGGCGGGGATGTGGAGTTTTTTGATGGTGCAAATGGGGTGGCTCGCCGACTTTCTCATTTTGTTTTTGATGATGAAGATGCAAAAGCAACAACACCAAATTTTCAGGTGCAAATTGTTGCCAGCGGAAATGAAAATATGTTGCCTGTGTTTTGGTGGTGGTATGAAAAAGACACTTGAAAACAAGTGCCCTTTTTTATCATTTTTTAAACATAATCATTTTTTTGTTTTAACCATTTGTCAAATTTGTTGTTTGTTATGCTTAAATATTTGCCAAGGAAGAAAAGATGACTTTTGCTTATTCATCAAACAACTTTGAGTTGAGGAAAACTGGCTCGCACGTGATGTTGACGCCAAGTTTTTTCAAGGTCTGTTCTTCTGCGTGGGAGAGGATGTAGGTTGAATGAGCATCGCAGTTTTTGAGGTTTTTGATTTGGCTCATTGCAATTTTTGCTTTTTTGTTTCTCTCTGTGCAAATTGAAAGCGCAACAAGAACATCATCAAGGGTCAGCACGCTTGAATTTGAGCCCAAAATTTTTGTGCGATATTCGACAATCGGCAAAAGAATGTCATCTGTGATGATGTCATAGTCGTCTCCAAGTCCTGCAAGTGTGCGCAAAGCATTAAGCACAACAGCGGCGGAAGCAGAAACAATTTTCTTGGTTTTTCCCGTGACAATTTGCCCGTCAGGAAGTTCCAGCGCAACGCAAGGGAAACCACTTTCTTTTGAGGTGTTTTTGGCAGTGTTTATCACACCGGCAAGCGTTTCTTTTGCGTCAGCTTCAGTGACAAGAGATTTGTTTCGTTCAAGCGTTTCAAAGGTGCACTGCCCAAGTTTATAGTCGCATTCGGCACGATAATATCTTCTCAAAATTTCTTTTCTGGCAGAAAGACAGGCAAGTTTGTCGTCAATAATGGCGCTTCCAACCATATTCACACCCATATCGGTTGGAGATTTATACACCTCTTTTCCAGCAATCTTGGTCAAAATGTTGTGAAGAACTGGGAAAACAGCGATGTCACGATTATAGTTTATCGTCAACTTGCCATATGCGTTGAAGTGGAACGGGTCAATCTGGTTGACATCATAAAGGTCAGCAGTGGCGGCCTCATAGGCGATGTTGACAGGGTGTTTGAGGGGCATATTCCAAACAGGGAAGGTCTCAAATTTGGCGTAGCCAGCCTTGACGCCGCGTTTGTGCTCGTGATAGAGTTGGCTCAGGCACGTTGCAAGTTTTCCGCTTGATGGGCCAGGAGCCGTGACAATCACAAGTGGGCGGGTTGTTTCAACAAAAGGATTTGCGCCATAGCCCTCATCAGACACGATTGTTTCAACATCGTTTGGATAGCCTTTTGTGTAGCGATGAAAATAGACGCGTTCTCCACGCTGTTCCAACTTTTTGCCAAACTTGATGGCGCTTGGTTGCCCTTTGAAAAGAGTGATGACAAACGCGGATATATAAAGCCCAAGCCCTCTCATATTGTCAACAAGGCGCAAAACTTCGTCTGCATAACTCAATCCAAGGTCGGCACGAATTTTGTTTTTTTCGATGTCGTTTGAACTGATGCAAAAAATTATCTCTGCCTTGTCCTTCATCTTTTGCAGAAGTTTGATTTTGATGTTTGGGTCAAAGCCCGGAAGCACGCGGGCGGCGTGAAGGTCGTCAAAAATCTTTCCACCAAATTCAAGATAGAGTTTGTTGTGAAATTTTCTTATTCTCTTGTTGATGTTTTCGCTTTGCAGTTTGAGATAGAGTTGATTGTCAAAGCAGATTTTTTTCGATTTTTCCGCTTTTCCAGCTGCAATTTTTTGTTTTGCTTGCGACTTTGTGCTTTTTGCAGTTGTTTTTGCACCTGCTTTTGCGTTTGCAGTTGTTTTTGCGCCCGTTTTGGCATCAAGTTTGGCATTGTTCTGTTTTTTGGTCGATTTTTTTCCTTCTTCCTTCATTTTTCCACCTCTAAAATTCTTCCACTCCAAGCGTTTTCAAAAGTTCAAACGCGCTTTGGATTGTTTTGTCCATATCAAAATATTTGTATTGTCCAAGTCTGCCGCCAAAATATGTGTTTTGAAGTTTTTGTGCTTCGGCTTGATATTTCTCCAGCAGTTTTGTGTTTTTCTCGTCGTTGATTGGATAGTATGGTTCAAGTCCTGGACGCCACTCGGTTGGATATTCTCTTGAAATCACCGTTTTTGGCTGTGTGCCAAATTCAAAATGCTTATGCTCGATGATGCGGGTGTATGGCACTTCGCGTTCGGTGTAGTTGACCACGGCGCAGCCTTGAAAGTTTTCTTTGTCCAAAACTTCTGTTTCAAAAGAAACAGTTCGATATTCAAGTTTTCCAAACTTATAGTCAAAAAACTCGTCAATTGCGCCAGTGAAAATCAGTTTGTCATATGAACAATTGCTGAAATTGTTTTTGAAGTCTTTGAAACTCAGTCCAAGTTTGACATCACTCTTCTCAAGAAGCTTTTCAATTATCACATTATAGCCGCCAATTGGAATGCCCTGATATCTGTCATTGAAATAGTTGTTGTTGTAGGTCATTCGAAGGGGCAGGCGCTTGATGATGAATGGCGGAAGGTCTTTGCAATCACGTCCCCATTGTTTTTCGGTGTAGCCTTTCACCAGTTTTTGATAGACGTCAACGCCGGCAAGATTTATGGCTTGTTCCTCCAAATTTTTTGGCTCGGCAACATAGTGCGCCTTTCTTTGTTCTTCAATGATTTTCATTGCCTCGTCTGGCGTTTTGATGCCCCACATTCTGCTGAATGTGTTCATATTGAAAGGCAGATTGTATATCTCATCTTTATAGCGCGCCATAGGTGAGTTGACATAGTTGTTGAACTCTGCGAAGCGATTGACAAAGTCCCAAACTTGTTTGCTGCTGGTGTGAAAAATGTGTGCGCCATATTTGTGGACATTGATGCCCTCAATTTTTTCACAATAGATGTTTCCGCCGATGTGATTTCGTTGGTCAATGACAAGGCATTTCTTGCCCTCCTTTGAAAGTTCGTAGGCACAAATTGCTCCAAACAGCCCAGCGCCAACGATGAGATAGTCATATTTCATATTTTTCTCCTTTTGTTTTTTTTGAATTTAATTGTTGAAATTTCTTAATTGTTTTTTTTAGTTGAATTTTAACACTTTCCTTGCAACCTTATAGATAAATTTGCAAAATCCCATTCCAAATTTTGAGTTTGTTGCAACCAAGCCCTCTGCCTTGTGTTTGCAGTCTGCCCAAAGTTTTGGGTCTTTATCTTTCAAAAATTGCCACAAATCTTTTTTCTTTGCGAGGGCGTCAGCATCACCAATTTTGATGAGGTATATTGAAGTTATCGCCATCAAAATTGACACGAAATCGGTCATATATTTTGCAAGTTTCTTGTCCCTTGCCGCAATTTCTTGAATGTTGTGTGCCTCAATCGCGATTTTGGTGACTTTGATGTGCTGGTCAATTCTTTTCATAATCACGCTTTCATTGATTGACTGGTCAGCACGCCCAACATAATAGCGATATAAGTCAGCATCAATATAGTAAAAACTTTTGACGGCGGGCAGTGGGGTGTAAACATAAATGTTGTCAACATAGAATGTGTGTTTCGGGAGGGTGAGGCCAATTTCTTGAAGAATTTTTGTCCTATACACAGCCGAGTGCATTGTGATGAATTGCGATTTTTTGAATTTCTTTGACTGCTCAAACGTGAACTCCTGCTCAACAGGAAAAACATTTTTATAATCCACAACTCTGCATTTTGTCCCGTCAGTGTATTCATAAACATAGTTGCAAATCAGCATATCAATCAAATGTTTTTCTTTGTGCATCTGTTTGATTTTTTCAAGAAGTCTTTTCAAAGAAGCCTCATCTGCCCAATCGTCAGCATCAACAATCTTAAAATATAGCCCGGTCGCGTTTCTTATTCCCTGATTGATGGCTTCACCATGTCCGCCATTTTCTTGATGGATGACTTTGACAATGTTTGGATAGTTTTTGCCATATTCATCCGCAATTTCTGCGGTGTTATCTTTTGTTGAACCATCATCAACAATGATGATTTCTGCATCTTCTCCGCACACAAGAAGAGAGTTGATGCACTTTCTCATATAATTTGCCATATTATAGCAAGGCACGCAAAATGAAATGTATTTCATAAAAATCTCCTTTTTTGTTTTTTTAAGAGATTTTTATCCTTTTTGCAGCAATTTTATAAAATTTGCGATGCCTTGTGACAAATTTTGGCGGTGCGCTAGGTTTTCAAATTCACCTCCTTGTCAGAGGCTGCCACTTGTTGATAATATTTCATCATCTCACAAATCACATCGTCCCAAGTTCGATAGACTTCTCTGTGGGCGGGCTCTCGCAATTTTGGAAGAGTTTTGTTTTTGATGCTCTCCAAAATTGTTGTTGCCCAAGCGTCAACAGTTTCTTCTGCAACAAGTCCATTCACTTTGTCGGTGATGATTTCTGCCGAAGAACATCCCTTTGTCATTATTGTTGGAAGTTTCATTGCTGCCGCTTCAACAGGGGCAAGGGAGGCGGTGTCAAATGTTGATGGAAAAATCAACAAATCCGCTCGCAAATAGACTGCGGATAAAAATTCTCTGTCCATAATTTTTCCTGCGAAGATAACTTCATTTTCAAGACCAAGTTCAGCAGTTTCTTGTTTCAGTTTTTCTTCGAAGTTGCCACTTCCAACTATGATGTACTTGAAATTCCCCCCCCCATTCTGTTTGATTTTTTGCATAACTTTCAGAGCAAAAGACAATTTTTTGTTTTCAACAATTCGTCCGACAGACAAAAACACGGTTTCGTCTTTCAAGCCGAATTTTTTTGAAACTTCATCTTTCAAGCCCTCTGCCGCAACGGAATAGGACAGGTCAGTTCCGTTTCGAATGACCTTGATTTCTTTTTTATAGCCATATTCACGCAAAGTTTCGGCAGCACCATCACTGACTGTCAAAACATAGTCCACTTTGTTGATGTTGTGCATCATATATTTCATCGCGATTGCAACAAGTGGTTTGAATTTCAAAATTCGTTGATAGTCCTCTTTGAATTTGGTGTGAAAGGTGAAAATGGTTGGGATATGGTGTTTTTTGCCATAGCGTGCAAAAAATCCACACATCGTGAATGGTGAGTGAATGTGAATGATGTCTGGTTTGTTTGTTTTGAGATATTTTTTCAACTTTCGGTCAAAAACAGGCAGCGGGGTGCGGTCGCCATCCGGCCCAACCATTGATTTGACGCGGAAAACGTTGAATGGCTGATTGTCCACATATTTTGGAAATTTTGGCACAAAAACTTCTGCCTGAACGCCATCAAGTTTGTTGAGACATTTGCAATAGTTGGTGATGACTTGAATTGGTCCGTCAAATTTGGGGTAATAATTGTCAAGAACTTCAAAAATCCTCATAAATCCTCCTTGTAGATTTTTCGATTATGTATGAATTAACAAGTATAGATAGAGTTTAACATATTGAAGCAGAAAAGCAAAACAAAAAAGCAAAGTTTTGCATTTTTTGGAAGTTTTAAAGCAAAATAGGTGCATATGACAAACCTAACTTCGCTCTATTTTCTCATTCCAACATTTTTTGTTTTTGTTTTGATTTTCCCAATCTTCATTGAGGTGAGAGTGTCTTTCAATCCGCTTTTCAATCGTGGGGTGGTGGCACTCTTCTTATTTCGCTTTAAAGTGCTTTATTTCATTTTTTCGTTCCACGGGAAATACATTGAACTTCAAAACGAAAAAGAAACAAAAAGGCAGGAACTTGAATTTTCAAGTCCGCAGTTTGCTGTGATGGAAGAGTTTACAAAACAAATCAAAGACAAGTTGAGGTTGAAAAAACTGCTGCTGTTTTACAACATCGGCACCGGTGATGCTTTTTCAAGTGCCGTTCTCTGTGGGGTGATAAATCAAATTGTGACGGGCATTTTCCTTCGGTTGAAAGACAAAAAGCCAACCGCCTCTTGTTGCATCTATGACACTGTTTCCTACAACAAAACAATGTGCGAAATTGCTGGGAGGGTGGAAATTTCAATTTCACTTTTTGACCTTGCCTATTCCTTTCTTCTTGCGCTTGTCAAAACATCAGATGTGGGAAAGAAGAACAAAAAATTGGCTTAAAGTTTTTGTGGCGCTCGCATAAAAATTTTCAACATTCACACAACTATGAGTATATTATGCATCATACTACACAATATATGGTGTGGTATGCAAGGTTTGGAGGACAAGATGAAAGTTTATGGAAATTCAACTTCAATCAACGATTTGATTTCAAGTGCGATGGACAAACTCAAGACTATTGTTGACAGTGGCACAATCATTGGTGACAGCATTTTGACGCCTGACGGGGCAACAATCATTCCAATCTCAAAGGTGACTGTTGGCTTTGTTGTGGGTGGTGGAGAATATGCCGACCTCTCTTCAAGACGCGTGGCAAATCATTTTCCAATGACGGGCGGTTCAAGTGGTGGAATGAGTGTTTCGCCGGTTGGCTTCTTGATTTTGCAAGCAGATGGGGAAGTGGATTTTGTCAATGTGGAAAACAAGTCACTTTATCAAACTTTTCTCAATATGTTCAACTCCCTTCTTTCAAAAATGGAGAAAAAAGCAAAGGAAGATGCTGAGGGGGATTGTCAAGGTTGTGATGAGTGTGAAGAGGGTTGTGATGACGATTTTCTTTCCAAAGAAAAAGCAAAAAACGACTTTTTCGGGGACGAAGATGATGAAGAATGAAAACAAGAAAAGCATTTTTCAACATATTTTGATTTGCGCGGTGGCTTTTCTTCTTTGTGCTTCGTTTTTGCTTGCAAGCACCTTTTTTCTTGTTGACAGGGCGGATGCAATCAATCTTTCCTGCTCTGCGAAAGCAAGCGCTGTTTTGGAAACTTCAACGCGGCGCGTGCTGTTTGCTCACAACGAAAACAAAAGGCTGCCAATGGCAAGCACAACAAAAATTATGACCGCCATAACTGCCATTGAAAACTGCAAAGACCTTGATGAAAAATTTGAGATTTCACCAAAAGCGGTTGGGATTGCTGGAACATCGCTTTATCTTCGCAAGGGAGATGTCTATTCCACACGTGACCTTCTTTATGCGCTGATGCTTATCTCTGGAAACGATGCCTCAGTTGCCATCGCGGAGCACGTTGCAGGCTCAACGAGCGAATTTGTGACGATGATGAACGACCTAGCGCGCAAAATTGGCGTCAAAAACACCCACTTTGCAAACACGCATGGGCTGGATGCCGATGGGCATTATACGACCGCCTATGACCTTGCGACAATCACCGCATATGCCCTTGAAAACGACACTTTTCGTGAGATTGTTGGCACAAAAAACATCAAAATTGAAAATGGCAACGGTGAGGTGAGATATTTGCGAAACAAAAACAAACTTCTTCACACAATGGAGGGGTGCATCGGCGTCAAAACGGGCTATACGGATGACGCGGGCAGGTGTCTTGTTTCTGCAATCGAAAAAGATGGCATAAGGCTGGTTTGCGTTGTTTTAAACTGCGGCCCAATGTTTCCGGAAAGTCAAGCAATGCTCAACGAGTGCGCCGAAAAGTTTGCGCTCTATGACCTGACTGAACTTTATGATTTTCAAACACAAATCCCTGTTGTTCGCGGCAGAGATGAGTTTG
>CANQNH010000036.1 GCA_947625165.1 uncultured Clostridia bacterium
TTTTTGCTTTGTTTCTTGCGAGAATTTTCAAAAAATATAAATATTTTAATTTTCGCAAACATTCGACAAAAATGGAGATTTTTGCATTTGGGTTTTGTCACATTTTGTTGTAGACTTTGCTTGTGGAGGTGAATTTATGAATAGAAGTGAAATCTTGAGAAATATCGCACAAAAGGCAAAACGCAGACTTGTGGGCAAGGATGAACATCCAAATGCAAAAATCAAAGTTATTTCAAATGACGATGTTGAATTTCGCAACAAAGTGGAATTTTTGCTGTCGCAGGAACAACTTGTCACCAATCCTGTGCACTATCTCATTGATGAAAAACTGTTCGCCAAACTTGACGAAGAACAGCGGGAAAGATATTTGCTGTCAACTCTTGACAAATACAGTTCTTTGAGAAGGCAAATCGAAAATTCTGCTCGTGACACGCGGTTTTGTATGTAAGTTGAAATGTTGTGGTTTTTACATCCAATTTATGAAACATTGCGGCGTGAGATGTTTGCAGTCTTAAAAAGTTTTTTCGTATGAAAACGCGACAATTTTTTGTGTGGTGAGCGACAAAATTTCAAATGGTCAAATCCTGCTTTGGCAAGAGTTTCTGTTGCTGCGAGCATCTTTTTTATGTGGCACAATTTTCAAATGTGACATATTGAAAAATATGGAAAATAACAAAAATGAGAAATGCGGCAAAGAGTGTTTGAAAAGTGTGTGCAGTGAAGATGACAATGCTTTCGTTGATGCTGGGACATATGTGGATGATAATGCTGTTCTTGGAAAAAATGTCCAAGTAGATGGTGGTGTCAGGATTGTTGGAAACTGTGTGATTGAAGATGGTTGCCACATTGGGTTTGGAAGCCATATCATCAACTGCAAATTGGGTGCGGGCTGTGAGGTGGAAAATTCCAAACTTGAAAAAAGCGAGTTTGGTCAAAATTGTTTGATTGGGCCATATGCAAATGTGCGTGCAGGCTGCAAAGTGGCTGACAGGGTGAAAGTTGGCGCTTTTGTGGAGCTTAAAAACTGCACGATTGGCAGCGGCACAAAAGTTGCACACCTTTCATATGTCGGCGATGCAGAACTTGGCGAAAATGTGAACATCGGCTGCGGGGTGGTGTTTGCAAACTATGACGGCAAAAACAAACATCGTTCCAAAATTGGAAACGATGTGTTTGTTGGGTGCAATGTGAACATTGTTGCACCGGTGCTTGTTGCGGACAAAACTTATATCTGTGCGGGGACAACGGTGACACAAAACACAGAAGTTGGCGACTTTGTGATTGGCAGAGTCAGGCAGGAAAACAGAAAACGAAAAAATCCAAAAAGCGAATAAAAAGATTTTTGAAAATAGTGTGGAATTTTGTCGAAAATGTTTGACAAAATTTTTTTATTGTTCTAAAATTTTTCGCATAAAGGAGAGAAAAGTTTATGAATTGGGAACAAATTTGGAACGACATCGTCAACTTTTTCAAAAACAATGCTTGGAATTTTGTTTGGTTCTTTGCAATTCTCATCATTGGCATCATCGTCATCAAAGTGTTGATGGTCACCGTTCGCAAAATTTTGAGCAAAACAAGAATGGAAAAAATCGCGCAACAATTTATCTGCACAATCCTAAAATTTGTGCTGTGGCTTGTGCTTGTGCTGTTGCTGTTGGCACAAATCGGCGTGGAAATCTCGGGACTTTTGACTGCTTGCAGTGCTGTCATCTTGGCAATTGGTATGGCTTTGCAAAACTGCATTGCCAACATCGCAAATGGCATCATCATCATTTCCAGCCATATGTTCAAGAAGGGCGACTATATCATCGCCAATGGTGTTGAAGGAAACATCGACAACATCAACTTCTTGTTCACAACGCTCATCACTCTTGACAATCGCAAAGTGACAATGCCAAACTCTGCAATTTTGAATGGAAATGTCACAAATCTTGGGGCATATCCAAGAAGAAGAGTGGACTTCACGTTCTCTGTTGCCTATGAAAGCGACACCGAACTTGTCAAGAAGGTTGTTTTGGACGTTATGAAAAGCGATGGGCGCGTCTATCTTGACCCAGCACCGTTCTGCAGATTGAAAACTTTGAATTCCAGCAGCATCGATTTCTTTGCAAACTGCTGGTGTGATGGCTCGGACTATTGGGATGTTTACTACTATGTTATGGAAAATGTTTACAACGAGTTCAAGCGCAACAACATCTCTGTGCCATACAATCAAGTTGAAGTGCGTGAGCGCAAAGACAACGTCAAGATGCCTGTTGTTGGAAAGAAACTGCCAGAGCGTGTTGAAAAGGTCAGAGAACCTGAAAAAGAAAACGCGCTTGAGAAATTGTTTATGCACGACAAAAAACATAAGAAAGACAAGTCTGACAAAAAAGACAAAAAAGAAAAGAAAGCAAACAAGAAAAACAAACAAGATGTTCCTGAGGTTTCTGAAAACGAATAATAAAAAACCAGCCCAAACGGCTGGTTTTTTCTGCTTGCCGAAAAAAAACAATATGAAATGCTGACAGAAAAAGTGAACTTTCGACAAAACTTGACAAAGCGAAATTACAAACACATTTTGCAAAAACTTTAATTTTGTTTGACAGATTGTCATACAATAAGATATAATATCATATCAAATCTGATTTTTAAGGAGAATTATGTTAAGAGTTTTTGTTGACTCGGGTTGCAGCATAAAGCAAGACGAGGCAGAAAAATATGGCATCACACTCATTCCGCTCAATGTCATTCTTGGTGACAAGGAATATAAAGATGGTGTTGATCTTTCGATGGAAGAGTTTTATGATTTTTTGATAAATCAAAAGAAGTTTCCAAAAACATCACTGCCAGACCTTCCACAACTTGAAGAAGAAGTCACCGCCCTGACAGATAAGGGCGACAAAGTCATCATTTTGACAATTTCTTCAAAAATTTCCAGCACAAACGAAACAATCAAAAAAATGTTTGAAAAAAACAAGAATGTCAAAGTGCTTGACAGCCAGATGGCAGTTGGCGGAATGAGATTGATTGTGGATGAAATCAATCGTTGCCGCGACCTTTCGCTTGACGAAATTGAACAGCGCGTCAACCAACTCATTCCAAGAATAAGGATTATGGCAATCCCAGAAACGTTGGAATATCTTTTTCGTGGCGGACGTCTTGCAAGGCTGGAATGGCTGATTGGCAGTTTGCTGAAAATCAAGCCAATCATTGGCTTCAAAGATGGCAAAGTGACCGTTCATGCAAAGAAGGTTGGCTTGCGAAACAGTATGAACTATATTGCCAAGGCACTTGAAACTTTGGAGTGCGACCCTGACTATGACATCATCGCATCTTACACCTACAACAAAAAGAACCTTGACGACCTTGTTGCGATGGTGGACAAAAAATATCTTCCTCAAATTCGGGTGTATGATGACCTTGACCCAGCAATTGCTTGCCATTGGGGGCCAAATGCTTTTGGTTTGATTTTTGTCAGCAAAAAATAAAAACTTTCAGGACTTTTAGTTTTGAAAGCAAAGAAAACGATGCTTTTTCCCAAAATTGTCTTTTGGCGGGGAGCATTGTTTTTTTTGTGAAAAACAAACACTTTCAAAAAAGGGGCTTTACAAAGCGCAAAAAATGTGATATATTTTTCATATAAAAGAGAAAAAACAGAAGGAGAAAAATTGTGGGAATTTTTGATTTTTTAAAGCAAAAAAAGATAAGAAGACTGCCACGCGATTGGCAATTTTTTACCTGCACTTCAGTTCACGACTTTGAGTTTAAAACAAAAAGTCCATATTCTGTCACCGATGAGGAGGCGTCAAACCTTTGGCAATTTGCTTTGACATACATTCAACAGCACGCCGGACGAGAGCGTGGAAAAGAAAGTTTTTCCTGCGTGACATCCAAAAATCTTTCAGTGTATGTCTATCATTTTGATGATGGAAGACGGGACAAAAGTTCTCGTTGGCTATCAAATTTTCTGATGGTGTTTGTGACGCCGGACGAGGCAAAAGCCTACACATTCAAAGATTTTGTCGAAGAGGTCTATGACAAAAAGTCAAAGCAGAACACGGACTATCCAACAGGTTTTGATTTTGCAGACAAATTTCCTGTGATATGGAACGAGCAAAAATCGATGGAAAGCAACAGCAAAGCGTTTTTGCAATCTCACGCGATGGCGAAAGGCGATTTTGCTTTTGACGAGCAGGATTTTCAAAGAGACAATCTGGCTTGGCAAAGGAGCAAAAAGGAAAATGCGACTTTTCTCTCCACAACATTTTTCAATAATGAAAAAGAGATAAAACGCTAAAAATCGCAAAAAAGTCTTGATTTCTTTGCTTTTTTATGATATAATCACACCGAAAAGGAGAAAAAACTATGAAATTTGTTTATGTGAAAGATTTGGACAGAAAAAATCGCTCATTGTTTGGTGTGAGCAGTTTGGACCCAACTGACAAAGTGCCTGTTTTTTATTCGCTTGAAGAGATGGCAAGATTTGAGGCAGGAAATTTTGAACAACCAGAAAGAACAACACAGCTTGCCGAAGAACTTTTTGCAGGAATTGATGAGCAAACAAAGTTTGAATATGGTTCAGACGCAGTTTACAACAGTTGTGTCCGAATGGCAAAAGAGGAAATTGCCAAAGAAGGCATTCAAACACAAAAAAAGATGCTTGAAGAGGCAACAGAGGTTTCAGAAGGCTGCACTTTGGTTGTTGGTGACAAACGAGTTGGCACTCACGAAGATATTGATGCGCTTTATGGTGCATTCGCAAACGACGCTGTTGCAAGAGAATTCATCAGCAAAAATCCAAATGTTCCAAGCCTGCACATTGTTGAACACATTGGAACAAAAGAAAAAGGCGGAAAATAAAAATCTTTCAAAAAACAAAAATTGCACAAGTTTTGTGCAATTTTTCTTTTTTTCTGTAAATCTCAGATTTCAACAGAATTTTGCCGTCTTTTATGTTTATTTTCACAAATTTCTTATTTTTTTCATTTTTTTTCGCGTTTTTTTAATAATTTTGACAAAATTTATGCGATTTTTTATTTTTACACAATTTTTACGCACTTTTAAGATTTTTGAAAAATGTTTGCTAAAAAATTTTGTTTTTTAATTTTTTGTCCAACAAATTTTTTGTCCAACTTTTTTTTGTCGCTTGATTTTGTGTTGCAAAAATTTGCCAAAATTGTTGAATTTGTGTTTTAATAGACAATATGAAACGGCTTTTTCGAATTGGCAGCGGGCTTTTTGTTTATTCAATCATTCCAATTTTGTCTTGGGTGGTTTTGGCATCCGTTCTCCACGACACCAGAATTGCAAATGTGTTTTCAATCACCTATGCACTTCAGTTTGTTTGGATGATTTTCAAATTGTTTTTTGGCACGGGCGCAAACATCAGAAAAGAAAAAAGGGGCGACCCAAATGCTGTTATGAACGGCATATTTTGGGGCACAATCTTTGCCGCAGTTGTTTTCTCAATTCCGCTTTGTCTTGTTGACAAATACATCTCCTTTTTTGGTCAAGATGTTGAATTTTACAAAATTTTTGTCATATATTCCATTTTGCAGCAGTTTGTTCAGACATTGTTTTCGTTTTCGGTTGAAAAACTTTACTTTCAGGACAAAGAAAAACTTGCAAACATTCACATCTTTTCTTTCAATTTGCTCAACTTTGCCGCACTCGTTTTGACAGCACTTTTCTCGCAAAGCGCACTTGTTGCCGTTTGCGTGACAATCTCTGTTTTGTTTGTCTATGTGCTTGCTTTGTATGTTTGGCAGTTCCAAAAATTTCGTATTGATTTCAAATTTTTCAAAAACCTTCGCTATGTTTCCGCCAACATTGTTTCCGCTTTTGCGATGTTGATGATTTATCTTTTCGGTTTCAAAATTGCTTTTTCGGCAGGGAGCGAATATCTTGTTGCGCTCAATATTGCCGGACTTTGCACTGACACCCAGTGGGACACTATGGGCGCGATTGAAACTGTTGCAAATGTGGACATCTCAAAAAACCGATACAACTATCGAAAAGAACTCAAAAATGGCTATTTTTTCACCTTTATTTTGATTTGCACAAGCATTTTGATGTGCTATTCAATGGCGCTTGTGGACAAAGCCAACTTGGCAATTGTCACGGTTTATCTTGTCATTCAAATTGTTGATATGTTGACAGACACATTTTCGGCAATTTTGAAAGTTTTCACACAAATTGAGTTGTCCGCATCAATCATCACGGGCATTGATTTGGTTTTGAAAACACTCCGAACGCTGATTTCGGTGCTGCTTATTTCGCCATATTGCACAGAAATTGGGCAGATTGTTTCAAGTTTTCTTTTCTTTGGGGCGATGCTGTTCTTGAGATTTACAAAATGTCAAGTTGTGGGTGGAAGATTGGTGATACGCCGAAAATTTGGCAAAGGCGAAAAGACGATGGCAAAAATAATGCAAATCCTGCAAGAGCAAGTCTAGGGCGAGCCTGTTTTTCACTAAAAGAAAGCAAAATGTTTGAGGTCGCAGCAAATTTTTGTGGAAAAAACTAGGCGCGTGGCTTTTTTTGTGATATAATGCCTTTGGAAAAGGTGTAAACTCACCAAAAAACTTGTCAAAATCATAAAGATAAGGATGGAAAGGTTATGAAAACAAAAAGTTTCAAATTTTTGATGTTGGCATTTGCGATGCTAAGCCTTACAGTTGTGGGCGGAGTGCTTTTGACGGCGTGTGGGCATCAACATTCTTACACCTACGAACTTGTGGAGGAAAACGGGCATAGTCACCGTCGCATATGCAAGGGCTGTGGCGAGGAAGAGATTGAAGAGTGCACGATTGAAATCGTGGAAGAAAGCGATGCAACCTGCGATGAGCCAAGAAAGATTGTTCACAGATGCAATGTTTGTCTTTTTTCACACACGCACACCGAGGGTGAGGCGCGAGGGCACGATTGGGGTCAAGCGACACCACTCTATCAAGATGACGACACCACCGATGACAATCCGGGCGAATATCTCAAAAAGCACATCCAATATTGCAAACACGACAACACTCACACAACCGAGCCAGTGGACTGCAAGTTTGAGCGCGTGGAAACAAAAGAGGCAACTTGCAGCGAGGCGGGTTTCACAAAGCACATTTGTGTTGAGTGCGGAGGGTTTTACATCACTGACGAAAAGTCAGCAACGGGCCATCAGTTTGGTGATTGGACATCGGAAGGACAAGACGGACACTTCACGCATTACAGAATTTGTTCAAACGAAAATTGCGACCTGCCTGAACACAGGTTTGTTGAAGACTGTGCAGATGACGGCGCAGATATGATTTTGCAAAGTTTCACAGGGGCAACTTGTGATGCGCCAAGTGAAGAGGTTTTCAAGTGCAGCAAATGCCAAAGACAAGTGACAACTCACACGGTTGCGGCGCTTGGACATCTTTATGATAAATATGAATATTTGAGCGAAAGCGAAACTCCAAGACACAAAAAAATCTGCACACGTCCACTTGAAGAGGGGGGCACTTGTGGGCATTTTGAAGAGGAAGATTGTGATTGCTTGGTCAAGGTGAAGCCGGCAACCTGTCTTGAAGCGGGCTACACCGAACACACTTGCATACACTGCAACAATTCCTATCAAGACCAGCACCAACAGCAACTTGAACACAAGTGGACAAAATTTTATAAGAATAAGGACGGGTTGCACGTCAGAGATTGTTTGGAAGGAAACCACAGTGAAAGCCACGAGGCAAACTATCACACCGAAACAACCAATCCTGCGGATTGTGAAAATCCTGAGCGCAAAAGGACAGAATGCCAGTTTGATGGGTGCGACTATGTTGAAGACTTTTTGGGCAGTCCGGCAACGGGGCATCTTTCAAGTGGCTGGACACACTTTATGGATGGCGAAAAGCATATGCACAAAAAATATTGCATTGTTTGTGAAACAGTGCTTGAGCAGGAAGAGTGCAAAATGACCACAAGGGTCATCGCGCCAACTTGCACAGATGGAGGATACACAACTCACTTCTGCTCCGAATGTGCGCATCAATATGATGACGAACAAACCGTTGCAAAGGGTCACAAGTGGAGTGAAAATTGGAACGAAGATGGTGACCGTCACTGGCGTTTGTGCGAGAATGACGCGAAACACATTCAAGAACATTTGATTGAAAAATCGGAAAGCGTGCAACTTCCAAATTGCACGCAGGAGGGCAAGTTGACAATCACTTGTCTTCACAAAGAGGATGGTGTTCAATGCACAATTTCAAACGAGAGTGTCATTGAGCCGCTTGGGCATATGTGGAACGTTGGAGAAAAAACAACCATAGTGAACGAGCATCAGGGGCACGTGGGTGCAAAATGTTTGCGTCCAGACTGCAACGAAACACACACGGGTGCTCATCAATACACCAAAAACAACCTGTGCGACATGTGCGGTTGGGATGGGCTTGTCTATTCCGTCAAAGGTGATGGCACGGCGGTTGTATTGTCAGACAAATATGTTGAAAATGTGAAAGAAATTGTCATATCTGACAAAACTCCAATGTGGAACAGTGGTGAAGAGATTGCGGAAAATCAAGTTTTGGGAGGCTTTGATGTTGTTGGCATCGGCATTGGAGCGTTCCAACAAAATCAAAATGTTGAAAAAATCACTTTGGGCAAAAACATTGTGGAAATCAAAGACAGTGCCGCATTTTCTTGTCCAAAACTGAAAACTGTTGTTTTCAACAATGTTTTGCAGACAATCAGAGCCACCGCTTTTCAATATTGCTCGATGCTGGACACACTTGTTGTTATGGGTGCAGATGGCGAAATCCAAAGTCAAACAAAAGTGCCGACAACAATCACATACATTTCAAGTTCCGCCTTCAAAAACACGGCGTTTGAGCGTGACGCTGCAAATTGGACAGATGTGACTTATCACAAACCTGATGAAACACAAGAGGTGGTTGGGAAGGCGCTTATCCTGCACGACCAACTTCTTGGTGTGAAATTGGACGAGGGCAAAGACACCTTTGAAGTTCCGGAAAACATCACATCTATTGCGGAAAATGTGTTCAGCGAAATGAAAAATCTTGTCACTGTGGTGCTTCCAAACACAATCACAAAAATTGGCGCAAACGCTTTCTATGGCTGTGACAATTTGATGTCTGCAATTTTCAGAGGAACGGTTGCTGAATGGCTTGGCATTTCGTTTGGAAACGATTTCTCAAGTCCAACACACTATGCAAAAACCTTCACAATCAAAGATGTTTCATCAGAATTGACCATCAATGACAATGTGACAACAATTCCTGCGGGTTGCTTCTATGGTGACGCGTTGCAGTCGGTTGTGATTGGAGAGAATGTGACGTCAATCGGTGCTGGCGCGTTTGAAAACTGTGAAAATCTTGCAAGTGTCACAATTTTGAGCAAAAAATTGAAGTATATCGGTGAAAATGCTTTCAAAGGCACAAAATTCTTTAACACTGAAGGAAATTGGGATGCAAGCGGTGCGCTTTATATTGATGGCTATCTTATTGCTGTCAAAGAAACCGCTGTGGGCACAGAAGCAAGACAGGTGAGCGAAAGCGAAACAAGAATGGTTTTTGCTGTGAAAGAAGGCACAACACTGATTGCTTGCGGAGCGTTCAGAAATTGTAGCAAACTTCAACATATTGAAATTGCCATAACGGTGGAAAGAATTGGAACAAATGCTTTTGCTGGATGCACGCTTTCAACCCTCACCATCAAAGACACCGAGCACGATTGGATGATTTGGACCAACCAAATTGGAAGAGTTTTGGATGTCACGGATGCGGCAAACCTTGCTCGTCATGCACCAAATCTTTATGTGGGTGAGTGGTATTGGTATGAAGTTTGAAACATTTGCCAATAAAAAAATCGGCCTTAAAGCAAGCCGATTTTTCTTTTTAAACTCCATTTTTGTCAAATTGTTTTGGTGAACAAGAAAGCCAATTTTCTTATAATGAATTTCTGTTTCTCAACATATCATCCATTTTTGCTTTCATTTTGATGACTTCGTTTTTCATCGTTTGACGATTTCTTATTGTGGCAACTTTTTCATCACCCGAGCATCTTCTTTTGATTATTCAATGACTTCAAGTTCTTTCAGAACTTCGGCGATGGCTGTCATCGCTTTGTCCATCTGTGCTTTGGTGTGGGTGGC
>CANQNH010000037.1 GCA_947625165.1 uncultured Clostridia bacterium
TGGCTTCTTTCACCTTCAACAATGTTCTTTTCGGTGTAGTAAGGTGGGATGCTGTAAACACAATAGATTGGCAAAGTTTCCTTTTCGCCTTTTTCGTTCGTGTAGGTCACCTCAGCACCTTGAATGGTGATGATGTTGAAACCAAAGGTGACATCATCTTGCTTGATTTGATAGATTTCACCTTTCCACTTGATTTTGTTTTCGCGAAGATAGTCGTTCACATCTTTAAGAATGCCGCTGTCAACGGTGGTTGGGTGTTCTTCGTCAAAAGGCAAATAGTCAAGGCTGCTTGAAAAACCATCTTTTCCTTCATTTTTTCGCGAAATGGTGACGATTGTTGGGTCAGAATATGACTTCATTGTGTCAGTGATGAAATCCGTGATGCCGGTCGAGAAACACATCATCAAAATCAAACTTCCAATTCCAATCGCAACACCAATTGACATCAAAATGTTTTTTGTTTTGCTTGCCCACATATTGTGGAAGGAAAGTTTTATTGCAGACCACATCGAAAGAGTTTGTTTTTCTTTGAAATTTTTGAAGTTTCTTTTCTTTCTCTTGTTGTTTTCTTTCTCAATTTTGGCACTTTCTTTGGCAGACAGAACGGAAAGTTGTTCGTCAACGCTTCTGTTTTCCAATTTTTCGCTGCCAGCTGCGTCACTTTCTTTCTTTTCTGGCTGCTCTGTCTCTTCCAAATTTGCCAGCAACGAACCCTTGTTGCGCTTATAGTTTTTGTTTATGCGGTCGCCAATAATCCTTCCATCCGAAATCTCAACAACACGCGATGAAACTGACGCAACTTTTTCGCTGTGCGTCACCATAATCACAAGTTTGCCACTGTCGGCAATCTCTTTCAAAATCTCCAAAATCTGCATCGAAGTTTGACTGTCAAGCGCACCGGTTGGCTCATCCGCGATGATAATTTCAGGGTCGTTTATCAGTGCGCGCGCAATCGCAACTCTCTGCTTTTGACCGCCAGAAAGTTGTGTTGGCTTTTTCTTCAGTTGTGTGGAAAGTCCAACTCGCTCCAAAATTTTGGTTGCACGCTCAACTTTTTCCTTTTCGCCAACATTTGACAGGGTGAGGGAAAGTGTGACATTGTCCAAAATTGAAAGATGCGAAATCAGGTTGAACGACTGAAAAACAAATCCGACGTGATTTTTGCGATATTTGTCAAGTTGTTTGTCTTTGAGTTCTCGCAAATTTTCTTCGCCGGCAAAAATATCTCCCGTGAAGTCACTGTCAAGCCCGCCAATAAGGTTCATAAGTGTGGACTTTCCACTTCCGCTTTCGCCGACAATGGAAACAAGTTCGCCCTTTGAAAACTCCACATTGACATCGTAGAGCGCTTGAAAATATTCGTGATTTGAAAGTTTGTATTTCTTGTTGACATCGCAAAGTCTGAGTGCGATTTCGTTTTCTTTCTTATTCATAATATCACTCCAAAACCTTCCAATATTTTGCAATATGCATTTTATCACAATTTTGCAACAAAGTCAAGAAAATAGGGTGTGTTTTATGCATAATATCTCTTGAAAAAAAGAATAAAATGTGTTATAATATGCTTTGAACAAATTTTTGAGGAGAGAAGATTTTTGAAAGAAATTTTTGTCACCAGCCTCTATGATGCAGTTGTGGACAGCCTGAAAGTTTTGCCCATGCTTTTTTTGTCATATCTTTTGGTGTCATTTCTTTCGCACGACCACACACACAAATTCTCAAAATTGCTTCTGAAGAAAAACAAAACGGGAGTGCTTTTTGGTGCGTTTTTGGGGTGTGTTCCGCAGTGCGGATTTTCGTCTGTGATTGCGGATTTCTATTCCCGAAAATCTGTCACTCTCGGAACACTGATTGCAGTTTTTGTTGCAACATCAGACGAGGCAATTCCAATCATGATTTCAAATCCGGAAAGAATTGTTGACCTTTTGATTTTGATTGCAATCAAGGTGGTGTATGCAATCTTTTGGGGTTATCTGATTGACCTCTGTTTGACGGGCTTTTCAAAGTTGAAAGCAAAGCGGCTGCAAAAATGTCAAAATTCAAAAAATGATGAAATTTTTGCCAAAAACGGCAAAAAAACTGAAAAAAATATGCAAAATTGTGAAAATATTGCAGAATTTCAAATTTCTGGAGATGAAAAAACTGCAATAAAACAACAAGAAAAAAATTTGCATCAAAATGAAAAAATGGGCGAAAACGAGTGCGATGCAAATCACGAAGAGCATCATTGTGAGGGTGAACATTTGCACACGCATCAACACTCGTGTGGCCATATTCACACAGACAGTTGCGATGACGAGTGCGGTCACGAAAATGGTGCTTGCTGTGTCAACAATGTTTTCCTTGATGCGTTTTTGCACACGTTCAGCATTTTGATTTACATCTTTGTTGCAACATTTGTTTTGAATTTCATCATTTCAACCATGACAGCATATGGCGGAGCAGAGGCGGTGCAAAACCTTTTTGGCGCAAATGTCTATCTTCAAATTTTCTTGGCAAGTTTGATTGGGCTTATTCCAAATTGTGCATCGTCTGTGCTTTTGGTGGAACTTTATGTTGGCGCAGGCGCAGCAGGGCAAATTTTGTCGTTCCCAGCACTTGTTGCAGGTCTGACTGCTGGGGCGGGTGTTGGACTTGTGATTTTGTGGAGCAAAAACAGAAAAAAGCCACTTCAAAATTTGTTGATTGTGCTGTTGCAATATTTTATTGGTGTTGTCAGTGGACTTTTCTTGACAATCTTTATGTGAAGCAATTTAACATCTGAAAAAGATTAAAAATTTTTCAATTTGATTTTGAAAACATCAAAATTTAAAAAAAACAAAAAACAGCAAACGCTGTTTTTTTTGAACAATTTTTTGTTCAAAAATTGTTATTTTTTTAATTTTTTAAAATTTCATTTTTTTTACTAAAAAAATTCGTTTTTTATAAAAAAATCAATTTTTTTGCAATTTTTTATTGATTTTTCGCTGTTTTTTTTATGTTTTTTTTGATTTTTTGTTTTTTATTTTTTTTGCTTTTTATTTTCTGATTTTAATTTTTATGTCAATTTTTTTCTTTGTTTTTATTTTCCTTGTTTTGTCCTTCGTTGGCGTTTTTCTGTGCTTGTTTTTTCTTATCTCTCATATAGCGATAATACAAATTGTGTGGCTTGAAAGTTTCCTCTTCGCCAAATTTCCTTGTGTCCTCAAAAGTCAGTGCCTCAGGCTTTGTTGGGTCAACATCCACCTTTTTGAAAAAATCACACAGTGCATTGACAACGGGTTGTGGCATTTCCAAGCCATTTCCGCCGAGAGCTGTCAGATAAACTTTCCCGTCGTTTTTGGTTGCACAAAGAAATTCTTGAAACCAATTCTTGTTGCTGAATGTGCTGCGAGCATATTCTGGCCCAAACCTGTCATCACAAAATCCTTTTTGGAGAACAAACTTTTCACCTGCATTGTTTTTCAAAACGAGATTTAGTGTTGAAATTGGGTGATTGCTTTCCAATTTGTTTGAAGGGATAGTTTCTTCCTCAAGTGTCCAATCCTTGCCTGTTGATGTTTTGAGCAGGGCAAGGAGCATTTTGTTTCCGATGAAAGCGCGGCTGTCACGAAGCCCAGACAAAACCTCTGCATATTTTGACTGCTGTTTGACTTTTCCTCTGATTTCTTTCACTCTTTCATTTTTTCTTATTTCAATCGCATTTTTTTGAACTTTAAACTCTTCTTCACTCAAATTCCCTTCTTTGAACTCTTTTTCCACCGCCGAAAAAAGACTTTCAATTTTTGATAGGAGTTCTTTTTCTTCCCTATATGCGTTTTCGCTTGATTTGATGATTTCTTCGTTTTCTTCATAGATTTTCTTTAACAAATCATACAATTTCATTTCCATTTATCTCCGTTTTTGTTTTTGACTATTTTTCTTTTCTTTGTTTCTTTCCTGTCTTGTCCTAATGTTTTCTTCTTTCCGCTTTGTTTTTAAAATCTCACTCTTTTTGTTTTGGGATTTTGCCAAAATTTAGCCCCAACATTTTAGCACAAAATTTTTCGCCTGTCAAGAGAGTTTCCCTTCCTATTATATATGTTTCATTTTGTGCCATCACACTGTTTGTTTTCAGTTTTATCAAAAATTTCAAATTTTTGCGTTCAAAACACTTGATTTTTTTTCTGGCTTATGTTAAACTTGTCCAGTCATTGAAGACAAAAAATATCACTTGAGGGGCATTTCGACACTGTTGCCTGAACGCATCTCCGCCTTTGAAAATTTGAATTTCTCACATCGAATTTGCGGTTATGTCAAAGATTTTAAAATCTTGGGTTGTTGTCGGGAGGATACTTCAAGGAAGAAATCAAAAACAGGAGGGAAAATTTATGTCAATTATTTCAATGAAACAACTTCTTGAAGCGGGTGTTCACTTCGGTCACCAGACAAGAAAGTGGAACCCAAAGATGAGAAAATACATTTTCACCGCAAGAAATGATATTCACATCATCAATTTGGAAGTGACAAGTGAACAAGTGGACAAGGCCTACACATTTGTTCGCGACATCGTTGCAACAGGAAAGAGTGTTCTTTTTGTTGGAACAAAAAAACAAGCACAAGAGGCAATCAAGGAAGAAGCAGAAAGATGCGGAATGTTTTATGTAAACACTCGTTGGCTTGGCGGCACGCTGACAAACTTCAAGACAATTCGCAACAGAATTGAAAGGCTCAACAAACTCAACCAAATGGAAAAGGTTGGAGAGTTTGACCTTTTGCCAAAGAAAGAGGTTGCACTTCTTAAGCAAGAGCGTGACAAACTTGAAAAAAATCTTGGCGGCATCAAGGAAATGAGAGAACTGCCTGGGGTTTTGTTTATCGTTGACCCATCAAATGAAAAAATTTGCGTTCACGAGGCAAAAATTCTTGGTATTCCTGTTGTCAGCCTGGTTGACACAAACTGCGACCCAAGCGATGTTGACTTCGTTATTCCAGGAAATGACGATGCAATTCGTTCGGTGAAACTGATTGCAAGTGCAATCGCTGATGCAGTCATTGAGGCGCGTGAAGGCGTTTCGATGAAAAAAGAGGACGAGCAAACTGCAACAGAAGAAGATGTTGACCTTGAAAGTTTGCTGGGGCAAGTTAAGCCAAGCGTTGAACTTGCTGAGGCAGGCGAAGAGGTGAAGGCTCAGGCCAAAAAGCCAGCAAAAAGAAAACCTGCAGTGAAGAAAGAAGGCGAAGCAAAGGCTGAAACAGAAGAGCCAAAACAAGAGGAAACTGCTGAAAAGCCTGCTTCCAAAACAGCAAAAGCAAAAGAACAACCAAAAGAATAATGATTTTGGCTTGAAAGCAAAGGGCACTTTGAAAAAGTGAGAATTTCAAAAGTGTCAAACCAAATATGGTCTATTTTCGAAAAAGGAGAAAAAAAATATGAACTTCACAGCACAAGATGTTGCAAAATTGCGTGCACAGACGGGCGTTGGAATGATGGAGTGCAAAAAGGCGCTCACAGATGCAAACGGAGATTTTGAAAAAGCCATCGTGCTTCTTCGTGAGCGAGGACTTAAGGCAGTTGACAAAAAGCAGGGCAGAATTGCAAGCGAGGGCTTGGTGCAAAGTTACATCCATATGGGTGGAAGGATTGGTGTTTTGCTGGAAGTGAACTGCGAAACAGACTTTGTTGCAAAGAGTGAAGATTTCCAAACACTTGTCAAGGACATTGCTATGCATATTGCTGCAGCAAATCCAAAGTATGTCAGCGAGGCGGAAGTTGACCCACAAGAACTTGAAAGCGAGAAAGAGATTTTGCGTGTTCAAGCACTCAACGAGGGCAAACCTGCTGCGATTGTTGACAAGATGATTGAGGGAAGAATTAAGAAATTCTATGAAGATGTTTGCCTTCTCAATCAACACTTTGTGAAAAATCCTGACATCACAATCAAGGATCTTTTGACAGAAGCAACACTCAAAATTGGCGAAAAGATTTCAATTCGCAGATTTGTGAGATATGAACTTGGCGAGGGGCTTGAAAAGAGAAACGACAATTTGGCAGAAGAAGTTGCAAAACAAATGGCAGGAAAATAATGAAATCTTGCTGATGCAGGCGATTTTGTTTGTCTTTTTCAAATGGCAGAATTTTGCAGAAAATTTTTTATGAAAATCAAAAATTTCACACCAAAATGGTGTGATTTTTTTATGCATTCCAATTTCAAAAAGGGTATTGACAAAGGCTTGAATGTGTGATACAATCGTCAAAATGAGAGGTGAATTTTATGGTTGTTGCATTTGTTGGCGCATCACTTGTGGGCAAAACGGTTGTTTCATCACGAGTTGCAGAAAATTTGGGATTTAAACTTGTGAATTTGGATGAGATTGCAAACGGGAAATATAACAACAAAATGACAAAACAAGATGTTTTTGCTGAGGTTGACGCAAATGTTTCCAAAGACTGCGTTCTTGATTTTCCGAGCAATTTCATCAGCGATTTCAATGAGGATGAAATTGGGCTTTTGAAAACAATTCTCAAAAAAGAAGGTCAGACAATGGTCTATCAACTTTTTCCTTTATCCAATCTGAAATTGTCAAAGGAATTTTTGATTTTTGAGTTTCAAAAAATTCTTCCTTCGCTTTGCAAACAATTCCTTTCTGAAAATGAGCAAAAATCCTTCGGAAAATTGCAAGAATGGCGAGCAAACAGGCTTATGTCAAAATCTTTGGATTTCGATTTGCGTTCAGATGCACATCGTGAGATTGCTGACAAAACAATCCTGACGCTTTCTCAACCAGACGGCAAAGAGATGTCTTTGAAAGAGGCAAAAAAGTGTGACTATGTTCAAGTTTTGGGCGGCGTTGCAAACAATATTGTTGATGAATTGACAAAATGAAGTTGAAATCATTTTTGAAACAAACAAATTTGAAAAGATATTTTGAAAGAAATTTGTCACAACTTGACCATAAACAGCAAAAATGCTGTTTTTTCTTTTGTTATTTTGTTTGCAAAATCTGTTTTGTTTGTGTTATCATCTTCTATAAGGAGTTTTTATGGACAATAAGGAAGAAATGATTGAAGAAATCTTTTTGACTTTGGGCGATGACCTTGAAAAAGCATATCAGCACCAACAAAATGAATATCTTGTTATCAGGGCTGGGCGTGCAAATCCACACATCTTGGACAGAGTTATGGTGGAATATTATGGCGTTCCAACTCCAATTGTGCAAATGGCAACGGTCACCGTCAGCGAGGCAAGGATTTTGAACATCAATGTTTGGGATGTTTCACAACTCAAAAATGTTGAGAAGGCAATTTCGCAAGCAGACATCGGCATCACTCCAACAGATGATGGCAAAACGATACGCCTTGTTTTTCCGCAACTGACTGAGGAAAGACGCCGCGAGATTGTGAAAAATGTCAAAAAAATCTGTGAGGAAACAAAAGTGACAATGCGAAATGCTCGCCGCGATGCGCTTGACATTTTGAAAGACCTCAAAAAAGACAGCGTAATTTCTGAGGACGAGTTTGCAACCTATGAAAAGCAAGTGCAAAAGGAAATTGACAAATATGTTGCAAATGCTGACGCTTTGTCTGACGAAAAAGAAGCGGAAGTTATGAAAGTTTGAAAAATGCGCAAAGAAATTGTTTGAAAACGGAAGAACGATACAAAATTATTTCAGGTGAACAATGTTTCGAAACAAAAAAACGTTGAAATTTCCAACACATATCGCTTTCATAATGGATGGCAACAGACGCTGGGCAACTGCGCGAGGTTTGAACAAAATGATCGGGCACAAGCAGGGCGGAATTGCTCTGAAAAACATCATTCTTGACCTGTGCGAAATCAAAGAAATCAAATATGCATCATTTTTTGCCTTTTCAACTGAAAATTGGAAACGCGAGCAAAAAGAAATTGACTATATCTTTGATGTTGCAAAAAATCTTTTTGACGAAAACAAAAATTTGTTTTTGAGCAAAAACATCAAATTTGTGGCGGTTGGCGACATTTCGCGTTTTCCAAAAGAGGTTCAAAATTCAATTCGTGACGCGGAAGAAAAAACAAAAAACTGCACGGGGCTTGTTGTCAATTTGGCGCTGAACTATGGCGGACTTGACGACATTGTTCAGGCGGGCAACAGGGTTTTTGAAAGTGGACAAAAATTGACGATTGAAAATCTGAAATCAAACCTATACAGTGCGCCAGCACCAGATATTGATTTTCTGGTGCGCACCAGCAACGAACTTCGGTTGTCAAATTTTATGTTGTTTCAACTTGCCTACACAGAACTTTATTTCACAAAAACATATTGGCCCGACTTTGATAAAAAACAACTTTATCGGGCGCTTGAAGCCTACACGAAAAGAGATAGGCGTTTTGGAGGAAAATAGATGAGCAAAAGAATTTATACATCAGTTGCGATTGTCATCACATTGGCGCTTTTGTTTGTGCTGAAAGTGTATGTCAGTGACCTGTTTTTTGACACTTTTTTTGCACTTGTTGCCTGCTTTGCGGCATTTGAAATGTCAAGGCTCTTCACAAAAATTGGAAGATATCATTTCCATTGGCTTGTCACGCTGTTTCCTGCACTGATGTTTGCCGGAAATTTGATTGGCATCCACTTTTGTTCCACTTCGGGAGATTTGTTTTGGGTGCTTTACACAATTTTGATTGACCTGGCAATTATGCTTGTGGTCAGCGGACTTGCGTTTCTGTTTTCGGTTGTTTTGAGAAAGAAAACTTTGAACGAAATTGCTGTGAGGGAACTTAAAAACACCAATCTTTGCAAATTTTCTTTCAAAAAGGCGCTGAACACTCTTGCTTGCTTTGTCTATCCATCCTTTTTGTTCTTGCTTTTTATGCTTGTCAACCACATCGGCGAACTTCCACTTGCAAAACTTAAAGGGATGGGCGTCTATCCATCCGTGCTGCTGCTTTTGACAGCAATTCTCATTCCGATGATAACCGACACTTTTGCGATGCTGATTGGGCAACTTTTTGGCGGCAAAAAACTCTGCCCAAAAATCAGCCCAGACAAACATATTTCGGGCGCGATTGGTGGAGTGCTTTGGTCAGTGGTTGTGTGCGCATGCATCTATCTTGTTTTTGGCTGCATCGAAGTTTTTCAAGGCTTTTTGGGTGTTTTTCCAATTTGGGCATATCTGATTGTGGTGGCAATTGGCTCGTGTGTTTCTCAGGCAAGCGACATCTTTGAAAGTGTCATCAAAAGGCGTGCCGGAGTGAAGGACAGCGGAAAAATCTTGCCGGGACACGGCGGAATGCTTGACAGAATTGACAGTTACATCTTTATTGCACCATATGTTTTGCTTGCCTTTTGGATTTGCCTCCTTTGATGACAAAAAGCACAAAAGACCGATAAAATTTCAGAGGATTTGTGTATGATTGTTCTTTACATCCTGCTTGCTGTGGTGATTTTGCTTTTTATGGTGCTTATTCACGAATTTGGGCACTATGTTGTTGGCAAAATTTTGAAGTTTAAAATCACGGAATTTTCTGTGGGCTTTGGGCCGGCAATATTTTCTCATCGCAGCAAAAAAACGGGCGAAAAGTTTTCTTTTCGGGCATTTCCGCTTGGTGGCTATTGTGCTTTCTATGGCGAAGATGACGAAACAGAGGCGAAAGACGAACAATCATTCAACAATCAAAAGCCGTGGAAAAGGATTTTGGTTTTCTTTGCTGGTGTCACTGCCAATTTTTTGACGGCAATCATATTTTCGTGGATACTTCTTTGCACAATCGGCTATGATGTTCCACAGGTGGCGCGTGATGTTTCTTTTGGGCAAGAGTTTGTCATCTCTGACGGGCAAAGTTATGTCAACGAGTTCAAGGCGGGCGATGTCATCACAAACATTGGTGGCACAGAGGTGAATTTTGCTTTTGGTGGAAACTATGTTGACTTGATAAATGCGGAAAGGGTCAAGGCGAAGAAGGAATATCAAACTTTGCTTGATGAAGGCAAAACTCTTGACGAAATCCCTGCGGAAA
>CANQNH010000038.1 GCA_947625165.1 uncultured Clostridia bacterium
TGGTGAGCAAGCATTGAACATTTGCGACACACTCATTCGCTCTGGTGCGTTTGATGTTATTGTTGTTGATTCGGTTGCCGCACTCACGCCAAAGGCAGAAATTGATGGAGAGATGGGCGACAATCACGTTGGCTTGCAGGCAAGAATGATGAGCCAGGCACTCCGCAAAATGACATCAGTTTCTTCAAAAAGCAACACAGCAGTGATTTTCATCAATCAACTTCGTGAAAAAATTGGCGTTATGTTTGGAAACCCAGAAACAACAACAGGTGGAAAAGCGTTGAAGTTTTATGCCAGCGTCAGACTTGATGTCCGAAAAGTTGACAGCATCAAAGAAGGGCAAAATGTGATTGGCAATCGCACCAAAGTTAAGGTTGTCAAAAATAAAATGGCACCACCTTTCAAAGTTGCAGAATTTGACATTATGTATGGTCAAGGCATTTCTCGCTCGGGGTGTATTCTTGATATGGCACTTCAACTTGGGCTCATCAAAAAGAGCGGGGCGTGGTTCTCATACAACGATGAGAAAGTTGGACAGGGCAAGGAGAACACAAAGTTGTTTCTTGAAAAAAATCCTCAGATTATGCAAGAACTTGAAACAAAAATTCGTGAGCAATATGTTGGCTCTGATGTTGCAACTTCAACTGATGATGTCGAAGAATAAAATAAAATCTTTTGTTTTTTGTGAGCGACAATATGAATAAAAAGCAACAAAAAACAAAAGCGCTTAAAGAAGTTTTGTAAATAACAAAAATTGGAAATTGTTAAAAAAAACGAAATTTACTGAAAAATAAAAAAAACAATAAAATTATGAAAAATCATAAAAAAGCAACAAAAAATCACGAAAAAATCGTGATTTTTTTAATTTTTTTGCAAATTTTTGCTTTTTTGACTAAATCAAACACAACAAATATTTTAAAATTAAATTTATTTTTGTATTTTAATAAAACAAATTTTATTGCTTATTATTTTTCTTAATCAAAACAAATTGTATTTTTCAAATTAAAATCTTGCTTTCTGCTTCTATAAATCAAATGTGCTGATTGTGTTATTTTATCAAAATTGTGTTTTTAATTTTTCTTTGCAAATCAAATTGCCAAATTTCACGCAGCCATTTCGGCTTTCAATTTTTCGGCAATTGTGTTGTCAACAATTGTGGACCAATCTGCTGCTTTTGTGATTGTTTTGTTAAATAGCAAAATGTCCATAAGATTTTGGAAGGTGTCCTCTTTCAAAATCATATCTTCCGACCAAGCATTGATGGAGCGATAGTTTTCCACAGATGCTTCAAGTTCGTCAACAGTTGTTCCTATAAAAGATTTTTTGATTGTTTCTGCAACCACTTTTGATGTGTTCTTTGAAATGAAATCATATCCTTTCAAAACCGCTTTGATAAACTTTTCTGCAATATCGCCGTGCTCTTCAAGATAGGACTTCCGAGCAGCAAAACAGGTGTATGGCACTTCTTCTTCAAGAAGTTTGCCAAGGCTTGCAACAATGGCATAGTTTTCATTTTGTTTCTTTGTGCTTGTCGCGGTTGGCTCAAACAATGCACAAAAGTCAATTGTGCTGTCACCCATCCAAACACCTGCAGTGTTGTTGAAGTTAACATCCGAGCGGATGTACACTTTTCCATCCTCTTTTGTTGTGCTTGTTTCGATGTGGTTTTTGTCAAGAATGTAGTTCAGCGTCATCGCCGGCATTCCGCCTGGGCGACCACCAATGATTGACTTGCCTTTCAAATTTTCCAAAGTGAAATTTGAGATTTTTTCTTTTGAAAGGATGAAAGAGCCATCACAGGTTGTCAATTGTCCAAAAACAACGGGAGCATCCGCGATGTGTTGCGTATAGACAGATGTTTCAGGCCCAGCCAAAATGATGTCTGCCGAACCAGAAACAAGTGCGTTCATTGAAACATCCGAGCCGCCACCATTTGTGAGAGAAATTTTCAAGCCTTCCTCTTTGAAATAGCCTTTTTCAATGGCAACATACATTGGAGCATAAAAAATGCTGTGGGTCACTTCGTTTAGGCGGATTTCGTTCCAATTTCTTTCGCCACAGCCAACAGCAAGCACTGCGGTTGAGCATATCATCAAGGCTGCAAGACAAAAAATGCCAAGTTTTTTCCAGATTTTCATTTTTCCTCCTTACAAATCCATATTATGTGATTTTGGCAAAAGTGTGAGGCAAGATTTTGCTTTTGGATGCAAACTTGCCTTAAAACACTTGGAATTTTGCTTTGTTTGTGCTATCATATAAGATAGCGAAAATCGTAAAAAAGGGACAATTAGTAAAAAACAGGACAAAAGGTGAAAAAATGTTAGACAAAAAATATAACGCTTTGGAAAAAGAAAAAAAATGGCAGGACTATTGGCAAGAAAATGAAATCTATCGCTTTGAAAAAGGCAGCAACAAGCCAATCTATTCAATCGACACGCCACCTCCAACCGTCAATGGAAAAATCCATATGGGGCATTTGTCGTCATACACGCACATCGAAGTTGTTGCAAGGCACCACAGGATGAAGGGTGAGAATGTCTATTTTCCACTTGGCTTTGATGACAATGGGCTTCCAACTGAAAGATTTGTGGAAGAAAAATATAAGAAAAAGGCTCACCAAATGCCTCGCGCCGAGTTTGTTGACCTTTGCCTTCAGACCACAAAAGAGTTGGAAAGCGAATTTCACGCGCTGTATAAAGGTGCGGGATTTTCTTGCAATTTGAAAGAAAATTATTCTTCCATTTCAAAAAGGTCGCAAGAAATTTCGCAAAAATCATTCTTGGAGCTTTATAAAAAAGGCTATCTCTATCACGCCGAAGCACCAGCACTTTGGTGCACGGAGTGTCAAACCGCTGTTGCGCAGAGCGAACTTGAAAATCAGGATATTGCCAGCACTTTCAACTATTTGAAATTCTATGTTGAAGGCTCGGATGAGTTTGTTGTGGTTGCAACCACCAGACCGGAAATGTTGCCAGCCTGCGACTGCGTTTTCGTCAATCCAAAAGACAAAAAAAATGCTCATTTGGTTGGGAAAAAATTGATTGTTCCGCTTTTCAATTTTGCAGTGCCGGTGCTGACGGATGAACTTGTTGATATGCAGAAGGGCAGCGGGGTGGTTATGTGTTGCACCTTTGGTGACACGGTGGACAAAGAGTGGCAGAGAAAACATAACCTTCCAATCAAAGAGGCTTTCAACAATTCTGGAAGGATGACCGCACTTGCAGGCGAGTTTGAGGGTATGAAAATCAAGGATGCAAGAAAGGCTGTCATTGAAAAATTGCAGGCTCTGGGCTTGCTTATAAAGCAGGAAGAACTTGTGCACGCCGTTTCAACGCACGAAAGATGCGGAACTCCGATTGAAATTGTTGTCAAAAAGCAGTGGTTTATTGATGTGCTTTCTCACAAAAAAGAAATCTATGACGCTGGGATGAAACTTCATTGGCATCCTGAAAATATGCGTGCAAGATTTTTGAATTGGGTGGAAAATTTGCAGTGGAATTGGTGCATTTCAAGACAGAGATATTTTGGTGTGCCATTTCCTGTGTGGTATTGCAAAAAATGTGGCAAAGTGCATCTTGCGGATGAAAAAGACCTTCCTGTTGACCCTCTGACAACCTCTCCAAAGCAGAAGTGTGAGTGCGGGTGCAGCGAGTTTGTTCCGGAAACCGATGTGATGGACACTTGGGCAACAAGCAGTTTGACACCTCAAATTTGCTGCGATCTTCTGACAAAGAAGGGGCTTGATGACACGATGACACCAATGAATTTGCGTCCAAATGCACATGACAACATTCGTGTGTGGGATTTTTACACTGTTGTGAAAAGTCTTTATCACTTTGGCAAACTGCCTTGGACAGATGTTATGATTTCCGGCTATGTCACAAATCCGGATGGGCAAAAATTGTCAAAGAAGAGTGCAAACAACAAAAACTCTCCTCAAGAAATCATAAAAGAATATTCAGCAGATGTAACGCGCTATTGGGCAAGCAGTCTTTCGCTTGGGAAGGACACTTGTTTCTCGCTTGACGCTTTTGATGCGGGCAGAAAACTTGCCAACAAAATTTGGAACGCGTCAAAATTTGTGCTTTCTTTCTTGACGGACTATCAACCAAAGCAAATCAAACTTCTTCCAATGGACAAATGGATTTTGGAGAAATATAAGAAGGTGTTTGGCTCGTTCAAAAAGAATTTGGACAGATACGAAATTTCTCTTGCTTTGAGCGAGGCGGAAAGATTTTTCTGGGGCTTCTGTGATGACTATATCGAACTTGTCAAGCGCAGATTGTATAATCCGGATGTCTATGGACAAGAGGCAACAGAGAGCGCAAAATTTGCGTCATACCACATTTTGCTTGGGCTTTTGAAGATGTTTGCACCATTTATGCCGCACATCACGGAAGAGATATATCAAGACTACTTTGCAAAAATTGAGGGGCAAAAATCCATTCACAATTCACAATATCTTGACCTCGGGAAATCTTATGATGAGGAGTTGATAAAGCAGGGGGAAGAGGTGATGAAGATTGTTGCTGGCATCAGACAGTTTAAGAGCGAAAACAAATTGTCGCTCAAAACATTCATTGACAAAATGACCGTCACATCGAAATATTGCGACTTTATCAAATTGTGTGAAGTCGACATCAAGGCTGTTGGCTCGATAAACAATCTTCAGACAAAAGATGGTGATTTTTCACTTGCTTTTGAAGGGATTGTTGAAGAAAACAATCAGCAGTGAGACGCAAAAAAATATAGAAAAATTTTCAAGAAAAACACAATGAAAGAAACCGAAAAATAAAAATTGAAATTTGAAAAAGAGTTGAGAAAAACAAAATTTTAATTAAAATTTTTTGAAACTTGAAAAAGACAAAATTATAGAAAAAATCAGCAAAAATGCTGATTTTTTTGAAAAAAACAAGAATTTTTGCAATTTTTCTTGTTTTTTTTATTTTTTTATTAAAATTTAATTTGTTTTTTTTATCAAATGTTTTTTAATTTATTTTGCTTTTCATTTATTTTGTTTTTTTTATTAATATTTTTATTTTTTTTGAGTTTTTATTTTTCGCTTGAATTGTTTTAATTTTATTTTTATTTTTTAAATAATTATTTTTATTTTATTTATTATTTTGCAAATTAAAATTTAAATTATTTTTTTCAAAAATGTTCAATGCTCTTTGACGATTTGTTTCTCAATTTTTTTGAAATTCCACTTTGGTATGCTTGCGGCCGCCTTATGTCCACCGCCACCATACTTTGCAGCAATCGCACCAACATCACAATCCTCTTTTATGCTTCGCAGCGACACAGTGCCTCTGTCTTGAATTGGCATCAACATAAAGTCAAGTTTTTCACCAAGTGGAAGTGATTTTAATTTCTCTCCGATATAGTTTTTGAATTTGTCAAGGATTTCAACATAGCCGGCTTTCTTCCCTTCAAAGTCAACAATTTGCATTTTGCTGATGTATTCGTCAACTTTTTTTGGAAGTTCAACTGTCATATAATTTTGCAAACATGCTTTTTCATTGTCATTGAATTTGAATGTTTGGTTGTTTTTGACTTTTTCCACCATATAGTCGATGTATTTTTCCTTGTCCAACACAGCACCAAACGAGTCAAGCATTTTTGCATCATCTCTTTTTTCGCTGGCTTGCCAAGTCCAAGTGTCAAACAGGCGAGTGAGGTCAACAAACTCATCAAGTGTTTCTGTTTTTTTCAAAAGTCCGGCTTGGACAAGATATTGATAGAACAAACTTGTTCCGCATTCCTTCAAACCTTCTGCATTGGCATCTGTGATTTTCACCCAGTCAAATTTGTCTTGCTTTCCAATTCTTGTGTTGTGATGGTCAATCACTTGCATTTTCTTTCGCAAAGAGGCCTTTTTGTCAATCATATTGCAAAGCGCATAGGTTGGGCAGTGGTCAGTGACAAAAACTTGCGAATGGTCTTTGAAATGTGTTTGTCCCCATATGTGAACAAATTTGTCGTCCAAATCGTTGTTGTCCGCAAACACAACATCCACTTTGTCACCCCAAACAAGTTTCGCCAAAACCGCGCAGCCATAGCCGTCAATGTCAATCCCGTGTGTGAAAAGCAAAATTCTTTTTTCTTTTTCCATACAAACCTCCAAAAATCAAATTTATGTTATCACAAAACTCCGTTTTTGTCAATAGAGATTTTGAAAAAATATTAGATGCAAGTTGTTTAAAACCGAAAAATTTGAATAAAAATATTCAAAAAAATGATATTTTTGTTGATAGGATTTTTTTACAAAAGTTCTTGACAAAATTGGGCTATTGTGAGATAATAATAAAAATGGAGGGAGAAAATGTATAAAGTAGATCCAAAATATTTTACAGCGCTTTTTCATGATGATGATTACTATAAAAACAATGTGAAGTTTTATCGTGCAAACCAACTTGTGTTGCCAAACGGAGTTCATTTGTGGATTTGTGCTTGTCCAGAAACTCACACTTCTCCAAGAGGGGATTATGTGACTGATAGTTTTTCTGTTTTTGCTGAGGATGGCGCAGAACTCTTTTCAATGAATTCTTCTGAATATTCTCAGTTTGAACGCAATTTGAAGAAGAGCCTTGATTTGTTTGATTATGCATCTCCAAGTGGCAAGGTTGTGAATGCTGATGGAGCAAAGGCCTATCGCAAATGCATCGACTTGATTGCAGAGCCAATGGTTAGATCTGCAGCAAAGGACCCAGAAATTTGCCAACACATTCCTGCTGGAATTTATCGTGACCGAACAAATATGGGAGAAGAAATTTTCACAGCATATCAGGCAATCAAATGCGAGGAACTCAAAAATTTGTCACCAAGTTCAAATATTGTTGGTTTTGTGGATGATATGAAAAAGAGTGTCACGATGATGAGCGAAGCGTTTAAAGAACTTTCAAAACCAGAAGAAAAAGAGGCGACTTCCGGCAAAGATACTCCTGAAGGACAAAAGTTTGTGAGGTGAAATATGACAAAACAGGAAGCGCTGGAAGAAATCAATAAAATTATTGAGGATGCAATTCAACAGTTGCGCAAAATTCAAGATGAGGCAAATAAAGGCAAAAAAGCATAAATTTTATGCTTTTTTTTCAAAAATAAAATAGTCGCTTTTTCATCGCTGCTTCTCTATGTTTGGTTTTTATTTAAGGTTTATAAAAAAGAACTTGAAAGAATCCGTGTCTGCCACATAATAACTTTTCTCAAAACACTTCTGTGAGTTTTTGCATATAAATTCGTGAAGAAAAGGAGAATTTTATGCAAAATTTCAACATCGACAAAAAGAATGTTCGTCAGCACGCAAATATGCAGGGGAGAGGAGATTTTTTTCAGGGCGGCTTCAATCAAGGCAATCAATTTTTGACTGCTCAAAATGCCCGCGCAGATATTATTGGTGAATTGGAAGCAATCATTCAATATGAGGCACATTTGCAAGAGACTGATGACCCAACCGCAAAAGCCACCATCACTGACATTGTCAACGAAGAGAAATTGCACGTTGGCCAACTTTTTGGATTGCTTTTTAAACTTGACCCAATCTCTCAGACGCAATTTGAAAAAGGATACAACGAGTTTGTTGACGATGACGAACAAAACTCATACTGAAAAACTTGAAACGACAAATTTTGACAAATTAAATTTGCTTGTTTTGTGAATGTGGCACAAGAAAGTGTGATAAAATTGGCATAATTCAAACAAAATTTCAAAAATGATTGACTTTGCTGATTGAATATGCTATATTTTATTGTGCTTTCAAGTGCGGTACCATCGCCAAGAGGTAAGGCAAAGGTCTGCAAAACCTTCATTCCCCGGTTCAAATCCGGGTGGTACCTCCAAATTCCACTTATTTTTGATTTCGCACCAGAAAGTCAAAATAAGTGGAATTTTTCAACATCTTTGACAAGCAGTTGTGTAATTTTGAGCGAGTGTGGCGGAATGGTAGACGCACGGGACTTAAAATCCCGAGGTGGCAACATCGTGTGGGTTCGACTCCCACCACTCGCACCACTAAAAAAAGACAAATTTTAATCTGGAGCAAAAAATGGACAAGAAAGAAATAGAAAAAATTTATGCACATTCTAAAAACAACAAAGATGAAATTTTAAGGAGTGAAACTTGTGGATGTTTCTTTTGCAAAAAGGTTTTTGCCCCAAAGAAAATAAAAAATTGGCTTGAGAAAGAAAACACGGCACTGTGCCCATATTGTGCTGTTGATTCTGTGTTGGGTGATGCAAGCGGTGTGGAAATCACTAAAAGTTTGTTGGAGGAAATGCATAGGATTTATTTCTGAAATGATGTTTTTTTGATTTGCACAATCAAAAGACAGTTGAAGAAATCAAGTTTGGGTCTTTTGGTGGTGTCACAAAAAAAATGAGACGACAAAATATATTGTTGAAAAAACTTGCATTTGGGAGGATGTAATTGATTGGGGAAGTTTTAACATCCAAAATGCAAGTTTTTTTATTTATATCGAAGTCATAACAAAAACAAAATTCTTTGTCAAGAGAAGAGATTTTTTGCAAACAAAAAGTTTGAAATGCCAAATTGGTTTATGTTTTCAAATAAACTGAGAAAAGTTTCAAAAAAAATAAAAAATTTTTGAAAAAAGTGTTGACAAATGAAAAATGATGTGATAAGATTTGGACATAAAAAGGGAGTAGTTTCCACAGCCGGAAGTGGTTGCAAGGCGTCAATTCGAACTTTTGTTCCGCTTTGCAAGAGCAAATTTGAATGCTTTAACAAGACTTTTTGAAGAAAATTCAGAAAGTCTTGTTTTTTTTGTCTTTCTGAATGAAAAAAACAAAAAAAGGAGAAAAAAATGATTTATTTCCCACACTATTATCATTATTATGGCAAAGGACCAGTAGATGTGCCTGTATGGGCCATATGTATTTTATCGGGCACTTTGATTATTGGTGCCGGAGCACTCACAGGAGCGATTATTTACTCCAACAATCGAACAGAAGAATCAATGGAAGAACTGAATACAAAAATTGAAAGAGATTTGGATGTTGACTCTTTCAGCACACAAACAGTAATTTTCGACAAAACAAACGAGAATTATGTGATAAGAATTGCTGGTTCATCAAAAGAAACATCATATCTGACAGCCGATTATAAGGTCAGCGAACAAGATTTTTATGATATCAAGCCATCTGAAAGTGACTTTACTAAAATTAAAGGAGAAAATTTTCGTTTTATTGACAAGTTAGTGGACATTCTCTATCGCAGCGAATTTTTGGGCAAAGAAGAGGCGGATGTTGCGCTTGCAAAAGGCGGGGAGGTTGTGCTGAACCTTTCAAAACCATATGTTGACGAGGAGACAAATTCAGTAAGCTACAATCTGACAGTTGCAAAACTTCAAAACAACGATTTGAAGTTGGGAACTTTTGTTGTTTCTGCGCCGCTGGATGAAGAACTTGAAACAAATCCAA
>CANQNH010000039.1 GCA_947625165.1 uncultured Clostridia bacterium
TTTGGCTGGTATTCCACTTTTGGCAGCTCTGGGACTTCCTCACCTTCCTTTTCTTGTGGTTCTTCCTTAGGCTCTTCTTCCACTTCTTCTTGTTTCACATATTTTTGAATGAGTTCAAGCACCACTTGATTTTCGGTCTTTGTTTCTTCCCCCTCTGGCAAGAATGTGTCCAAAAACTTCACATCCTTCCCTTCAAGATAGACTTTTTCCGCACCCTCTTTTTGAACATACAACTTCAAAAATTTGCCTTCCTCGTTGCTGTCAACCTCCACAATAAGCGTGTCGTCAGCGGAAAAATTTTGCTCGGTCAATGCGGCTTTCACTTCCTCATTTTCGTTGAGGTTGATGACATTGGCATAGACGCTTTTCATATTTTCATATTTTTCAACAATATTGAAGTTTGAAACGGCTTGAAGAGAGTTCCAAAGCGTCAAAAACACCGTGAATTGCAACACCATCACAACCAGCATCGGAATGCAACTGCCCATCATATTGAATTGATATTTTTTGTATATCTCATTGGTCTTTTGTTGAAGAAGTGCCGGGTCGTTGCCATATTTTGCCTTGGCAGCATCCAATTCTGGCTTCATTTTGTTGTTGATTTCGGCGTTTTTCATTGTGATTTTTTTGTTCACAACATCCACAACACAAAACAAAATTCTGACAATCACCGCAATCAAAATGACGGCAGAAATATATGTTCCAAGTCCACTCTTGAACGCATTGAGAATTGATTGCCAAAAACCTGTTGGCTGTTTCAGTGTGACAAGCGCCATACTCACAAAATCCATATATTCTCTCCTTTTATGTTGATTGGCACAGGGTCATATCCTCTTTTTTTCTGCCACGGAACGCATCTTGAAAGGCGTTTGATGCCAATCCAAAAGCCCTTGAGAACTCCAAATTCCTTCACCGCATCCACCATATATGACGAGCAAGTTGGAACAAAAATGCAGGCGTGCGGCAGAAGGGGCGAGATGCAAAATTTGAAAAAATAGACGGGCAGCAACGCCACTTTTTTGAAAAACCAAGAAAAGCCGTTTTTCAACTTGCGCCAAAAAGGGATTTTCTTTTGATTGCTTGGAGTGTCATTTGTTTTCAAGTTTTTTTCCACACTTTTCAAAAAGTTTGTTTATTTCTGTGTTCAAAGCGGCAAATTCAAGTTGCGTTGAACCCTCTTTGGCAAGCAAAACATAGTTTCGAAAAGGCGGCACTTTGCACCTTTTGACAATTTCGCGAAGACGGCGTTTCAAAAGGTTTCGTTTGTTTGCCTTTCCAAGTTTTTTGCTGACAGAAAAGCCAATTTTATAGTTTTCAAACCTGCTTGCAACCACAAAAAGAGTGAAATTTTCCGTATGCACTCTTTCACCCTTTTTGTAAACATAATTAAATTGGCTATTTTTTTTAAGTCTGTGGTCCATCAGAAATCCTTAGGCAGAAAGTTTTTTTCTTCCTCTGTTTCTTCTTCTTTGAAGAACATTTCTTCCGCCTTTGGTTTTCATTCTTTCACGGAAGCCGTGAACTTTTTTTCTTTGGCGTTTTTTTGGTTGATAAGTTCTTTTCATAACATTTCTCCTTGATTTTCTTTTGCAAAATTCCTACTGCAAAAAGGTTTACCTGCTTATTATATCGGAAAAAAATTGTTTTGTCAACCTTAAAGGCGGGGTTTTTGTTGGATTTTTTTGTCAACATATGCAACTTTGGTGAAACTTTTTCTGCTTTTGATTGATTTTGCTGAATTTTATGGTTTTCAACATAAACAAAATGAAATCAGAATTTGACAATTTTGGGGATAAAAATGGAACAAAAATTTTTGTTTAAAACGGCCTGCAAAAAAAATTATTTTTTTTCAAAAATCCCTCTTGACTTGAAAAATTTTTGTGCTATAATGTGACTATCACATTCACACAAAAGGAGAAAAACGAATGAAAGAAAATGACTATCCTGGACAGGAAAACTGGAGACAATGGATGGAAATCAACAAATTTGCTGTTGAAGAAAAAGATGAAAGAGAAGTTTATGGAGTGAAAGAAGAAATCAATGCATCTCCAAGAAAAGCAGCAACTTTGAAATTTCGCGACAAATCAAAGCGTGCAATCAGGAAAGAAACAAAACTGAACAAAGAAGAAAAAAATCGTCAAAAAGGCAAAACACCAAGATTGACAGAAGAAGGCAAACAAAGAAAAATCAGAAAAGAACTTCGCAGGGACAAAAACCGCAAAGCAAAATCCACTGTTTCAGAAGCAGTTTTTGTTGACTATGCTTTGACAGAGCCTGCAAAAACCGTTCAACCAAACACACAAACAAAAGAGACTTTTCTTGGCGAAAAGAAAGTTGCATCAATCACAAGAGAAGCAGAAAGAGTTTTTGGCGACAAATAAAATTTTCAACTTTGAAGAAAGAAAAAAATTGTCAAGAAAATTTGACGACATTTTGAAAATTTTATTTTGTTTGAAAATATTTTCCAAAAGTTCAAGAGTTTGACAAAATTAAAAAAAATAAAAAACACCACTTTTTGAAGGTGTTTTTTTCTTATTTATTTTGAGTTTTTTTATTGATTTTTCTTTGCAAAAAATTTGGCAACAAGTTTGTCAAAAACTTCAGGCGTTTGCTCCCTTTTCTCTTTCGCAAATTATGCGTGACAGAAGCTCGCGTTCTTCTCTTGCGGTCAAGCGTTGAACAGCCACAGTTTCTCTTTGTGGTTGAAAATATTTTTCTTCAAAATCTTTGTATTCAAAATCAACAACATTTGTTTTCATTTTTCTCTCCTTATCCAATCATTCTGACAGGCAAAATCAGATACAAAAATTCATCTCCCTCAACAGGCACAATCACGCAAGGGCTGGCAGGAGAGTTGAAACATATCTTGACAAATTCATCGCTGTTTGCCCTCAGGTTTTCGATGAAATATCTCGCATTGAACGCAATCAAAAGTTCTTTTCCGCTGGTGTTGACAGGCACATTTTCTTTGACATTTCCAAGTTCACTGTTGGATGTTATGCAAAGATTTTTCTCTTTCACTTCAAACTTGACGCAGTTTCCTTGCCCAATTTTTGAAAGAAGTGATGCTCTGTCCAATGCATCTTCAAACTGCTCTTTGTTGACAACACAAACTGTTTCATAGTTTGCCGAAATGATTTGTTTATAGTTGACAAAATCACCTTCCAAAAGGCAGGTTGTCAGTTTTGTTTCTCCCAAATCAATCATAAGGGTTGATTTTTCAACATAAATGTTCACAACCTCATCGCTGTCGTCCAAAATGCGCGAAATTTCGTTCAAACTCTTTGACGGAACAACAATGCTCATTGTCAAATTTGACGAAATGTTTTTCTTCACTTTGGCAAGACGATAGCCGTCCAAAGCGATGGCATTGATTTCGTTTTTGTCAATATCAAACAGCACGCCTTTCAGGATTGGTCTGCTGTCATCAACGGCAACAGAAAAGATTGTTTTTGCAATCAATGTTTTCAAATCTTTTTTCGTGATGCCAAAAAAGTTTCCACTGTCAATCCTCTTGAAAGCAGGATATTCTGCAACATTATAGCACTGAATGACCGATTGGCTGTCGTCATACTTTATCAGCATTTGGTTTTTGTCATTAAGTTCAAGTTCAATCATCTCGTTTGTCAGTTTTTTCACAAACTCCGTGATAAACTTTCCCGGAACAACCGCTTCCCCTTCCTCTTTGATGTTTGCTTTCACTTTTCTTTCAATGGAAAGTTCAGTGTCTGTGGCACTCAAAGTGAGTGTGTCATCTTCTGCAACAAGTTTTATCCCTTCCAAAATTGGATTGGTCGGTTTGTTTGAAATCGCTTTGCTGACGCTCATAAATGCATCTGAAAGTTCAATCCCGTGGCAACTTACAATCATCGTCAATCTCCTTTTTCTTTTACTTTCCTAGTATATCACAAATTGCGCACAAGTCAAAACAAAAAGAAAGAAAATCAACATTTTTTTGAAAGCCAATTTTTGAAATTTTTCAAAGGTCGTGGCCGCCAACTTATAATGTTTTTATTTTATTATTTTTCAGTTTATTATTATATTTATTATGTCTGTGGAAATGTGGACAAGTTTTTTATGATTGAGTGCAAACACAAAATATGGAAAGGTTTTGCGGCGAAAATTGGAATATGTTGTGTTTTGAAAAAAGAAAACCTCCAAACAGGAGGTGTGGAAAAGTTGTGGCTTATTGTCCACTTGTCAACAAATTTTTGATGTTGTCCACAAGGGTCTGTGTTTTTTTGTTGAATTTCAGGTCTTCACTGATTTTGTCGCGACTGTGCATTATTGTTGTGTGGTCGCGGCCGCCAAACAGTTTTCCAATGTTGACAAGCGGCAAATTCAAAATTTCGCTGATAAGATAAATTGCAATCATTCGTGGCTCAACAACTTCTTTGTTTTTCTTCTTTCCAACAATGTCGTTGTAGGAAATGTTGAAATAGTCGCAAACAACAGAAATCACTCTGTCTGGGGTGAGGTCGTTTTTTAACTCTTCTTTTTGATTTTGAAAAATCTCTTTTGCGTCCTCAAGAGTGGCAATCTTTTTGCCGGAAAGGGTTGCAAGAAAATATACTTCCGAAAGTTTTCCTTCCAAATCGCGCACACTGCTGTCAACATTTTCGGCGATATATTCAATCGCGCTGTCGTCAACATTGTATTTTTCAAGTTGGCTCTTTTTGTGCAAGATGGCAATTCTTGTTTCAATCTCTGGCTTTTGAATGTCGTGAATAAGTCCGCTTGAAAAACGAGAGCGCAAACGGTCCTCCAAAGTTGAAATCTCTTTTGGAGGGCGGTCAGAACAAATTATCACTTGCTTGTTGCTCATCACCAGGTCATTGAAAGTCAGGAAAAATTCCTCTTGAGTTTCTTTTTTGTTGGAGATGAGTTGAATGTCGTCAACCATCAAAACATCAAGATTGCGATATTTCCCACGAAATTCCATCACTGCCTGATTTTTTGTTGGTGAGGAAAGTGAGTTGATATAGTCGCTTGTGAATTTTCCAAATGGCACATATTCAATTTTCAGTTCAGGATTGTTTTCTCTGATAAAGTTTCCAATGGCGTGCAAAAGGTGCGTTTTTCCAAGCCCAACACCGCCATATATGAAAAGAGGGTTATATCTCTTTCCAGGATTTTCCGCAACCGTTCTTGCTGCGGCATAGACAAACTGATTGCTTTTGCCAACAACAAAATTGTCAAAGGTGAATTTTTCAACAAAAGGATTTTTTTCATCTTTTTTCACAACGGGGCTTTCTTGCGGTTTGTTGTTTTTCAAATATTCAATCTCTTCGTTTTGGTCAAGCACAACAATTTTCAAAGGTTTGCCCGTGACTTCAAACGCACAATCGCCAATCGTGTCAATAAAGTTTCTCAAAATCTGATTTTTTGCCGAAACAGATTGCGCCGCGATGATGAAGTTGTCTTTGTCGTCAAGTTCAAGCGGTTTGATGGTTTTCAGCCAAAGCATAAAAGAAACAGATGAAACGCGAAGTTCCAACTTTTCAAGAATTTGTTGCCAAATGTATGAAATGTTTTGCATAATTTTTCTCCAATTTGTTGATAGATTGATTTTATCAAAAAAGCTTGTTTTTTGTCAATTTTTTTTGAAAAAGTCGCAAAAATCTGTAAAAAATCTCAAAAAAAACAATTTTTTTTAAATTTTTTAATGTTTTAGCAATTTTTTTGATTTTTTTGATTTTTTTTCTTTTTCGATTGATGCAAAGATTATTTTAAAATACTTCAAATAATTTGTCAAGCAAGTTTGTAATCTTTGAAAAATGTGATAAAATGTTCTTATGAAAATCACACAACTTGAAATCAAAAACTTTCGAAACTATGACAACTTGACAGTCAAGTTTGATGACAAGGTGAATGTTTTTATTGGCAAAAATGCGCAAGGAAAGACCAATCTTTTGGAGAGCATTTTTTATTGTTGCATCGGCAAAAGTTTCAAAAATTGCAAAGACAAAGAACTTGTGAATTGGAACGCAGAGCAATCTTCCATCAAAATGACCACACAAAAAAAATATCGTGATGTGAAAGTGGAAGTGTTTTTGAACAAGAAAACGAAAAAAATCATCAAAATCAACAATGTTGCAATCAGAAGAGTTGGCGAACTTATCGGCGAAGTGAATGTGGTGTTTTTTTCGCCAAACGAATTGAAACTTGTCAAAGAAAGTCCGGAAGAAAGGCGAAAATTTATGGACATTGACATTTCTCAGCACAACAAAAGATATTTCTATCAACTTTCAAGATACGAAAAAATTTTGGCAAATCGAAACAAACTTTTCAAAATCACAAACACTCTTGATGCGCTGAAAGATACCATTGACATTTGGGACAGGGCTCTTGTGGCGTCTGCGAAAGTTTTGGCATTTGAAAGAAAAAGTTTTGTTGAAGAAATTTTGCCATATGCAAAAGCGGCACACCTTTTCATAAGCGGCGGAAAAGAGGAATTGAAACTTGAATACAAAAGTGGATGCGGCGTTGAACTTGACGAAAACTTTGAAGAAAATTTTGCCAAATTTTTGAAGAAGAATTTGGAAAAAGATTTCAAAGTTGGCTTCACAACTGTTGGGCCGCACAGGGATGACATCGACATCTTTTTGAACGGTGTTGAAGTGAAAAATTTCGGCTCTCAGGGGCAGCAGCGAACTGTTGCGCTGGCACTTAAACTTGCGGAACTTGAAAATATGAAAGAAAAGTGTGGAGAATATCCAATTCTTCTTCTTGACGATGTTTTTTCAGAACTTGACACTGAAAGGCAAAATCGACTTTTGAAGTTTGTTGGCAGAACGCAAACTTTCATCACTTGCACTGACGAACGCAAGATTGACGGCAAACTTTTCCATATCAGCGGCGGCAAAATCAAGTGAAAAAATTGGGTTTCGTTCAAATTCGACAGTCTTGCAATGTCTTTTTGTTTGGAAAATGTCACATTTTCGCTTTGAAAAATTGAGCAAACACGCTAAAATAAAAAGGAAACATAAGCGCAAAATATCTTTGAAGGAGAATTTTTATGAGCACAGCAATCTTTTGGGTTGGACTTGCAATCTTTTTCGTGTTTTTGATTGTCGGATTTTTGGATGGCCTATATCGCGGTCTCAAACGCTCCGCACTGCACATCTTGTTTTTTGTGGTCAGTATGGTGGTGGCCTATTTCATCACAAAACCAATCACAAATGCACTTTTGGGCATCAGCATTGTTGTTGAGGGCGAAAAAACAACGCTTGCAAACATTCTGTTGATGTTTTTGAGCAAGTCGTTTGATTTGTCGCAATATTCAAGCGCAAGCACATTCCTTGCAAACTTGCCGATGGCTGTTGTTGCACCACTTGTGTTTATCATTGTTGCACTTTTGACTTTTGTCGTTTTTGACATTGCCTACATCGTCACTGCAAGGCTTTGGTTCAAGTCAAAAAAGCAGGATTTTTCCAAAACAAAACCATATCGCTGGTTTGGAGCAGGCATAGGGCTTGTGGAAGGCTTTTTGTTTATGTTTGTGCTGTTCGCACCGCTTTCGTCTTTGACGAACACCTATGCACAACTTTCCACTTCTCCGGCTTCAACAACAGTTCAGGCGGATGATGGAACTTTTCTTGCGGAGGAAGGATCGGCGCAAAAATTGCAAACTGTGCCAGAACTTTTGGGCGGCTATGTTCCATCTGTTGTTGACGAGATTGTGAAGGCCTATAACGGCAGCGCGCTTGGAAAAGTTGCCGGTGCGGGCGGACTTAATGACGCACTTTTTGACGGACTTTCAAGTTTCAAAATGGACGGACAAAGCATTCACATCCGAAAAGAACTTTTGGATGCCGCTGACACTTACAACCAATTTGTTGTGGTGTATAACGATGTTGTCGCAGAGGACAATCTCGATGTTGACCTGAAAGATTTGAAAAAGAGTTTGGAAAAATTTTTGAACAACGGCATCTTCAAAAAGGTTGTTTGCGACACTGCAACACAATATGTTTTGAACTATGAAACAAACGAAAAATTGCCAGAAATTTTGGACAAAGCGCTGCTCAAACTTCAAGAAAAAATCAAAACACCACAAGCGGATGGCAAAAAATTTGATATGTTTGAATATATTTCAGGCGACATCTTAAAGATTGTTGATGTTGCGGACAAGGCGCTTTCAACCGGCTTGGCGCAAGAAGTGAAAGAAACCGAAAAATTTAACATTGACACAATTTTGAGTTTGGCAAAACAGCACAAAGACGACATTTCTCAAATTTTGTCAAGTGTTTTGGATGTTGGACTTGTCAAAGATGAATTTTCTGTTTTGGCGGATTTTGCATCACAAAAAATGGCCGATTTCTTTGCAAACGAGAAAGACCTTGACTTTGGCATCAACTCAAACATAGACCCAAGCACACTTTCCGCAACAATCACTGAGGCTTTTGAGAAATTGATTGATTTGAACGACAACATCATCAAAATTTCCGATTTGACAAAAGAGGATGCGGACATCACGGGCACATTGCTTTCTCTGGACAGTGCAAACCTTGTCAAACTTGGCGAAACATTGGATTGGCTGAGAGAACTTCCAATTTTGAACTATGAAAAAACCGTGAAAGAAGATGGAGAAGTTGGCGAAGAAAGTGATGCCAACAATGGCGCTGGTGAAGACACAACTCACGATGGACAGACAGAAGAAGGTGGAGAAGGCTCAGGCAAAGAAAAAGTTGTCAAGGTCAATGTTGTTGACAACCTTCTGAAACTTTATGGTGTATCTCTTCTTGGTGACAAAGTTTGGGTGGAAAAAGAGGTTGAAGGCGGCGATGGAGATGAGAAACAACTTTCTCGCGTGGAAATTTCGACATACACAGACTTTTTCAAATTTGTTTCGAAGCCTTTTGATATGGTCAAGGATTTGGAACTTTTGAGCGCAGAAAAATTGGATTTCAACAATTTGATTGACAAAATTTTGCTTAGATTGAAAGGTGACGAGGGTCAAAGCATTGAGGCAAACGAGGCATATGTTGCTGACTTGTTGTTGCCGTTCTATCAACTTGAAAAAGCAAGTTTTGCGGACACATCTTTGAAAAAGATGGTTTTTGACGAAGTCATTTCTCAACTGACAACAAACCTTGAAAGTATGGTTTCGTTTGCCGAACTTGCAACAGACAGGGTCGATGATGAAAACACCGACAAAGCAAACATCGCAGATTGGCAAAGCGAGTTTGTCAAACTTGGAGAGGTGCTTGTTTCACTTGACAGCGGCGAGGTTCAAGTTGAAGATGAGGGGCCAACAACACTGACATATCTTGAATATGTCCTTGAAGGCAAGCCAATAAAAACACTTCTTGACACGATTGTGAAAGAA
>CANQNH010000040.1 GCA_947625165.1 uncultured Clostridia bacterium
ATTCCTGCTTGGCTATTTTGACGCGGTTGATGGAATGAACAACAAGCAATATTTTGAAAAATATTTTGAGCATTGGTCGGACATATATCCACTGCTTGCGTGCAAATCCAGACGGCTTCAAAATCGATATAATTTTTTCTATCAATATATGCAAACTCACAATATGCAAACCAACAAATGATTTTTGCTGATATGTTGCTGCAAATTTTGGCAGAGCAAAAAAACTCGCAAAATTTGACAGAGCAAAAAACTTGGCAAAACTTCGCAAAACAAAAATTTATGCTGTGGTTAGAAAAAAGTGAAAAGGTTTCTTTTCATATTTTTTTATTCTGGTTGCATAATAAAAATATGAAAAAAGAAAAAACCCAAAAAAAGATAAAAAACACAAAAGAATCAGCGCAGACTGATAAAGTGGAAAAAACAGAAGAAATTGCAAAAAATTCAAAAAACGCAAAAAAAATCGAAAAAAATGCGAAAAAAACGCAAAAAAAATGCGACTTTTCAGAAAAACCCGAAAAAAAAGAAAAAAAGAAAAGCGGATTTTTGTGGTTTTTGGGGGTTGCAGGGCTTTCTGTTGCACTGCTTGTTGTTTGTCAATTTTTTCTTGAAAGTTATGTTTCTGGAAATCAAAGATTTTATGAAAACACAAAAATCAACGGCATTGATGTTGGCGGAATGAGTGTTGCCGAAGCGGAAAATGTGGTGCTGACGGATATGCTTGAAAGCAGAAAGGACATTGAAATTCAACTGACCGCCAAAGACAAAACTTGGACACTCTCGGGCAGCGATTTTGAAGTTGCAAACAAACTTCGACCACAAATTCGAGAGATTTCCAAAATTGGACACAAAGGCAATTTTTTCCAAAATTTGTTTGAGGAGAAAAAAGTCAAGCAAGAGGGCAAAAACTTTGAGTTGTCATACACCAATGTTTTGGCAGACTTTGGGGAAAAGGTGGAAGAGATTGCAATGCAGGTTGAACAGGAAAGCCGACCTGCAAGTTTGGTTTTTCAGCCGACTGGCGAAGAGGCTTTTGTTGTTGACAAGGGGCAAAACACAATCTTGGTGAACAGGGATTTGCTTCTCAGCGAAATTGACAACGCACTCAAAACAAGCAAAAAGGTGAAAATTGAAATTCCAATCATTGAAATTGAGCAGCAAATTGATGTTGAGGATTTGAAAAACAGCATTGTGAAGAGAAGTGAATTTTCAACATCTTATGCCACCTCTTCGGCGGCAAGAAAAAACAATGTCCGAAAGGCGATTGAAAGTTTCAATGGGCTGGTGGTTGAGCCGGGGCAAACCATTTCGTTCAACGAAACAACAGGCGCACGCACCGAAGAAAATGGCTATAAAAACGCCCACATAATTGTTGGGGGAGTTTATGTTGATGGTGTTGGCGGCGGAGTTTGTCAGGCGTCCACAACGCTTTACAACGCACTTTTGCTTGCTGATGTTGAAATTTTGTCGGTCAATCATCATAGTCTGCCGGCATCATATGTTCCACTTTCGTTTGATGCGATGGTTTCTGGCAGTTACAGCGATTTGGTTTTCAAAAACACTCTTGAAAATCCAATTTTCATCAGAACTTATGCAAACGACAGTGAAATTCGGGTGGAAATTTATGGCGAGCGCTTTGAAGATGGGGTGGAAATCAAGCGGCGTGCAGAACTTGTGAAAATTCTTCCGCACAATGGCGACAAGATTTTGGGCGACTTTAAAGGTGAATTTTCCAACAAAATACTTTACAAAGGAGAATATTATCGTGTAAAATATCCACGAGAGGGGTATGAAAGCAAGGGCTTTTTGCAATATTACAAAAACGGCAAACTTGTTGAAGAAAAAGAAATTCGCCACGATTTCTATCAGCCACAAGACGGCATTGTGATGGAAGGTGTGGAGGTCGCCGCGGAAGGAATGACAATTCCGCCAAGTGATGTCACAATCATCAAACCGCAAAAGGTGACAAAATCAAGCGAAGAGAATGTCAGAAAAAAACTTGAAAAAACAAGCCCAAGCGAATTTAACCCGTGATTTCTCAGGGGAATTTTGTGTCAGATGAAAGATGAAAACCAGACCAAAAATGCGGCCTCGGATGGAGAGTTGAAGAAAAATGAAGTTTTGAAAATTTCAGAACAACCTTCGCAAAATTCGAAAAATTTGCAAACAAAATTGAAAAGCGAAAAAACGCCAAAAAATTCAAAAAATGAAGAAAATTTGCAAAAAAATCCGCAAAAAATCGAAAAAAAAGAAAAAAATGACAAAAAAATGTCTTTGAAGAAGAAAATCATCAGGTCAAGCATTGTCATTTTGGTTGTTGCCGCAATTTGCGTTTTGGGATATTATATTCTTGTTTGGACGGGTGCGTGGCAATATATGAACAGTCAGGAAAAAGTCCAAAATTTGATTGGCTCGTTGGGGTTTTGGGGCTATTTCCTTTTTGTTGCGATTCAGTTTTTGCAAGTGACCTTTCTTCCGTTGCCTTCCGTTGTGTCCACACTTGCGGGAGTGTATGTTTTCGGCCCGCTCAAAGCGGCGCTTTTGAGCCTTGCAGGGATTTTCCTTGGCAGTGCTTTTGCATTTTTGCTGGGCAGAATTTTTGGGCGAAAACTTGTGGCATTTATGGTTGGTGAGGACACTTGCGAAAAATGGGTGCAATTTTTGACAGATGCAAAATATTCGTTTTTTGTGATGATGGTGCTTCCAATTTTTCCAGACGATGTGTTGTGTCTTGTTGCTGGGCTGACAAACATGTCTTGGGCATTTTTTGTCATCACAAATTTGATTTCAAGGCCGCTTGCCGTTTTCACAACTTGCTATATTGGCAGCGGCGAACTTATTCCATATCACGGTTGGGGGCTTGCAGTTTGGGCAGTTTTGATTGTTGTTGTGCTTGTTGTCATCTTTTTGTCATATAAATATCGCACACAAATTGAAAATTTCATTAGAAGAGTTTTCAGGTCAAAATCGCAGCCAAATCCTCAAACAAATCAGCAATCAAATCCACAACCAAATTCGCAACAAAATTCCTCAACGGAGGGCGGGTCGTCCTCTGGTCAGATTTCGGGGCGAAGAAAAAATTCTTCTTCTGGCTCGGGTGGAAACCAAATGGAAAAGGCTGCCCGATTTGACAAAAAAGTGAAAAATAATGCAGAAAATTTGCAAAAAAATGATAAAAAAACTTTAAAAATCGAAAAAGATGACGAAAAATCGAAAAAAATGATTTTGCCAAAAAAGCAAAAAACTGCAAAAGAAAAAGGCAAAGAAAGAAATTTGTGAAGAATTTTCAATCTTTTCTTATCACAAGGAAAACGCCCTCTTTGACCATTCTTGGACTGATTTGATTGTCAAGCAAAATTTTGGTGCTGTCAACACCAAATTTTTTTGCAACAGTTTTCAAATTTTCGCCCTTTTTGACTTGATAGTATGGAAAAGTTGTTTTTTTCAATGGCATCACAAATCTCCTTTTTTGAAGAGTGCTTTTTTCAATTTGCTTTTCTCTTTGGCTTTCGCGACATTTTCTTGACCGCAAATTTCTCTTTGAATTTGACAAAATAGAACGAAAAATTGACAACATTGAAAACAACACAAAGCAGTGTGAAGAAACATATTCCAAAAAGGCAGGAAAAGCTGATGTCAAAAAACATTGGCAGAAAGTGAGAAAACAGCGAACTGACAAAAGATGTTATTGCCATTGTGGGAATGGAAAACAAAATCATCAGCAGCAGATTTCTTTTGATTTCAATTTTGATTTTGAGTTTTTTTCGGAGCATCAGCAAATTCAGCGAAGATGAGATGATTGAAGAAAGTCCCATTCCGACAATCAAAGAGTTTATGCCGATATATCGCGGCAAAATCAGCACCGAAAGGAAGAGAAAAATTGAACCGAAAAGATAGTTGAAAAAAGATTTGACTTCCAAACCGACTGAATTTAGAATGGCTGAAGTGATGTTCGTCAGCCCCATTGGCACCATAATCCAAGCGGAATATTGCAGCAATTTGCCACTGATTTGTTCGTTGTATATGAAAACTCCAAACTTGTCGCCAATCGCCATAAATGACGGCACAATCAAAAAGGAAACAAACAAAGCAAAAATCAGGCTTGCCGAAACTCGTTTTTGGATGTGGTCGCTGTCGTTTTGCACCACCGCCATTGATATGTCAGGCACAAGTGCGGTGGCAAGCGAGCCGATCAGTGACGAGGGGATGAAAAGAAATGGAAGGGTCATTCCGATGGCGATGCCATAGAGGCTCATTGCTTGAGAAGGTGTGAAGCCGGCTTTTGTGAGTTGCGCAGGCAAGATGAGGGCAATCAGAGGCTGAACGAAACTTCCTGCAACACGCACACCCGTGATGGGAGCCGATTGCTTGATGACTTTGCGATATATCTTTGAGGGCTTGCCCATTTTGCCACCATAGAAAAAATATAGGAGCATAACGAAAAATGCCGAAACAAAGCAGGACAGTGTGAAACTCCACGCGACAGACATCGCGCTTTGGATGGCCGTCATTCCGGAAGCAAGCACAAGCACGCAGATGACAATTTTGACGATTTGTTCAAGAAGTTCGCTTGCACACAGGCCAAAATAGTTGTCATTTCCCCACATAGCGCCGCGAAAAACACTGTATATCGCCGAAAAAATGAGTGACGGAAGCAGGATGATGAGGATGTTTATGCAATTTTTGTCGGTGAAAAGGTTGGAAAAAATGCCGCGAAAAAGAAAAATCACAACGCACAAAATGATGCTGACTGCCAGTGCAACAATCATACTTGAACTGACCAGTGTTGCCATCGATTTTTTGTCCGCACTGACGCGATAGGATGCTGTCATTCGGGAAATTATCAGCGTGAAACCGCTTGAAACGAGTGTCAAAAGCACCATAAAAACGGACAGTGCAACTTGATAAAGTCCAAGCGCCTCAGCACCGATTGTGCGGGAGAGATAAACTCTGAAAAAGAAACCCAGCATTCTTGTGAGCAACGTGAAGGCGGTGATTGTGACGACATTTTTTAATATTGATTTCATATATATAATGTATGAGGGGGTTTGTCCAAATATAATTGTTTTGGCAAGCCGAAAATGACAAATTTTTTGCCAAAATGACAAAAAGTTCCCTCAAAAAACGCAAAAAATCAGATTTGAAAGTGTATTTTTTTTGATATTACGCAATATAGAGATATGTTGACCATTGTTTTTCGAGCAATCATAATCTATGTTGTTGTGCTGTTTCTCTATCGCATTATGGGCAAAAGGCAGTTGGGCGAAATGCAACCTTTTGAACTTGTTTTGACGCTGATTATTGCTGACCTTGCCACAATTCCGATGGCAGAAGTTTCTGTGCCTGTTTTACACGGCATAATTCCTTTGCTGACGCTTGTTGTTTTGCATTTTGTTTTGGCACTTTTGTGCAAGTTTTCTGAAAAATTTTCGCAGTTTGTCAGCGGAAAACCTGTGATTGTCATAAACCCGAAAGGGATTGACTATAAGGCACTGAAAAATCTTGACATCTCGGTTGACGATGTTTTTGAGGCGCTTCGTGGAAGCGGCTATTTCAAAATTGAGCAGGTGCAGTATGCCATTATGGAAACAAATGGAAAGATGAGCGTTCTTCCAAAAAGCGATTTTGCGCCACTGACTGTGCAGGATATGAAATTGAAAGTTGAGAAAAGCACACTCCCAATCAACATCATCAGTGAAGGAAAGTTGTCGAAAGAAAATTTGAAAGTTGCAAAACTTGACGAGTTGACAGTTTCAAACATCCTCAAAAAAGCGGGTGCAAAGCGGGTGAAAGATGTTTTGCTTTTGACGGTTGACAAAGCGGGGGAAGTGTATGTGCAAAAATATCATCAAAAATATCAAACAATGAAAGTCAAACCGCTTGGCGAGGTGGAAGAATGACAAAGTGGTTGTGGTTTAAGTTGCTTGCGGTTTTGTCAATTTTGGCGGTTGTGATTGGAATGTGTGTGCTTGAAGACAGAGTGGTGAAAACCTCGCTTGCCGCAGTCAACAACCGCTGCTATGAAATTGAGGCGGCGATTGAGCGTAATGGCGGAATTGTGAATGGCGAAGTGGCAAGTTTGGTGGACAATTTGGAATATCGGTGGTTTAAGGACGAGGCTGGGATGTGCTATCTTGTCAATCACAAAAACACCGAGCAACTTGGTGTTGAGATTGTTCGTTTGAAAACCTATATCGATGAGGAAGAGGAAATTGAGTTTTATGTTTCACTCAACATCATAAAAAATTATGTTGAAACCTTCCAGCATTTTATGGGTGCAAGTGTTGAAAATATTTTGTAAAAAAAAGAGCGTGTCGCTCTTTTTGTTTTGATTTTTTCCCCTTGTTTTGATTTTTTCCCCTTGTTTTGTTTTTTTGTTTTGTTGCTTTTTCTTGTTTTTTTTATTTTGAAGCAACTTTATTTCTTTATTTTTTTTTGCTTTGTCTTATTATTTTGTTTTCTTTATTTTTTAATTTTTATTTTTGTGCTTATCTTTCGTCAACAAGCAAATTGACAAATTGTCACCAAACTTTTTCTTCCTTCTTTCGTCTTTTCAAAAGGATGAGAATGATGATGAGCAGCAGCAATATCAGCACAAGAAGAGCAATCAAAAACCACAGCCAAACAAGCGATTTATGCTCCGTTTTGATTGTGCTGAGGTCATTCACCTCAAAGTGCAATTTTTCTTCACCATTTTTGCCCTTGATTGAAAGTTGAACATTCCAAGTGCCTTCAACATCGTTGGAGTCAAATGTGAAGTTTGTTCCGTTTTTGTTTGGAAATGCCTCCCAAAGAAGTTGGTCGTTCCAAAAATTTGGGTCGCTTGACTGTGTGTCTTTGTCAAGGACATAACGATTTCCATCCACATCAGTGCCATAGGCGCTCCAAATGAGATAGGCAGGGTTGACATATTTGAGTGCATCAGCCGGAATGGTGTTGAGGGTGAGCTTATAGACATTCAAAAGCCTGTTTGAACTTTCAACTGTGTATTCCACCTGCGCATTTGTGACTTTTGAGATTGCCTCGTCAATGTCGTCTGGAATTATGCCCACAAAAATCTCGCCAATCGAAACGGCAACTGCTTCATCTCCGACAATGTGAGTGTAAACAAGGTCAAATTTATACAGTCCAAAATCGTTGCCGCGGCTGATGGTTGTGGTTTGCTCGATTGGATAAGCGCTGTCGATGAAATAATAATAATTCAAATTTTCGTTGCTTTGGTTGATGCCGCCTTCATAAAGCACTTTTGCCTCTTCAACGCCGATGTGCGTTTTCAAACTGTCTGCGCTGACAAAAGTGAGTTTGAATTGAAACGACTCCACGATTGTTGTTTGGGTTGGATGTCCTTTGAGGACAAAATGCAGATTGTCGATGTCGCGCCACTTGAAGCAAAGATATTCCACTTCGTCACCAACCGTGTTTTCAACAATTTGTGTGGTGTATGGCAAAACCGAGCCAGTGCGGGCGTATGCTGTCATATCCATTGTGAAATTGTCGTCACTGACCGAGCAAGACACCTGTTCGTCCATTTCGGCGGATGCCTTGAATGCCGGTTGCGAGGTTGGGGCATAAAAAAGTGCTGCGGCTCCAAAAACCACACAAAACGAGATTATGAAGAGTTTCAAAGCACGCATCATACGATTATTTTAGCATATTTTTTAAAAATTAAAAAATAAAATAGACATAAAAACCGAAAAAGTTGCTGCTTGCGGGCAAAAAAATGTTGGAAAAAAGGTTGGTTTGTTGACAAAAAGGTTTTTTGCAATTATAATAATCCTATGGAAATTTTGGAAGAAGATGTTGAAATCGCCGAAAATCAAATCAGTTTTGATTTCCTAAAAAGCGGCGACACTGAAAAACAAACTGAAAAAAACTCTGTTTGGAAGAAAGAGGACACGCTGGTGGTTGTTATGCGTGCCGATGAGAAAATTTCGCCCAATTTTGACATTTGCGGGAAGAAAATGTTGGATTGGGTGACGCTTGCTTGCAGTGGCTGTGAAACAAAAGTGATTGACGAGGTGGCGGAAGAAAATTTGCTTTCTGCCCTTTTGCCATATGCGGAAAAATATGCCTATGTTTGTGTTCTTTTTTCGGACACTCCACTTTTGAAAAGGTCAACTTTCATTGAAATTATGGACTTTTTTGTTAGTCACGATTTGAGATTTTTGCGGCTTAAAAAAGGCTATGTTTTCAAACGCGAATTTTTGCAGAGCGCGAGGATGCTTCTTCCAACGCAAGAAGAAAACTTTGGTGACGAAGATTTTGAAGTTGTTGATGACGCTCAAAAACTTTCCTATGCTTTTGCGGTGCTTGAGCAAAGAATTTTGGACTATCACAAGTCAAATGGCGTTGTTTTCTTTGGCGAAAACACCATTTTTGTTGATGCAGATGTGGAAATTGAAAGTGGAGCGGTGATATATCCAAACAATGTCATCAAGGGCGAAAGTTACATCGGCAAAAATGTTATTTTGGAAAGCGGAAACTATATCTTTGACACAATCGTTTGCGATGAGGCATTTGTTTGTCAAAGTTATCTTGAAAAAAGCAAGGTTGGCGCAGGCAGCATTGTTGGGCCGTTCAAAAAATTGATAAATCAAGAAATCTGAATTTTTGACAAGGAAAAAAGATGGTTATTGTTGTTGGGCTTGGAAATCCAGATGCAAAATATCAACACACCAATCACAATGTTGGCTTTGATGTGGTTGACATTTTGGCAGAAAAGTTGGGCATAAAAATTTCTTCTCCAAAGTTTAAGGCGCTTGTTGGAGAAGGCTTTTTTGATGGCGAAAAAATTTTGCTTGTCAAGCCGCAAACATATATGAACAACAGCGGCGAATGCGTTGTGCTTTTGAAGGAAAAATTTAAGAGTGCAAGAATTATTGTTGTCGCTGACGACATCGACCTTCCAAAAGGAACGGTGAGATATCGTGAGCGCGGCTCTGCCGGCACACATAATGGGCTTCGAAGCATTGTGGCATACATCGGGCAGGAGTTTGAAAGAGTGCGCGTTGGCATTGGCAGAGATGTGACGAAGGAACTTGTTGACTTTGTGCTGTCAAAATATGACGAACAAACCTTTGCGCCAATCTTGCAAAAGGGCGCAAACGAGGTTTTGGCAAGAATAACAAAAAACTGACACGAGCGTTTTGATATGGAAAAATTTGTTGAGTTTTTGAAAGGCTGCTTGGAAACAAACCAAAAGGTTTTTGGCGGTTTTTTTGTTGGAGAAAAAACGCTGGCTC
>CANQNH010000041.1 GCA_947625165.1 uncultured Clostridia bacterium
ACCGAAGAAGAAGCCAAACAGATGCAAGAAAAACTGCGCGAAAACTCGTTCAATTTTGAGGACTATCTGGCACAGATGGAAAAAATCAAAAAAATGGGCAGCTTGCAGGACATCATCGGGATGATACCGGGGATGTCGTCAAAGATGAAGGGCATCAATATTGATGAAAAACAACTTGAAATCAACAAGGCAATCATCCAAAGTATGACCCGTGAGGAAAGGTTGAACCCAGACATCATCAAAGCCAGCCGCAGACGCAGAATTGCTGACGGAAGTGGCACAAGCATTCAGCAAGTCAACTCGCTTTTAAAACAGTTTGAGCAATCCAGAGAAATGATGAAAATGCTCAAAAACAAACGTGGGCTGCGCGGAATGTTCTGAAAATGATATATCTCAAAATGCAAATTTTGATTTATATAAAAACGAAAGAAAAATCTTTCAAAAATTTTGTAAAAAGGAGAGAAGAAAATGGCTGTAAAAATCAGACTGACAAGAATGGGAGACAAAAAATCACCTTTCTATCGCGTTGTTGTTGCTGACAGCAGAAGTCCAAGAGATGGAAAATATATCGACCTTTTGGGGACATACAATCCACTCACAAACCCTGCTGAAATCAAGATTGACAACGAGAAAGCAGTGAAATGGCTCAAAAATGGTGCAACTCCAACAGAAACAGCAAAATCTGTTCTTGTGAAGAGTGGCGCAATCAAAAAAAACTCAGATGCTGAATGAGATTAGGGAGTGAATGATGGAAAACTTGCTAAAATTCCTGGTTGAAAATCTTGTGGAGGACAAATCCGCTGTTGAGATTTCAAAGGAAGAGGACGAAAAAACAATCACATATCGCGTCAAAGTTGCAGAGAATGACATCGGCAAAGTGATTGGAAAAAACGGAAAAACTGCAAACAGTGTTCGCACAATTATGAAATCTGTCACAGCAAAACTTCACAAGAAAGTTTTTGTTAAGTTTGAAGATTAAGAGGAACTATGGATTTTGTCTGCGTAGGGAAAATCATAAAACCGCAGGGTATCAAAGGGGAGGTGAAAATTTTGCCTTCAATTGATATTCCTGCGATTTTTAATGGTAAACATCAACTTTTTGTGGAAAAGAAATCAATGAAAATCAAGACGGCAAGTTTTCGTCTTGGTTATGGTTTTGTCGCCTTTGAGGAAATAAAAGACAGAAACGAGGCGGAGAAATTTCGGAACAAAAAAGTCTATATCACCAAAGAGGAGTTTTCAAGCCTTGCTGTTGACGATTTTTTGATTGAGGATTTGGTTGGCAGTTTGGTGTATGACGAGAAGGGGCAACTTGTTGGGCAAATTATGGGCGTGACGGACTATGGCTTTGACGACATCATCATCATCAAAGAGGAAAATCTTTTGTTTGAAGTTCCGTTTCGAAAGGCAATTTTCACAAATGTGGGCCAAACTGTCACGGTTTTGCGTGCCGAATATGAAGGCGCAAAGGTGGTGCAAGAATGAAAATTGACATTTTGACACTTTTTCCAGAAATGTTTGCTCCGCTTCAAAGCAGCATAATTGGTCGAGCGGTTGAAAACGGCATTTTGGAAATAAACCTTGTTGACATCCGGCAATTTTCCAAAGACAAACACAAGAAATGCGATGATGCACCTTTTGGCGGAGGGGCGGGGATGCTGATGACTGTTCAGCCACTTTATGATGCAATCAAATTCGTTCTTGGTCAAAGCACTGATGATGAGGGAAAGAAAGCACCAAATCGAAAGAACGCAAGCGTAAGTGAGCAGATGCAGTTGACAAAGTTGCCTGAGAAGACAATAATCGTTTTTCCTTCGCCGGTTGGTGAAGTTTTGACTGCAAAAAAGGCTGAAAAACTTTCAAAATATGAACATATCATTTTTGTCTGCGGACACTATGAGGGTGTGGATGAACGACTTTTTCAACTTTTTCCAATCTGTCAGATTTCGATTGGTGACTATGTTTTGACGGGCGGCGAACTTCCAACAATGGTGATTGTGGACACGCTCTCGCGTTTTGTTGATGGCGTGATTTCAGCGGAAAGCCTTGAAAACGAAAGTTTTTCAAACGGACTGTTGGAATATCCTCAATACACGCGGCCTCAAATTTTTCAGGGGATTGCTGTGCCGGAGGTTCTTGTTTCTGGCAATCATCAAGAAGTGGAAAAATGGAGAAACGAACAAAGTCTGAAAAGGACAAAATCTTTGCGAAAAGACCTTGCAAAAAATTTCGAACGCAAAAGCAAAAAGCAATAAATGTGGTGTATTATGCACTGCATACCACACAATATGTGGTGTGATATGCAAGTTTGGGAGCTTTGAGAAAGAATGAAGATAAATTGGTTTCCGGGACATATGAATAAGGCGCTGAAAGATATTGCAGAGCAACTTAAAAAAGTTGATGTTGTGACATATCTTCTTGACGCACGCATTCCACTTTCCTCGTTCAATCCTTCGCTCGATAAATTGACACAAAACAAGCCTGTGCTTTATGTTTTCAACAAAATCGATATGGCTGACGAGGAAAAAATCAAGGCTATTTTGCCAAAATTCAAAGGCGAAAACTGTGACTATGTTCTTTTTAACAGCACGCTTTCTGGCAAAAGTGACATCGTTTTGTCGAAAATCAAAAAACTTGCCTCTGCGAAACTTGAGAAATATTTGGCAAAAGGCGTCAGACCAACCATACGCACGATGGTTGTTGGCATTCCAAATTGTGGGAAAAGCACTCTTGTGAACAACCTATGCAAAAAAGCCAAAACAACAACGGGCGACCGTGCTGGTGTCACAAAGCGCGGTCAGTGGGTGAGCATTGGCGACTGCATTGAGGTGTATGACACGCCGGGCACGCTCTATCCAAACATCGAAAATCAGGATGTCGCGAAAAAACTTGCCTATGTTGGCAGTGTTCGTGATGAGATTTTGGACTTTGTTGAACTTGGAATGGAGTTTGTCAAACAAATGCAAAAATCATATCCAAATGTGATTGAGAAAAGATACGGTCTTTCAAAAAATTTGAACGCTGTTGAGCGTGATGAGGTTGACCCAACCGGATTTGAGCTTGACCCAAGCATCAAAATCTTGGAGGAAATTGCGCAAAAACGTAAATATGTTTCTTCTGGTGGCGAGGTTGATTTTGAAAGAACGGGCAGGGCAATCATCGATGATTTTCGAAAAGGGAAACTTGGAAAACTGACTTTGGACTGAGTTTTGCGGTTTGCTGTTGTATTCGTTTTTTTGCGTTTAAGGTTATGAAAATATAACCATTTGGGGAGCAAATGTGAAAAATCAATTTGAAAAAGACGGCTCAAAAGTTCTGAACAAAATCAATGGCGATGTTGGCGAAATTTTGGCTGTTAATTTTTTGAAAAAGAAAAACTACAAAATTTTGGAAACCAATTTCAAAACAAAATTTGGTGAAATTGACATTGTTGCCCTTGACAACAAAGTTGTTGTTTTTGTTGAAGTGAAAAGACGCAAAACTTTGGCGTATGGTCGTCCGATTGAGGCGGTGGATTTTCGAAAGCAACAAACAATCAGGCGTGTTGCGGAATTTTATCTTATGCTCAAAAAGATGCCGCTTTGCGATTGCCGATTTGATGTTATCGAAATTTTGGGCGAAGATATAAATCACGAAATCAATGCTTTTTGATGTTTTTGTTTTCATTTGAGTTTGAAGTTTCTTTTTTTTGAAGAAATTTCTTTTTTTATGTTGGTTTGGTGCTTCGTTGTGTTATGGTTTTGTTAGATTTTTTGGTAGATTTCGTTGGATTTTATTGATTTTTTTGTTTGATGAGGTTTGTGGATTTTATTGCTTTTTTAATGCCTTATTCTCAAAATCAAAAATTTTTATTTTTTTTGTCAAAAACACTTGTTTTTTGTGTTTTGACTATGCTATAATGACAAAGACTTCGGGTGTTCCGCTTTGGTGAGCAAAAAATTCCACTGCTTTGTGGGTTTTGAGCGGTTCTTTGGGACTTAAACTTTATGAGCATTCTGTCGAAAATCTGAAAAAAGGAGATAAGTCAATGGCAAATCTGATCGACCAACTTGAACGCGAAGGTATGAAAGAAACCTTGCCTGAATTTTCAATCGGCGACACTGTGAAAGTCATCGTGAAAATCAAAGAAGGCGACAAGGAAAGACTTCAGGCCTTTGAGGGTGTTGTTATTGCCAGAAAGAATGGTGGAATTCGCGAAACCTTCACTGTCAGAAAAATTTCTTACGGCGTTGGCGTTGAAAAAACATTCCCAATCCATTCACCAAAAATCGCTTCAATTGAAGTGGTGAGAAAAGGGAAGCCAAGAAGAGCAAAACTCTACTATGTGCGCGACCTCACAGGCAAAGCAGCAAAAGTTAAATCTGCAAATTCAAACACACAAGCAAATGCATAAGTTTGAAAACATCAAAGAGCAAAATATTGCTCTTTTTTTGTTATTTTTTCTTCTGTAAAGCAGCAAGTGGGGCAGTCAATTACTGCCAAGGAGATTTATGTTTTTTGGTGAGTTGTGTGAGATAAAAACAAATGCAAGATAAAAAAGAGAAATCTGTGAAAAATCAAAACAATAAAGACGATAAAAAATGTGAGAAATCAAAATATGTGGATTGCTGGCAAAAAATTTGACAAGACAAGGTGATTTGGTGATATAATGAAACATATGGAAAAGAAAAACAAATTTGAAAAGGAAAATGCGGTTGAACAGTCGGCAAAAAAGTTTGACATTTTGATTATTGGCGGCGGCGTTGCGGGAATGAGTGCGGCAATCTATGCCAAACGCAGAAGAAAAAATGTGGCAATTTTGGAGCGTATGGCTCTTGGCGGGCAGGTCAACGAAATTCCTAAAATCGAAAATTTTCCGTCTGTGAGTTCAATTGACGGACAAAGTCTTGCTCAGCAGTTTTCAAAACAGATTGAATATCTTGGCGTTGATGTGATTTATGATGACATTCAGCGTGTGGACTATGACCACCCTGAAAAGAGGATTTTTGGCAAAAATGCAGAGTATGTTGCAAAGAGTGTGATCATCGCAACGGGTGTTTCTTATGTTGAACTTGGCAAAAATGAGAAAGACTTTCTGGGCAAAGGGGCAAGTTTTTGTGCTGTGTGCGATGCAAACTTTTTCAAAGGTGTGGAGGTTTGTGTTGCAAGTAAGAATGGCTCGGGCTTGAAAGATGCTTTGTTTTTGACTGAGTTATGCTCAAAAGTGACCGTGCTTGACAGTGAAGATATGGTGGCTTATGCTCAGGCGAACAAAAACAAAAAACTTGAGGTGATTTCAAATGTCAACATTGAACAACTTTTGGGAGAGGACATTTTGAGTGGTGTTCAAGTGAGCATCAGGGACAAGAAAAAAGAAAGTCAGATGACTGCCGAAAGCGGAAAAAACAAGGAAATGGTTTTTTCGGTGGAATATCGCGTTGTGCCGACATCTGCACTTTTTATTGAACTTGGCAAAAAGCCAGACGGCAAAGTTTTTGGTGGGGTTAAGGTTGACGAAAAAGGTTTTGTTGTGACCGATGAAAATATGAGAACATCGATTGACGGTGTTTTTGCTGTTGGTGATGTGAGGAGCAAGATGCTGAAACAAATTGTCACAGCTTGCAGTGATGGCGCGATTGCTGGGCAGCAGGCGTGAAGTGGTCTTGAAATTTTGTGAAATGTTTTTTGTGACACAAATTGTGCTTTTTTCATAAAGAAAAAATATGGAAAAAGAAAAAAACTCAAACAACATCAAAATCATTTGCATCAAAGCACCAAGATGGACTGTGCCTTTTTTGAAGATGTTTTATAAGAAAGATAAAAAAGACGAAATATGACAAAATATGGTGTGGTATGCATTGCATAATACAACGTATCTTGTGTTGTTTTGTGTCTTTGTTTTATTCAAAAGTCAAATTTTTGCGATAATCAAACAAATTCGTTTTTGTTTTTTGTTATGTTCAAAAATCAATTTTCGTTATACTTTCGAAATTGTTTTTGAGTTTCATTTCGAAATTTATTTTTTTTATTCCAAAATCAATCCGCCATCAACAAAAAGAGTTTGCCCTGTTATGAATGACGCGTTTTCGGAAACAAGAAATGAAATCGCGTTTGCAACATCTTCAACCTTCCCAAGTCTTTGAAGAGGGGTCATATCTGCAAGGTCATCTTTTTCATCTTGACTGAGGTTGTTGTTCATTTTGGTGTCGATAAAACCTGGTGCGACAACATTGATGCGATATTCCAAATTGCCAAGCTCGTTTGCCAACGATTTGCAAAGGCCGGTCATCGCTGCCTTTGTGGAGGCATAAACACTTTCGCAAGAGCATCCGATCTTTTCTGCAAAAGAGCCTACAAGAACAATGTTTGCTGGCGTTTTTGCAATCTTCACAAACTCTTTGATGCACTTGATTGCTGAAACAATGTTGACATTGAACAGGTTGTCAATTTCCTCATCCGTGACATCAAAAATAAGTTGTCTTTTTTGTGCAATCCCAGAGCAAAAAACAAGTGTTGTGACGCACTCAAAATCTTTTGCAACCGCTTCAAAAAAAGTTTTGATTGCACCTTGTTGCAACAGGTCAAGATGATAGGTTTTGATTTTTTCGGTTTTCTCTTTGTCAAATTTTTCAATTTTGTTTTTGTTGAAAGATAGTGCCAAATCAAAACCATCTTTTTGCAGTTTCTTTGCTGTTGCAAGCCCAATTTCGCCTGATGCGCCGATGACTATGGCTGTTTTTCTCATTTTTCACCTCATATAAAAACCAATTTCAATCAAGATTTTAGCATCATTCCTTCGTTTTTCCAAATGTTTTTCGCTGTTTTGCGAATGTTTTGTTGGTGTTTTCTGCCTAAAAACAAAATTTTTGTTGACATATTTTCACATTTTGTGATATTCTCTATGTTGTTATCTTGTTTTTTATGGAATATGTTTGCTTTGCTTGTGTTTTTTTGCTTGCGGTTTGTTGAACTTATTCACTTGTGTGATGAGATACATTTAGAAAATCGGAAAAAATTTTTAAGGAGTTTGAAAATGGAAGAAAACTTGTCCAACGAAATTGACATCAGACGCGCAAAAATTGAAGAACTGAAAAAAATGGGAGAAATTCCATTTAAAGAAAAATTTGAACGCACTTGCACCATCGCTGAGGCGCGCGAAAAACTTGGCGAAAAAGTGAAAATCGCTGGGCGTATCGTTTTTCGTCGCATAATGGGAAAATTCGGCTTTTGTCAAATTCGCGACATCTATGAGCGCATCCAAATTTCTGTTGGAAGAAATGAATTTTCCGAAGAGGACTATAATTTTTACAAAAAAATGATTGACATTGGCGACTTTGTTGGGGTTGAGGGTGAAGTCTATGAAACTCAGACGGGCGAAGTGACTGTTCGCGCAGAGAAAATCACTCTGCTTTCAAAAACGCTGCGACCACTTCCTGAAAAGTTTCACGGGATTGCTGACACCGAAATCAAATATCGTCAGCGATATCTCGACCTTGTTACAAGCGAGGAAAGTCGAAAAATCTTCTTGACAAGAAGCAAGGTGGTTTCCTTTGTTCGAAGATTTTTGGAGGACAACGGCTTTATTGAGGTTGAAACGCCTGTTCTTCAAACGAGTGTTTCCGGAGCAAGTGCAAAGCCGTTTTTCACCCATCACAACGCGCTTGATTTGCAGTGCAATCTCCGAATTGCTTTTGAATGCGCTTTGAAGGAATGTGTTGCTGGTGGAATTGACCGCGTTTTTGAACTCGGCAAAGACTTCCGCAACGAAGGTATGGACCCTGCACACTTGCAGGAATTTACGCAAGTTGAGTGGTATGCTTCCTATTGGAACTTTGAGGACAACATCAAATTCTTCAAAAAGTTTTTGGTTGAATTGATGAAAAATTGTCTTGGCACAACAAAAGTGGCATATCAGGGGCAAGAAGTTGAGTTTGACACCGAGTGGACCCGCATCGACTATGTTGCCAAAATGCGCGAACTTTTGGGCTGCGATTTTCTTGATATTGACGATTTGGATGCGTTGAAAAAAATTGCGGTGGACAGAAAGTTGTTCTCGTATGGCGACCTTGAAGAGTGCAAGAGTGTAAGAACGCTCATCGACTATATCTACAAGCGCAAAATTCGTGCCGGCATTGTGACACCAACAATTTTATATAACTATCCTGCTTCTTTGAAGCCTCTTGCAAGACGCAACGACAAAGACCCAAGAATTGTTGATGTTTTCCAGATTGTTGCGGGCGGGCAGGAACTTGTGAATGCCTACAGCGAGTTGGTTGACCCAATCATTCAGAGGAAAACTTTGGAAGAGCAACTTAAAGAAAAAGCAGCCGGTGACGAGGAAACTATGGATGTTGATGAGGACTTTTTGCTGGCGATGGAACACGGTATGCCACCAATCTCCGGTCTTGGATTTGGAATTGACCGGTTCTTGCAATTTGCCTTTGATTGTCCAAACATCCGCGATGTTGTGCTTTTCCCTTTGATGAAGTGACATCTACTTTTGCTTCTTTTTCTTGAGTTTTTTTGGAAATTTTGCGAATAGATTTCTCCTTTTGTTGCGCGAAATGTTTGGGAGTTGTTTGTTGAGAGGTGAACAATGTCGGGATATGGGCTTATTTTGAGTTGGGTGCTTGCTGCAATTTTGTTTTTGTGTCTGATTTTGTTGGTGGTTGCAGTCATCTTTTCTCGGGTCCACTATCAATACGAATTTGAGGGACACAAGATTGATGTTTTTGTGAAATATTCAACTTGCCAACTTTGTTTTGATGGCAAACTTGTGGACGAGATGAAATCGCTTTATCGTTTTTCCGTTTCACTTAGCGCGAAGGTTGGAGATGTTGAGGTTAAAACGCGAATTGGAACGGGCTGGATGACGCCGAGTGTGAGAACATTCATCAACAATCAACTTGTTGAAAACGGCAAGAGGTTTTTTAGTTAATTTCTTAATGTTCGGATTGATTTTGAGTGTTTTTTTGATTGAAGAAATCAAATTGGAGCGTTTGCGTTTGAGATTTTTCAAAGGCAAGTCAAGAAGTTTGAGACATTAAAGCAGGGGGTGAGCAGTTGAAAAAAGATGATGACTTTGCAAAATTTGTTATGGACGGGCTGGACATTATGGTGCCAGACCCAAAGTGTGAACTTGAACACAAAACTCCTTTTGAATTGCTTGTTGCGGTGATTTTGTCGGCACAATGCACAGACAAGCGTGTCA
>CANQNH010000042.1 GCA_947625165.1 uncultured Clostridia bacterium
TCCTTTTTCATTATAATTTCTATTATACTCAAAATTCGTTTTGACAAAGACACTAATTTGGAGTATAATAGAAATTATAATGAAAAAGGAGGGCAAGAAAACGAATGTTCGGATCAGTTGGCGTTAGACAATTCAAACAGCAATTTTTTATGCCCTCATCTTGCACAAAGTGCAACGCTTGCGAAGATGTTGGATTGTCAGCACCAAATGCATTGGTGCAGGCTTGCTGTGCGCTGTATGCTCTTGACAACTTGGGGATGCCGGAGGGGAATTTGGCACTGACGCAGGCAATCATATATGTTTGCGAAAGCCCGAAAGACAATCGTGTTGTGATTGCAAAAGATATGGCAATTGATGATGCAAAAAATCATCCCGATGACCGTGTGCCAGACTATTTGAAAAATCACACTGAGGCAAGCAAGAAATATAAATATCCACACGACTATGGCGGCTATGTTGAGCAGCAATATCTGCCTGACAGCCTGAAAGACAGGTGCTATTTCAAACGCAGAGAGAAAAAGTGAGGGACTATGATTTACACAAAAAAGCAAAAAGTTTCCGCATCAATGGCAAGTTCTGACGAGTGCTTGTCGATTTTGGGTGTTTTTGGGATTGTTGAAGATGCAATAACCGAACTTATGGGCGAGCTGAAAATTGACGGTGTGACAGCAAAAGAAAAATACAACGCTTTTTGGGTTTTCACCAAAAACAGAGTTAGAATTTTCAGAAAATTGAGGTGGAATGAAGAGTTTGTCATCTCTTGTTTCATCTCGCTAAAATCACTTGTCAAAATGAATGTTGATGTTGCTGCAAAAACCACAAATGGCGAACTTGTGTTTTATGCTCGTGTTGAGGAGTGTGCTTTGGACATCACAACGCAGAAAATCAGAAAATTAAATTCCGTTGGCGTGGATGAAACAATGCTTGCCGAAACTCCATCGGTTGACATCCAATTTTGCAAGTTTGATTATGAAAATTTGCCTGTGCTTGAACAGGTCAGGGTGCGAAGCACAAACATCGATATGTCTCACCACACAAATAATTTGGAATATCTCCGTTTTGTGTTGAACACTTTTTCGATTAAGGAATTGGAAACAAGACAAATCAAGGAAATGGAAGTTGTTTACGCAAACCAGTCTTATGAGAATGACATTCTTGATGTGCATAAAACAAGTTTGCCAAACAAAGATGTGATTGTCCTTCAAAAGCAAGACACACCTGTTGTTAGGTGTGAAATCTTGTTTTGACCAGGTTGTTTTAGAGAGAAAGAACCAATAAAAAAAATGAGTTGAAGCAAAAAAACTTAAAATTTTTTAATAATTTTCCTATATTTGTTTTGAAATATGGGGCAGGTGTTGTAAAATAAGAAACGAGGAGAAAAGACTATGTTTGGAAGAAGGGCCGATGGGGTCAAAGTTAAAGGAATGCAAATCATCGACAAAGCGATGCCATATTTTATGCCAATGAGGATTGATGCTGTCAATCTTTATGAGCAAGTTGTCAACTGCGAAACAATGGACCAATTCATTTTGGAGCAAAAGAAAAATGGTGTGCATTATTCATACACTGAAATTATGATGGCTGCGTGCATAAGAATGCTTTATGAAAGACCAAAGACCAACAGATTTATCACAAACTGCCAAGTTTTTCAGAGAAAATATATCTCAGTTTCAATAAGCATCAAGAAAAAACTCACTGATGACGGCGAAGAAGTGACGCTGAAAATGTTTTTCACCGGAAGAGAAAGTTTGGACGATGTGAAAAGAATATTTGAAGAAGAAGTTGCAAAAAACATTGCCGAGGACGAAGTTCACGGAACAACAAAAACTGCGGGCTTCTTGTGCAAATTGCCAAATTGGTGCTTTAAGGCAGCAATGGCACTTTTGAGATTTGGTGACAATCACGGAATGTTGCCAAGAAAACTTTTGGATGTCAGCCCTTTCCACACCAGCATCTATGTTGCAGATTTGCGCTCAATCAAACTTGACGCTGTCAATCACCACCTATACAATTTTGGAAACACCACAATTTTTGCAACTATGGGCAAAGTGTTCTACACACCAGTTGCAAATCGTGAGGGAGAGGTGAAAGTGCAGAAGAGCCTCAGGATGAAGTATTCGCTTGACGAACGTGTTTGTGACGGACTTTATTATTCCAACAGCCTTCGACTTTTGAACAGTTATATTGAGCATCCAGAACTTTTGAAAGAAAGACTTCCTGAGCCAGAACTGACTGGGAAGGCTTTGAAGAAAAAACAAAAAGCTGACAAAAAGCAAGCAAAGAAAGACGCAAAGAAGGCAAAGAAGGCAAAGAAGGAAAATAAAAAGAAATAAAAATTTGAATGTTTTTGTTTTTGAAAATTTTTTAATTTAATACAATTTAAATAAAAAATTTGAAAATTATGAAAAATTTGATAAAAAAACGCAAAAATATTGAATTTTTTGCGTTTTTTTGTGCGTTTTCTCAACTTAGAAATAAACAACTTAAACAAAAACAACTCAGAGATAACTAATAAATTGAAAGAACTTCCTAGAGCAACAAGAAAAGGAACAATAAAAAAGTTGTAAAAAACATATAAGCGTTAACAGGGTAGGTTCCCAAACGTTGCTTATCTGTTCATTTCGAATTATACGAAAAACTTGAAAAAGTCAACACTTTTTTTAGAAAAACAAAAAAACAAGGAATAAAAAAATGTGGCAAAGAGGTGTTGGCGGAAACTGAATAAAAAAAGATGGGATGGCCTGTGAATGTTCGAAAACAACCCAGTTCAGTATCCCTATCTTCAGCGTCATTATACACAAAAGAAATAGAAAAGTCAACGACTTTTCTGAAAAAAAAGAAGAAAAGTGTAAGGCCGAACTATTGTTTTATTTTGTCGTTTCCTGTCGAATTTTTGCCGTCAAAATGGCGTCATATTCTTTTAATATTGTAAAATATTGTAAAACAATTAAAAATTTTGACATATTCTCTTGACTATGATTTTTTTTATTTTTTATAATTTGCGTGAAATTTGATTTTGTCAAATTCATCACAAACAGAGAAAAGGAGAGTTCCAATGAAAACCGATTTTGTTTGGGCGAAAACATTACTTTCTGTCTATCGCTATCTTGAAAGAATAACGGGGGCGATTGACAAAATTATTCTCCGCAGTGGACTTAACAGCGCAAACATTTGTGGACAAAATTTTTTTCAAAATAATATTCTCACTGTCACGCAAAAAATTATTGACCTTTCTGAAAGAAAAGTCACTTTGATTAACCTCAAAATCTTGATTGATGACACGCTCAAATCTATCGACCAAGAAAGCGCAGAGTTTTTGATTGAAAAATATTTTGACGGTGCCAAGGCAAGAGAACTTGTTGAGCGACACGAAATCAGCATACGAACAGTTTTCCGAAAACTTGATGCGGCGGTCAAATCCTTTGCAATCGGTCTTTCAAAAAAAGGCTATCCTGACTTTCGGCTTGCATCTATGCTTGAAAATGAGGAGTGGATTTTGAATGTCTATCGCACCTTGCTGAACGGAAACGAAGAACAGGTTGTTCTCTCAAAAATCAATTTGGCAAGAGCGGTTTCATAGAAAATTGGCTGAGCGGCTATTTTTTGAGTGGGGGGGGGATTATAATTCTCCTTCGTCAAATTCAAAATAGTCACCGTGTCGGCGAATGTGCTTGTTTTTTCGCTTTTGAGGTTTGCTGCCCTGCATAATTCGTGTTGGCTTGACCAGAAAATACAAAATCAGCACGCTTGGGATGCTTATTGCAATAATCAAAATCACTTTTGTGCCAGTTGACATCCCTTCAAATGCTGTCACATATTGATTTAAAACTTCCTCGCCAACATTCGTCAAATTGCTCTCTGTGTTTGGCGAAAAAACAGGCTGTTTGTCCAAAAATGTCTCAAAAACATAGCCAAATTCCACCTTGCCATCAAGGACTGCACTGACATAGAACCAATTTGACTTTCCACTTTGGATTTCTTCACCGCGCATTGTGCCATAGTAGGTCAAAAGATTGCTCTGCGTGATTTTTGTTGCAGCATCGCTTCGGCTTGGGGTGGCATAAAGATAGTTGGGGTCAAACACATTCAAGGTGGCGTTGAAATATGGAGCTTTTGGAGTTTCTCTTTTCAGTTGAACACCATCTTTTTTGACATAACCTTGTTTGTTTTTGTATTTCACGCTGAAATAGTTCCCCGACACACCTTGCACCTCAACAAAATAGGTGTTTGGAATTTCAAACAGTGCGGTGCTGTCGTCCGCTGATGAGCAAAAATTCACTCCGCTTGTCTTGACCTGCGCATAATATGTTCCGCTGTCCGCTGTGCAACGGTCAATCTGGGTGAGTGAAAATGCCGCAAAGCAAAAAGCAAACAAATTTATTGCAAAGAAAATTGATGAAAGGATAACAAATTTTTTCATAGCCAAATTGTAACTCGTTTTGACGGCTTTTTTGGCAGAATTTTATGTCGCAATTATGTCACTTTTGTGCGATTTTTGTTGGATTTGACAAATTTTCAATTCAATTTTATGATGTGGAGTGCTTATGGAAGAAGAAATTGTCAACAAAATATTGAAACTTGAAACAGAAATTCAAATCAGATTTGACGCAAACAAACTGAATTTCTATAACAAAAAAGGTAAAGTCCACAAAAAACAAATTGCCTTTCACAAATGTAAAAAGCGCAATCGCTGGGTGTTTGGGGGCAATCGTTCCGGCAAGACAGAGTGCGGGGCTGTTGAAGTGGTCTATCTTGCTTGCGGGCTGCATCCATACAAAAAAAACAAAGTCACAGAAGGCTGGGTGGTTTCGTTGTCGCGCCAGGTGCAACGCGATGTTGCTCAGCGAAAGATTTTGGAATATCTCCCTTTGTCATACATTGTTGACATCGTTATGGTGACGGGAAGCAAAGATAACGCCGTAAATGGCATCATCGACTTTATTGTTGTGAAAAGCGAGGCGGGAGGCTTTAGCAAAATTGGTTTCAAAAGTTGTGACCAAGGCAGAGAAAAATTTCAGGGTGCATCGCTTGACTATGTTTGGTTTGACGAAGAGCCGCCTTTTGACATCTATCTTGAATGCAAAATGCGTGTTCTTGACCGATGTGGTGAAATTTTTGGAACGATGACGCCGCTCAAAGGCTTGACTTGGGTGTTTAACACGATATATTTGAATGAACAAAATGATGAGCAGGTTTGGTGCGAAACAATGGAGTGGGCAGACAATCCATTTCTGTCAAAAAAGGAGGTTGAGGCATTGACAAAAACTTTGCCTGCCGATGAAATTGAAAGCAGGCGATATGGTCACTTTATGCAAAACGGAGGATTGGTTTATTCCGAATTTGATGAAAGCCAGAATGTGATTGAGCCGTTTGAAATTCCGAGTGAGTGGCAGGACAACATATCGATTGATCCTGGCTTGCACAATCCACTTTCTGCGCATTTCTATGCGGTGGATTTTGATGGGAATGTTTATGTTGTTGCCGAGCATTTTGCGGCAGGGCAAACGGTGGAGCAACACGCAAAAGCCATTTGGAATTTGGCAAAAAAACTTAATTGGAAAACTGACGGCCGGGGATTTTTGCACGCACTGATTGACAGTGCGGCAAATCAAAGAACGCTTGCAAGTTCGAAAAATGTTGTTGAACTTTTTTATGAAAATAAGATTGTTGTCAACACGAATGTCAACAAAGATTTGTTTGCTGGCATATCTGTTGTCAAGTCATATCTCAAAACTGCTGACGGAAGAAGACGGCTTTTTATTTTCAAAAATTGCATCAATCTTATCAGAGAAATAAAAAGTTATTGGTGGGGCGATGACGATGTGCCAATCAAAAAAGACGACCACGCTCTTGATGAATTGAGATATTATTTGATGACAAAACCAATCAAAAAAGAAGTGGTGACAAAAAACGAAATTCAGAAAGATAAGGAGCGAATGGCAAAAAGACTGCAAAATCAAAAATATCGCTAAAAAATTGATTTTTTGCAGCTTTTTTAATGTTTTTTTGCATTTTTAAAGCATTTCTTTATTATTTTTCAATTTTAATTTTAAATTAATTTCTATTTTTCAATTTATTTTTTTAAATTTTTATTTGAATTTAGTTATATTTTCTATTTATTTTTTGTGCTTTTTTTTATTTATTTTTTTGATAATTTTTTATTTTTTTCATAAGTTTTAAATTTTATTTTGTTTTATTTTTTATTATTTTTTTTAATAAAAAATTTTTCTGTTTATTTTTTATTTTGCAGATGTTGGCTGTTTGATTTATAATGTTTTTATATGAGAAGAGAAATTTCAATTTATGTTCATATTCCGTTTTGCGAAAGAAAGTGCGCATATTGTGCGTTCAATTCTTTCATTGCAAAGGATGATGTGAAGGAAGATTATGTTGCTCTTTTGTGCGATGAGATTGAAAGACGGGCAGCAGTTTTCAAATCGGACAAGCCTGTTGTGAAAACAATCTATTTTGGTGGTGGCACGCCAAGTGTTTTGAGTGAAAAACATATTTCAAAAATCGTCGCAACAATTTTTGAGAATTTTGATGTCTATGACAACGCCGAGTTCACAATCGAGGCAAACCCAAACAGTTTGACTGAGGAAAAACTTGGGTGTTGGAAGGGGCTGAGAGTTAATCGGTTGAGCATTGGCGTGCAGGCGCTCGACGACAATACTTTGGCAAAAATTGGAAGGCTTCACACCAAAAAAGAGGCGTTGGAAAAAATCAAATTGGCAAGAAAATTTTTTGACAATGTTTCTGCCGACCTCATTGTTGGTCTGGAAAATCAAACAGGAAAAGATTTGTGCCGCTATGCCAAAGATTTGATTGCACTGGGCGTGAAACATATCTCAACCTATTTGCTTGAAGTGTATGAAGGCACGCCGATTTTTTCTATGATTGAGAAAAAACAATATCGGCCGCTTGATGATGAGCAAACAATTCTCGCTTTCAACAAACTTGCAAACTATCTTCAAGACCAACAATTTGAAAGATATGAAATCAGTAATTTTGCACGCGAGGGATATGAGAGCCGTCACAACCTCAACTATTGGGCAAGGGGAGAATATCTTGGCTTTGGAATTTCTGCTCACTCTTTTGTTGATGGTGTGAGAATGGAAAATGCCAAAACGATTGCGGACTATAAACTTGGCAAATTGACAACAGAAACTCTTTCACCGCTTGAAGAAGATGAGGAAAAAATTATGTTGGGACTTCGGTGCTGCTTGGGAGTGAATGTTTCAACGCTAAAAGAAATTGACCTTTGCAAAAATCCATTCTTTGAGCAATATGTCAATGATGGAATTTTGATTGTTGATGAAAGCGCGAGAATTGTCACACTCAATCCGATTTTCTATCACCTTTCAAACACCATCATTTCAAACTTGTTTCGATGACAGGGTGGATTTGGGCAATAATTGGGATTTAATAATTAGATAAAATAAACATATTATGAACCGAAAAAAATTTTGAACCTTATGAGCCTTTAAAAGACTAAAAAAAATTTTTGCAAAATGCTTGCAAATTTTTCCTTTGTGTGTTATAATCCAAAATGTAAAGCAAAAATGCTTGACGGAGCGTGCGCCTATGTCAAAAATTCAACTTCAAGATTTTGTGCAATTTGGACAACTTTTTGAAATTTATGGCTCACTTCTCAGTGATGACCGCCAAAAGATCATGACATCATATTTTGAGTTTAATATGACTTTGGCAGAAATTGCGCAAGAGCGTGGCATTTCCAGGCAGGCCGTTTTGGATGCCATTCAAAAATCTTGTGAAAAATTGCAGTTCTTTGAGAAGAATTTGGGCGTATGTCAAAAAAAGCACGATTTGACACAAAAACTTTCCGAACTTTTGCCTTTATGCGAAAGTGCGGGGCAGAATGATGTCAAGCAAAAAGTCGAAAACATTTTAAAGGAAATTTGATATGGCACTTTTTTCATCTTTAAGTGAAAGGCTGAACCACATCTTTTCAAAATTGACCAAGCGCGGAAAATTGACCGAACTTGAAATCAAAGAGGCGATGCGCGAAGTCCGCGTGGCACTTTTGGAAGCCGATGTCAACTATATGGTTGCCAAAAAGTTTGTTGCTGATGTCAGCGAAAAGGCTCTTGGCGAAGATGTGATGAAAAGTTTGACACCGGGGCAAATGGTGATAAAGATTGTCCGCGATGAACTGACAAATCTCATTTCAAGCAACGACCAAAAACTTAAAGTTTCGTCAAATCCGCCAACTGTGATAATGATGTGCGGTCTTCAGGGTGCGGGCAAAACCACTATGTGCGGAAAACTTGCTTATCACCTCAAAAAAAGCGGCAAAAAACCACTTCTTGTTGCGTGCGACATATATCGTCCTGCAGCAATCAACCAACTTCAAGTTGTTGGGAAAACTGCCAACACTGAAGTGTTTGAACGCGGAACGCAAAACCCTGTCAAAACCGCAAAACAGGCGGTTGAACACGCAAAGAAGCAGGGCTATGACACCGTTATCATTGACACGGCGGGCAGGCTTCACATCAATCAAGAGTTGATGGAGGAACTTAAATCAATCAAAAAAGAAGTTTCGCCAACAGAAATTTTGCTTGTTGTGGACGCGATGACGGGGCAAGACGCGGTCACGATTGCTGAAAGTTTCAACAACGACCTCGACATTTCGGGTGTTGTTATGACAAAACTTGACGGCGACACGCGTGGCGGAGCGGCACTCTCAATCAAGGCAATCACCGGAAAGCCAATCAAATTTTCTGGTGTTGGTGAAAAAATTGGCGACCTCGAACCGTTCTATCCAGACCGCATCGCAAGCAGAATTTTGGGTATGGGTGATGTTCTTTCGCTGATTGAAAAGG
>CANQNH010000043.1 GCA_947625165.1 uncultured Clostridia bacterium
TAGCTCAGTCGGTAGAGCACTTGACTTTTAATCAAGGGGTCCCGGGTTCGAATCCCGGGCGAGCCACCAGCAGAGAATAAAAAACTGCAAATCCATCCGCCCGTGATTACAAAATCTTTGATTTTGTCTTGCCTTTGGCAAGCGAACTCGGGACAAGTCCCGGCTGCAAGCATTGGCGTGATGGCTTTCGTGCTTGTTTGTTGTTTCGCAACAAAAGCGAATCCCGGGCAAGCCACCAGCAGAAAATAAAAAACTGCAAACCCATCCGCCCGTGATTACAAAACCTTTGATTTTGTCTTGCCTTTGGCAAGCGAACTCGGGACAAGTCCTCGGCTAAAAAGCATTGGCGTGATGGAAAGCCAAATAGGGAGCAACTTACCAAAGGGGTGTCGCCAAGTGGTAAGGCACAAGATTTTGATTCTTGCATTCGTAGGTTCAAATCCTGCCACCCCTGCCAAAAGAAACAAACAAATCCTGTCCATAGTGGCAGGATTTAAAAATTTTTCAAATTTTTTGCAAAACTTCGTTTTGCTTGAACCAACTTTTCGTAGGCTCGACCGTGGCGCGCTGGAAAAATGGTCGGCGTGTTGACTTCCTTGCGCAAATACATTTGCAAGTCAACACTATGCAAATCCTGCCACCCCTGCCAAAACAAACAAAACAAATCCTGTCCTTAGTGGCAGGATTTTCGTTTTTAAAAAGTTTGCAAATCGCTTACATAGTGTTTGTGGCTCAAATGGTGTGGAGCTCTCTTTTAAATGGTGTGGAATTTTAAATGAGGTTCTTACAGGGATTGTGGTTCTTCCTCCCAAACAAAATCTTTGTATAATTCCAAATTTATGTATTCAATGCCAAGGCGGATGATTTCAAGACAGGTTGGTTTGCGTGTGCCGTTCACAACAGCCGCACCAAAAAGTTTGTTCAAGCCTTCGAGTCTTTTGTTTTTGAATGCATTTTTGATTGCGTTGTTCATATTCGCCTCAATGCGAACGGGATTGTCCTCTCCCAGTTTTTGTCCAACACTGGAACAAAGCGCTTTGAAATTTCTGAGCAGCGATTGGTCATCTGCGCAGCGCAAAATAATTTCTTTCAAAAATGTGAAGCCAACTTGGTCACATTTTATACCTGCCCTCAAAAGAAACAACTTGACTTGTTTTTCCCTGTTTTCCATTGATTTTTCTCCTTTGCTTTGCTTGAATTATATCACAGAAAAAAGATTTTTCAAAATAAAATTGCAAAATATTACAATTTTTTTCAAAAGGGTAAAAATAAATTTTGAATAATGGCTTGCAAAGAAAAGAAATTTGTGCTAAAATGAGCAAGAAAAAATGTGGAGACGTATCAAAGAGGTCGCACTGAGCCGCACTCGAAATGCGGTTGTCGAGGAATCGGCACGTGGGTTCGAATCCCACCGTCTCCGCCAAAAATGAACTGTTCGCACCCTAAACTAAAAATGGGTGTGAATTTTTCTTTTTATATGATTGTGTTGGACTTTGGTTTAAAAGATGATATAATTTTTCTATATAACAATTTTGTTGGAGGAAAAGTTATGAGCAGAATCATTGAAATGATAAAAACCTATCAACCATTCAACGAGCAAGAAGAGAAAGACAAACAATTTTTCATAAATTGCGAAAACAAAGAGCAGATTTTGACAAGAGAAAACGAACTTGCACATCTTTGCGCATCTGCTTTTGTTGTCAACAAAGAAAGGACAAAAGTTTTGTGCACATATCACAAGATTTTTGATTCTTGGACTTGGACGGGTGGACACATTGACGGGGTTGACGATGCTCTTTTTGTTGCTGAAAAAGAACTCAAAGAAGAAACCTCTTTGCAAAATTTCAAATTGCTGTCAACAGAACCGATTTCAATTGAATCCATTCCTGTTTTAAGCCATATGAAAAGGGGAAAATTTGTTTCTGCACATGTTCATTTGAATGTGACCTATCTTTTTGAGGCTGATGAAAATGACACCATCAAAATGAAAGAGGATGAAAACAGCGGAGTGAAATGGCTGACATTTGCGGAACTTATGGAACTCTCCAGTGAAAAATATATGCTCCCAATCTACACAAAAATCATTGAAAAAATGAAACAACACAAATTATGATGCATCACACATTTTTTGGAGTTTGATATGAAAATTTTTTATGTTCATCACGCAGGCAGAAAAACAACCAAATCGCAAAGCAGTGCTTTGGCAAGACTGGGCGTTCAAGATGCAAAAACAATCGCAAAAGTGTTTGCGAAAATAAAGGACCAATATCCCATCACGGCAATCTATTCATCCACTTTCTTGCGATGCAAAAAGACGGCAGAGATGATTGGCAAAAAACTGAATGTGCCAATTTTTGAGGACGCACGGCTGAACGAATTTAAAAGTGTTGCCAACGAAACTTGGGTTGATTGCCAAAAGAGAACGATGTCACTTTTGAAAGAAATTGTTTTCAGTCATAGCCCCACCGACAATGTTTTGTGCGTGACAAGTGGTGTCAATTTGACCGCCTTCATCGCGGCAGCCTTCAACTTGCAGCCAGACGAAAACTTGCCTTTTCCAATCGTTCCAACCTGCTCGCCAATCGGATTTGAAATTTCAAAAAACAATTTTCAATGAGCGCTCATCTCTTTGAAAGTTTGTCCTTCGCCCCCGACACAAGAAGAAACGAAACAAAAAAACAGTGTTTCGTTTTTTTTTGCATCAATTTTTGAATTTGTTGCTTTGAATTTGTTGCCCGCCTGTGATATAATCTCAAAAAAGAGGTGCTTATGAAAATTGTCGAAATTGAAACTGCCGACAAAGTGAAACTTTTTGGATGCGTCTATGGCGAAAACTTTCGCGACACTTGTGTGATTGTCACAAACGGGACTTGTGGCAACATTTTTGAAAACAAATTTTTGCAAATTGTTGGTGAAAAATTGGAGCAGAACGGCATAAGTTTTGTTTACGCCCACAACAGAGGTGCTTTTCACAGAATGGACACGAAAACCCCTGCCGGAACTCCAACCGGCACAACCTACGAACTTTTTGATGATTGTTTGTTTGATTTGCAAGCCTATGTTGATTGGGCAAAAAACGAGGGCTTCAAGCACATCATTTTGGGTGGGCACTCATATGGCGCAAACAAGGTGGTTTACTATCTCTCACAAAACCAAAGCGAAAAAGTTGAGAAATACATCCTTCTTTCTCCAACCGACACCGGCCGCCTGAAAGACCACGAGCAAAAATCGGCAACCCAACTTTTGCCACTTGCGCTTGAATTTGAAAAGCAAGGCAAACTTGATGATTTGCTGCCAATGCCTTTTGACAATTTCAACTTGTTCACCGCCAGAGCATTTTTGGACTTTCTTGAAAATCCGCATTCAAGAAACCTGCCAATCTATTCCCAACAGGGCGATTGGAAACAACTGCAACAAATTTCTCAAACGGGGCTTTTTGTGATGGGTGAAAAAGATGGTTTTGCCTTTGGGGATGCCAAACACCACCTTGAAACCATAAACAACAACAGCAAACACAAAAACAACAAAATCAAGGTGATTGAAAATTGTGGACACACATTTTCTGGAAAGGAAGAAGAACTTGCCGAGGCCATTTTGACTTTTGCAAAACAACCCCATTTGCCCCTGCACCCAACAAAGAATGCTTGAAAGTTTGTTTGTTTTGTGATATGATTTTTTCAAGTTTGTGATATGAATTTTTCAATAAAAAGGAAGTTTTGATTATGACCGAAAAAGAATATATGCAAATTGCGATTGACATTTCAAAGGCTGCAAAATATCCATATGGCGCAATCGTTGTCAAAGACGACAAAATCATTGGCCGCAGCGACAGCAAAAAAGTGAAATTGAATGGGGCTTACACCCACGCCGAGTTTGTTGCCATTCAAGATGCACTGAAACACAACAATTTGTATGGCGAACTCAAAGGCGCAACAATGTTTGTGTCAACCGAGCCTTGCCCAATGTGTATGGGTGCAATTCTTTATGAGGAGTTTGACAAATTGTTTTATGCCGCAACGCTTGAAGACAGCAACAAATATTATTGCCCCGAAGTTCTTGTTTCTTGCGAGGACATTGTCAAAGCCACAAAAAACAGAAAAATTGAAATTCACAACATTATGCGCGCGGAAGCGGTTGAAGTTTTGAAGGGAGCGAAAAAATGAACAAAATCATAATGCTTGGCACAGGAAATGGTGGCACTTTGGAACTGTTTAACACCTGCTTTGTCATCCAAAACGATGACCAAAATTTTCTTGTTGACACGGGGGGGGGAATTGAGATTGTCCGAAGATTGCAGCAGGCAAAAATCGACTATAAATCAATCAAACATATCTTCATCTCACACAGCCACACCGATCATATTTTGGGGCTGTTTTGGCTTTTCAAGAAACTAAGCCGCGATGCGATGCACGGCCTTTTGAAAGACAAAATCAACATCTATTGCAACGATGTTGTTTTTGAAGCAATCAAGGTTGTTTCGGCGCAGATTTTGCCGGACAAACTGATGGATGCGATATACTCCATCGTGGACTTCAAAGTTTTGAAAGACAACCAGCAGTGTGAAATAAACGGCATAACTTACACCTTTTTTGACATCCAAGCCAAAGGCACAAAGCAGTTTGGTTTCACCTGCACTCTTGGCGACAAAAAGTTGGCATTTTTGGGTGACGAAACACTCAATCCAAACCTATACAGCCGCTTTGTTGGTTTTGACTATGCGATGCACGAGGCGTTTTGCTTGGAGGCGGAGGAGAAAATTTTTCACGCATATGAAAAGCACCATTCAACCACAAAAAGTGCCAGCGAAACGATGAACCAACTCCAAATCAAAAATCTGATTTTGTATCACACCGAAGACAGTCACGGAAGCGCGCGCAAAAGCCTATACACCCGCGAGGCGCAGAAGTTTTTCAAAGGCAAAGTGTTTGTCCCAGACGATTTGGAGACGATTGTGATTGAATAAGGCAAGGGAAAATTTTGCAAGAGTTGTTTTTGCTTTGACATTAAACATTTTTGTGCTAAACTTGAAAGGAAAAGGAGAACAAAAAATGAAAACACTGAAATTTTTCAAATGTAGAATTTGTGGAAATGTGGTTGCAAAATTGGTGGACAAAGAAGTGCCAGTCTTTTGCTGCGGCGAAAAAATGGAAGAACTTTCTGCAAACACAACTGAGGCAGCAGTTGAAAAACATCTTCCTGTTGTGACAGTGAAAAACGGAGTTGCCTCCGTGCAAATTGGCAGCACCCCTCACCCAATGGAGCAATCACACTTCATCAATTTCATCGCTGTGCAAACGCAAACAAACTGCACCATCGTTTGCCTTTCACCAGAAACTGCACCCGAGGCACAAGTTTTTGTGGGCAAATCAAAGGTTGTGGCAGTTTATGAATATTGCAACCTGCACGGCCTTTGGAAAACCGAATTGTGAAAAAGGCAACTCAGAAAAAATAAAAAAAAGGAGAACAATAATATGAACCTGACTTCGCTGGAAAAAATCAGCATCAAAAACAGCAAAAACATCAATGAAGATATGATACAAAAATACATAGCCGACCACCCTCAGGTTTTGGGGCTTGGAGATTTGACCACAGTGAGGAGGGAAAAAATCCAGCCATCAAAGGGTAGATTGGATATTGTTCTTCAAGACGAAGATGCAACAAGATTTGAGGTTGAAATTCAACTTGGAGCAACCGACCCAAGCCACATAATCCGAACGATTGAATATTGGGATGTTGAAAGGAAAAGGTCTCCACAATTTGACCACTGTGCAGTCATCGTTGCGGAGGAGATTACGGGCAGATTTATGAATGTCATATCACTTTTCAACGGCAGCATTCCCCTGATTGCCATTCAGATGAGTGCTTACAAAAATGGTGATGATGTTGTTTTGACATTCACAAAAGTTTTGGACAGAATTTCACTTGCAACCCAAGAGGAAGATGCTCTTGAGCCAACTGACAGAAACTATTGGAACAATCAAAGTTCTGCAAAAGTGATGAAGACTGTTGATGATATCTTCTCTGCACTCGGACTTCCCGCACAAAAATTTGAATTGAAATACAACAAATTTTACATCGGACTGTCAAAAGATGGTTATGTGAGAAATTTCATTGAATTTCATCCAAAAAAGACTTATCTTTATTTCGTGTTCAAAGGCGAAGCAAATCAAGAAACAATAGAAAAAATTGAGAAAGCAGGCTTTGAAGTTAAGTATGCTTCAAGATGGAAACAATATGAAGTGAGAATAAACAGTTTTGAACAATTCAGCAAGCACAAAGAAATGTTTTTGGAACAAGTCAAGCAAGCGATGGAATTTTATAACATCACCCTTGATGAATAATAAAAATGTTTTAATTTGATTTTTTTTAAAATGGTGTTATAATAATTTCAACAAACAACAAAAGGAGAAAAAAATATGACTTATTATGAATTTTTAAATGACAAAATGAGAAAGGCATTGGCAAGGAGCAAATCCTACAATGCGTTTTTGGAAGACCAAGCGAAATGTGATGCTTTTCTTGCAGCATTTATCAAAAAATTCCCATCTTATCGATTTTATGCATCATCAAAAACACCTTTGAATGATTTGGTCGGTTATGCTCGCAACTGGGAACAGAGCCTTGATGTTGAAGAACACAGCAAAGAGGAAGAAAAAGAACTTCGCAAGTTGGTGGATGGAAAATATCCTGCCAAAATTGAGCGTTTTGCAGAAATGGAAAAGAAGGCTCAAAGCGGCTTGGAAGAGGTGAAAAGTGCCGTTGCAAAAGAGGTTATCCAAAAGGCACTGAAAACACCTGAGGTTGCGCAACTTATCGATGAAAATCTTTTGGGCAAGAAACACACCGAAAAAGAACGCGGAGAGTTTGGAGCATACTTTGACCATGTTATCGACATTTTTGGTGCAGACCTGAAATTTTCAAGAGAAAAATCTCAGCCAAAAGTTGCACAAAAAACAATCGCAAAAACTGTAGAAAAAACAAAATAACAAATCTCCGGCACTCAAACTGAGTGCCCTCTCATATTTGACAGACAAAATTCAAATTCGCTCAAATTGAAAAAATAAAAATTCAAAACAATCACAAAGTTTTGGATTTTTTCTTTTTTCCCCCCCCCGAACTACGCCAAGGGCAAATTTGTTCGCACCTTAAAAGTTTTGGCGTGAACTTTTTTGTGAAAGTCTTGGAATTTGTTTTCAAAGGTGATATAATTTTGATATGAAAATTTTGGTTTTTAGTGACATACACGGCAGTTTGAACAGTTTGAAAGCACTTGTCAAAACACAAGATTGGGAATGTGCCGACAAACGAATTTTCTTGGGTGATGTTTGTATTGGTTGCAGCAGACCCAATGAATGCATAAAACTGCTTGATCAACTTGATTGTGTGAAAATTGTTGGAAACAACGATTTGTATGTTTGTGATCACGTTCCAGATGTTGATTTGGAAGAGTTTGCGAACGAAAAACTTTTGCAACTTGAATATATGCAAAATCACGTTTCAAACGAGAACAAAAAAATTGTTTTGTCCTGGCAAAAAGATTTAACCTTGCAGCAAAATGGCAAGACCTTTTATTTCACGCATTATCCTTGGGAGAAATTTAATGGCGATGAAAATGTTGTGGACACTCCAAAGGAAAAAACATTTGAAACTCGCAAACAAATGTTCGCAAACGTTGATGCTGACTATGTTTTCTTTGGGCACGAACACAAAGAGAACAATTTTTCAAACTCAAAACAACATTTTTATTGCGTTGGGACTTTAGGCTTGAAAAGTCCTGGATACTATCTGATGATAGACATTCAAAAAGATAACATTGAAGTGAAAGATAAAAATGTCGTTTTTGAT
>CANQNH010000044.1 GCA_947625165.1 uncultured Clostridia bacterium
TTTTCAAAAATTTTTCGGGAGAATTCGAAAACAATTCTCAACCACCCAGAAGATGTTTTTATAAAATCGGAAAACCCCAATATAAAAGGAATTATATTTATATATAAATAATCTATACATAGATAACGCAATAGAAAGCCACACAATAAAAAAACATAGATAAAAAACAGCACAAACAGAAAGCAACATATAAAAAACAACTCAAACAAAAAAGAAATTATTTTTCACATCGAATAAAATCTGAAAAAATAAAATTAAATTATACGACCAAAAAATAAAACCAAAAAACAAAAATTAATAAAATAAAAAACAAAAGAAATTAAACAAAAAATTATGAAAAATAATAAAAAAATTAAAAAATTGCAAAAAACACAAAAAATCAATAAAAAAACGCAAAATCTTTGCGTTTTTTGTAATTTTTATCAAATTTTCATAAATTGCGGCACATTCCCAGTTTTTGCATTTACTTCATTTTTTTATTAAATTTTCACAAAAAATCATCATTCTTTCGCATTTTTTGCAATTTGTTGAATAAACTGTGCAATTTCGTCAGCCCCATTTTTGTTTTTATCAAACTGTTTTTCATTCTCAACAAACTTGTTCAAAATGTCTGGATTGTCAATGCATTTTTCAACAAAAAGCCGAGCCTTTTTCTTGTTCCCTTGATAAATTCCACATCCAAATCGGTCAACAAACAAATTTTTTGTTGTCTTTTCAACGCTGTTTGCATAGTAGTTCATCAAAACAGGTGTTTGCATAAAAACACTGTCAAGCACCGCATTTGGACCAGCCTTTGTGACAAACAAATCGCTCGCTTTTATAATCTTTCCAATCCCCCCCCACAAATTCAAATGGCATCAATGTTATGTTTTCAGGAGTTTTCAAAGCGCTCAGTTCGTCATACAATTTTTTGTTACGCCCACATATTGCAATGATTGTAAGCGGTTTTTTGATTTTAAGAAATTCATAAACAAAAGATTTCAATTTTGCTTTTGCATATGCACCGTCAGCAAGTTTAACAGTGAAGACGTTTTGCGGAATGCTCAATTCTTGGCGATATTGCTCTTTTGTCCCATTGGTGTCGATAATATCTTTCCTTGTGATGAAAAAAACTTCTTTAACCTTTTCTTTTTCAAATTTTTTCTTTAATGCTTCTTCATACGCACCTTTGTTGTTCACAATAAAATTGTCAACTCTTCTGCACCACCACCCGTGAACATTGTTGTCGGGGTCATAAGCAATCACCCGACAAGATGGCTTAAATTTATCTCGATAACAAACAGACGCAAACGAGGTGAAATAATGATTGTCAACAATTATGTCTGGGTCAATCTTTTTCAACTCTTCCATATAGAGATTTAGATATTTTTTATAAATAAAACCATTAACAAAACGCAAAGTGTTTTGACAGCCAAAAGTGTGCATAGCAAGAAATTGCGCCCTTGAATGCAAAGGATTTGAACTTGCCTTTTTTGTTTGCTCAACCAAAAATCTCTCATATTTTTCCAATTTTGCATTTTCGTGAAAAATATTTTTGTCCACAATTTGCATATCTTCATCTTCACTTTGAACCGCTTTCAAACTGTCCACAATCGCTTGCGCCGTGACGATATGCCCCATTCCTGCTTCCACAAACGACACCAAAATTTTCATATCATCCTCCTATCAACGAAAAAACAAAAATATTTTCAAAGAATTGTCTTGGTTTATAAAAATAATGTCGGAAATTTTCAACATTCTTTCATAGCACATTTTTGTTTTATCATCATTTTGACAAGAGCATCATATCACGGGGGGGGGATTTGTCAAGCAACGAACAAAAAAATTGCAAAAAGTTTTATTTTTTGCAATTTTTTCTGTTTTTTTATGTTTTTTTCAGTATATTTTAAAGTTTTTTTACTTATATCATATATATTTTTTTTATTTCTTTCGGATTTACTTTAATAAATCTTCATCAAAACAATTTCATAATTTTGTCTTTGTGCCTGTGTCACAATTTTTGGCTATCTCTCGTTCACATTCCAAAAACGAAAATTTGACACCATTCTCCACGCAATCTTTTTTTGAAATGATTTTCAAATTCTCAATTTTTGGGAAAAATGCGTCACCACCCTGAACTTCAAGGTCAATTTGTGTTATGTAAAGTTTTTTCACATAAGGCAACGCCATTTTATAAATCTGCTCGCCGCCTGCGATAAAAATCTCCTCATCGCTGTTTTTGTTCTCTTCCAAAAACTTCCCAAAATCTCGGATGACAAGATATGGTTTCCCTGCCTTTCTTCTGGTTTTCGTTGCAACATACACAACGCGCCCAGGCAACTCTTTCTTTATCGAATCGAAAGTTTTTCTGCCAAAAACAACTTTGTGCCCCATCGTCAATTCTTTGAAATGTCGCAAATCTTGCTTTATGTGCCAAGGCAAATCTCCATTTGCCCCAATGCAAAAATTTTTGTCAAACGCAACAATAATTGAAAACACACCCCACTCTCCTTGTTTTGCTGCGATAAAGAATTTCTTTCTCCACCGTCATTTAATCCAACTATATCACACCCACGCCCAGATTGTCAAATTCTGCAATCAACACGAAATCAAATTCAACAACCTCATATTCTCAAACTCAAGAAAACAATCAAAACTTTCTCACCCTTAAACAAAAAAGCAAAAATTCAAGAAAAAAAATTTTTTTTGATTATTTTATTGACATTTGGCAACAAAACTGCTAAAATATTGCAGTAACCACTTTGAAAGAAGATATTCCGGAGTAGCTCAGCGGTGGAGCAGGTGGCTGTTAACCACAAGGTCGTAGGTTCGAATCCTATCTCCGGAGCCAAAAAATTGCTGCGAACACGCAGTTTTTTTATTGCTTAAACACCTTGTGGTTGTGTCACCACCGGTGACACGCTTGCTTTGCAAGCAACAGCCACCAGTGGCTGATCGCAGCAGCGTAACAGAGCGAAAGCGGAGAAATAAACCATAAGGTCGCAGCTGTGACCAAAGCGCGAAAGTGATTGTGGTCATTCGCCCGACAAACAAGTGTGTCGTGCGAAAGCGAATCCTATCTCCGGAGCCAAAAAACATCCTTAAATAAGACAAAAATCTTATTAAAATATAACCAAAAACAAAAGTTTGACGACACTTTTTAGAACAAAATTAAAAACCGGAGGATGAATTTTTGTAGTATTTAAAGAAAAAACCAAGGTTTTCTAGCCTTGATTTTTTATTAAAATCGTCATTCAAACGCAACAAGTTGCAACTCATTTTGTCTTTGCTTCTGTCTTATTGCTTTCAATAACAGTTTTTATTTCTGGGAATTTTTCAATTGTTGATTTTGGAATGAAAGGGATTGTGTCTGGATTTTTCGCGCAATATTTTCCAACAATCTCTTCCAAAGAAATTGGCTCACAACTTGACGAATTGGTCATCGATTTTGCTGCTTGTTTTGGCAAAAGTGCATTCTCAACACTTGGAGAATAATATCCCATTCCTTTCCCATTCATATCAAACCGCCCCAAGATAACGCCTTCCTGTGTCAAAATGTCATAGCAGTGCCCGTTTTTTTGCGGATCGGCATATCGTGCAAGCAAAAGTCCATCGCCATACACTTCTGGGTCAAGTTTAAACATCTTTGTGTATGGGCATTTCGCCAAGTTTGCTCTTAACAGGTCTCTGAAACTTTCGGGTCCAGATTTTGTCCTCAGCCGTGCGATGACTTCAACCGCACTGATGTCGTGAACAACAAGGTCTGTCTTGTCAGTTTCCACAAGTTTTTGAACTTTGTGTTTAATAAATGGAAAAACTCTTCCAATCACTGGAACAGGAACTTTGACAGTTTTCATCTCCTTTCTTTTTTCAAAAACGCCAACTGAAATGATGACATTTCCCTTGTTTTCAAATGCTTTGCGAATTTGTTTTTGTTCAATTTTTCTAACCATTCCCCACCTTCAAAAATTGTGATTTCAAACTAAATTCATTATAACACAAACAAAGTTAAAGTCAAGCCTTTGAAAAAATAAAACATAGTTTTTAAACATTTTTTGCATCAAAATCTTTTGGAATTATTTTATAGGGCATAAAAAAAATAATTTGACTTATATCCTTTTTTGAAAAATGCCTAAAAAATTACAAAAATTCAAAAAAATAAATAAAAAACCGCATTTTTTTGCGATTTTTTATTTTTTTCTCTTTTTTTATTGTTTTTTATGCGGTTTTTATTATTTTTTTCTCACTCGTTTTAAATTCTTCATCTTGCTTTTGCATCAAATATTCTCCGCCAAGAACATCGCACGGAATTTTTCATTCCTTTCAAACAATTCGTCAAAAGTGCCTTCGTCAACAATAATACCATTGTCCAAGAAGAAAATGTGGTCAACATTTTTTATGGTTGAAAGTCTATGTGCAACAATCACAATCGTGCTTTTTCCTTTCAACCCGTCAATACTCTTTTTGACCTCCTCTTGTGCAAAGTTGTCAAGCGATGAAGTGCTTTCATCAAAAATGATGATGTTGGAGTTTCGAAGCAGCGCTCTTGCGATTGCAAGCCTTTGCTTCTGCCCGCCCGAAAGTTTGATGCCACTTTCTCCCACTTTCGTGTCAATGCCACGTGGCAGGCTTTCAACAAATTCTTCAAGTGACGCTTTTTTGATGCTGTCCCAAATTTCCTCATCCGTTGCATCCGCTTTTGCAAGAAGCAAATTTTCTTTGATGGTCATATCAAAAATGTATGGGAACTGGTTGACAAGCGAGATTGTGCTTCTCAAAGTTTCTTTGTTCAGTTGTTTGATGTCCACGCCGTCAATCAGCACTTGACCACTTTCCGCCTCATACATCTTGCTCATCAAGTTGAGGATTGTCGATTTTCCGCTGCCGGATTTCCCGACAAAAGCAACTGTTGTGTTTGGCTGAATTTTGAATGACAAATCATCAAAAATTTTGTTTTCAGAAACAAGTTTTTTCTGCGGGGGGGGGAGTTTCCTGCTTGGTTTTTTCGTCACGTCGTTTTGCGGATATTCATACTCATAGAAAGTGTATGAAACATTCTTAAACTCCACTTGTCCAACAACATTTTGAAGGCTCTTATCCCCAAAACGCTCTGTGACAAACTCCTCTTCGTCAAACAGCGAAAACATTCTCTTGTGGCAAACGCGGACATCCACAATACAGTTTGTGATTTGTCCAACGCCAGAAGTAAGGCTCCAAAGTGAGCCGCGATTGGAATAGATGATCATAAAGGTTGCAAGTGTCAAAACGCCCAAATCCATCAGATATATTCCAAACAGCAGCACCAAAAGAGTGCCCACACCGATAAGGAAGTTTCGAGATGACCAAAAACGCAGGTCGGTCATATCCATTTTGTAGCGCGATTGACGATAGTCCTCATAGTTTTGTTTGGACACCTCACTGAGTTTTTGTTCCAGCCCAAGCGATTTGATGTCCTTTTCGCTGCGGACAATTTCAGTGGTGAGCGAGTTGATTTTGTCATTTTTGCGACGAACAATAAATCTGTTTTTTCGTTTAATTTTAACTCTAAAAAATTCCAAAACAAATCCCGCAACCACAATCAAAACAAGGAAAAGCGAAACCCAGCCATTGAGTGTTGTGATGTAAATCAGCATAACAACCGAAGTGATCATATCAATAAAGATGTCCACTATTGACGAAAGGTTGTCCACAATGCGCGCAGGGTCTTCCACAATCCTTTGCACAAAAGTGCCGGTGTCGTGGTCGTTGTAAGTTTTGGAGTTGAGTTTGAACGCTTGTTTTGCAAGATCCAAATTGAGTTCTGCCATAATCTTGTTGGAATATTTGAAATAAATCCAACTCACGCAGAACCAACAAATCCTTTGCACGATATGTATGCTGACCGCAATCGAGCCAACAATCAGTGCGTTTCGAAAATCCGGAGGGATTGTGACAGTTTCGCTGACAATTTGAGGAGAGATGAGCACAATCACTCTGGCAAGAAGAATTGTCAAGAAAATGTCGCACACCCCAGCAATAATCGTCAAAAGAATATACAAACCAATCCAAAGTTTGTAGCGTTTCAGATATATGCCAATATTTGGCTTTTTGTTGCGATTTTTCTGCATTTTTTCAGTTTTTTTCATATTTTTTTCAATTTTTTTGTTGTTTTTTTCAATTTTTTTCTCATTTTTTGTTAGATTTTTGCAATTTTCTTTCATAAAAAAACCTCCGCTTTCAATTTTTTAGCGAAGGTCAAAAAGGCCAAAATTGGTCAAAAACAAAAGACGCCTTCGCAAATAAATTTGTTTTTTGCTTCTTTGTTCATTTCCGTGGCGCCTCCTTTTTTTGTTTAAATCATAGCAAATGCGTTTGAATTTGTCAACGGTTTTTGAAAATTTTTCAAAAATTTCTTGTTTCCCCGTAAAAATCAAAATTCTTAGAGAAAAAAATGAAAAGATTTATTTGTTTTTTGTCAGCAAAACAAACATACAAATCTTTCATTCTTTTTTAAACAAAAAATCAGGCTTTTTTGCCCGATTTTTTAAAACCCCAACCTCTCTTGGATTTTGTTGAAAGGTTTTTGATTGTCAATGCGTTTCATCAAGAATTTATATTTTTTCTTGTCGGTTGTTTGGAATTTCAAATAGATTGCTCCCACCTTGAATTTTGTGATGTGCTCTTTTTTGATGCCAAATGCTTCGTTGTAAAGGATTTTGCCAAGATAGTAGCGAACAACAATCAGCATATCGCCACGCACCATAAAAAGCAATTCGCCTTTTGTTTCTTGTGTGACAAGCATTCCCAACATTCCCAAAAGATAGCCATACCAAGGCACTTTGTAAACCGTTCCAACACCAACAACGCCGTCATCAGACAGCCCTTTTTCCATCAATTCTTTTTGAATTGCGGGAAGTTGTTTCTTTGTCATTTTTCTCCTCCAAACACAATCGTTATACCAAATTTGGCGGCTGTTGTCAATAGGGGATTTGTCATTTACTCAACCTCGATTGTGTTTGCCCATTTCAAAAATTGGTTGAAATTGTCGTCATAGTCACTTTCTTTCATCGCAAACTGGCAAAGCCAAAAGCAGTCACTCCCTTTGAGTGCGAAAGCGGTGTAAATATATCTCACGCCGTCAACATTTTTTGTGTAGTCAAAATCTGCCATCCCATCGTGCTCTTGAACACCACCAGAAAGACTGTTGTTCTTTTTGACAAGTTCAGCATATTCTTTCACTGTCATACTGCTTGAATTGCTTTGTCCTCCAAGTGTGTCAAGTTGTTGGAAGGTTTCTTTGTTGGCAAAAAATGCCACCTTGTTTGTTGTCAATGCAAAATCAATGTTTGAAACACTCATCTCTTGAAATTCGTCAGTCAGCGTTATCGAAATGCCTTTTTCAGAAACAAATGTTTTTTCCTTTGGCGCTCCGCAGGAAGCCAACATAAAAATTGAAAACACGCAAAAAACCAATGCAAAAACTGAAACAATTTTTTTCTTCATTTTTTCTCTCCTTTTCCCTGTCATAGTTTTGAAGATATAAGGACTTTGCTGCTTCACCTACTTCAAAACTTTTGACAAGTCAATGATAGCACGGGGGGGGGAGTTGTCAAGTGTTTTTTCAAAAAATATCCAGTTTTTTGCTGTAAATCTAAAAAATTTTCACCAAACTGCACAAATCTTTTAAAACATTTGCGATTTCATAAAACAAAAAAGCAACCTCGTGCGGTTGCTTTGATGTGACCTGCAGTGTGCTTTGATGCGCCCAGCATCACTCCCGCCACCCTCACTTATTCTTCCGGCGGGC
>CANQNH010000045.1 GCA_947625165.1 uncultured Clostridia bacterium
ACAATCTTTTGATGCAACTTGTTGAAAAGTGCGGAGGAATTGATTTTGATATGCCTTTCGCGCTGGCGTATTCCGGCCTGAGCGATGAGTTTTTGAAAAAATATATTTCCGACAGCAAGTCGCTTTGGGAAAACAAAGCGGACAACCTCCCATCATATATGATTGGCAGCACGATTGGAACACACATCGGGCCAAATGGTATTGCCGTTGCTTTCTTTTGCAAATAACAAAATGGCATTTTGATAAATTTCTGCAAAAACTTCTCAATTTATTTTTCAAAACAGAGGTTTTTTGCTAAAATAAGAATGTGAGATTTCGTTTAATCGCATAAATCAATCACATAGAAACGCATAAAATCAAAAAAAAGAAAAGGAGGAATTATGAATTTTTTTAAAAAAATCTATTGCCGCACCTTTCAACTTGGCCTGAGAGCGATGCTTCCAATTTTGCCTTACAAAGAGCCAACATTGTTGAGCGACAACAACCAACTTGTTGAAACTTTGAAAACCGCAGGAAAAACCAGCGTTTTGCTTGTCACTGACAAAGGCATCAGAGGCTTGGGTTTGACAAAGGATTTGGAAGAAAAAATTGTGCAAAATGACCTCAAACTTGCCGTTTTTGACAACACGGTGGCCAACCCAACCACTCAAAATGTTGAGGACGCTGTGGCACTATATAAAGAAAACGAATGTGACTGCATCATCGCTTTTGGTGGTGGCTCAGCGATGGACTGTGCAAAAGCAACAGGTGCGCGAATTGCCAAGCCAAAAAAATCGCTTGCAAAAATGAAAGGTATTTTGAAAGTGCGAAAAGCCATTCCTTTGCTGATTGCTGTGCCAACAACTGCCGGAACGGGCAGCGAAACAACACTGGCTGCGGTCATCACGGACAGTGAAACGCGGCACAAATATGCCATCAACGACTTTCCTTTAATTCCAAAGTTTGCTCTTCTTGACGCAAAACTGACCACCGGACTTCCGCCACACATCACCTCAACCACAGGTATGGATGCACTGACGCACGCAATTGAAAGTTTTATCGGTCGAAGCACCAACAAACAGACGCGAGAAAACGCTTTGAAGGCGACAAAACTTGTTTTTGAAAATCTTGAAACCGCCTATTTTGACGGCGAAAATTTGACCGCGCGGGAAAATATGTTGAAGGCGGCATATCTGGCAGGGCTGGCATTCACAAAAAGTTATGTTGGCTATGTCCACGCGATTGCGCACTCGCTTGGCGGAAAATACAACATCCCGCACGGGCTTGCCAATGCCATCATTTTGCCATATGTTTTGAAGCGATATGGCAGAAAAATTCACAAAAAACTTTGGCAGATGGGTGTTGCGAGCGGACTTTTTGACGAAAGCACCTCCATTGAGGTTGGCGCAAAGATGTTTGTGCAAAAAATTGAAGATATGAACAAGAATATGGGCATCGGTCGCACGATTGACGAAATTCAAGAAGAGGACATTCCAAAACTTGCCAAAACCGCCGAAAAAGAGGGCAATCCGCTATATCCTGTCCCTGTGCTTTTGACGGCAGAGCAATTGGAAGAACTTTATCGCGAGGTGAAATATGGAAAATAATGAACTTCTTGACAAAATCGCCGCTCAAAGAAAATTTTTGGCGGACAATCCAATTTTGAGCATTGAGATGCGAAAACTTGCGCTCAAAGACCTCTATCGAAACATAAAGGAAATGACGCCGGAGATTGTGGACGCGCTCAAAAAAGACCTAAATAAGAGCGAAACCGAAAGTTATATGACAGAAATTGGACTTGTTTTGAGCGAAATCACATATATGCTTCGTCATATGCGTCACCTGGCGCGAAAGAAATATGCCTACAGCCCCCTTTCCAACTTTCCTTCAACGTCATATCGCAAAGCAAGCGCCTATGGAGTTGTGCTGGTCATCAGCCCGTGGAACTATCCTTTCCTTCTGGCGATTGAGCCGCTTGTTGATGCCATCGCTGCGGGCAACACTGTGATTTTGAAGCCAAGTTCCAATTCTGTGAATGTCAGCAAGGTGATGGAGAAACTTATTGCAAAAAGTTTTGCTCCGACCCACGCCACGACCATCCTCCTGAATTCCAAAGAAGACGGAGATTTTCTGCTTGACCAAAAATATGACTACATTTTCTACACCGGCAGCACGCGTGTTGGGCAACTTGTCATCAAGAAGGCAGCCGAACACTTCACGCCTGTCACTTTGGAAATGGGTGGAAAAAGCCCGTGCATTGTTGACGAAACTGCCAACATCGAACTTGCCGCAAAGCGAATTGTGTTTGGAAAATTTTTGAATGCCGGGCAAACCTGCGTTGCGCCAGACTATGTTCTTTGCCAAGAAAGCATCAAAGACAAACTTGTCAAAGCGCTGCAAGTTGAGATTGTGAGACAATATTCCATCGACCCAATCCTCAACAAAAACTATCCAAAAATGATAAATCAGCGCCAATTTGATTTTGTGAAAAGCCTCATCAGTGAGGACAAATTGCTGTTTGGCGGAAAATTTGACGAAGATGTTCTCAAAATTGAGCCAACACTTGTTGATGCCACAATCGAAGATGCTTGTATGAAACGCGAAATTTTTGGGCCAGTTCTGCCAATTTTGACTTACAAAATGACCAGCGAAATTGAGCCTATTGTCGCACAAAATCCAAATCCACTTGCGTTTTATATGTTTTCAAAAGACAGAAAAAGTTGCAATCAAATTTTGTCAAAATGTCAATTTGGTGGCGGCTGCATAAATGACACAATAATGCACATCGCAAACAATCATATCGCTTTTGGCGGCGTCAAGGAAAGTGGACTTGGGCAATATCACGGCAAAGCAGGTTTTGAAACCTTTTCACATTTCAAAAGTATTGTCAAAAAAGGCACTTGGCTTGACCTGCCAATGAGATATCAGCCACACGGAAAAATCAAAAAATTCTTCATCAAATTGTTTTTGAGATAAAATAAAAACAAAAAATGCAAATTTAAAAAACTAAAAAATTGAAAAGTAAAAAGCGAAAATAATAAAAAATTGAAAAATAAAAATTCAAAAATAAAAATCAAAAAAAACAAAAATTTAATAAAAAACACAAAAAATTTGGAGAAAAATATGAAAAAAACTGCAATTTTCACAAATTTGGCACTTGTTTTGCTTATTTTGCTTGGTGACGCGCTCTACATTTATTATGGCATATACACCCCTGTCAACGCACTTTGGATAAAGTCTGTCACAAGTGCACTGTTTGTGGTGCTTGGTGCGGTCAACTTGTTCTTTGCAGCAAAGTTTAAAGTCCTAAATCTCAAATTTGGCATCTTTATGCTTTGCGGACTTGTTTTTGCGATGCTGGGTGACATTGTTTTGAACATCCACTTTATTGGTGGGGCAATTTTGTTTGCTGTCGGTCATGTTTTCTTCTTTGTGTCATATTGCTTTCTTGCAAAAGTGCATTGGAAAGATTTTTGCTATGGCCTTGCCATTTTCCTTCCATCTGTGCTTCTCATCACACTTGCACCAATATTTGACTTTGGCGGCATTCTTATGGAAATTGTCTGCATTGTCTATGCTCTCATCATCTCGCTTATGGTTGGCAAAGCGCTGTCAAACCTCATCACACTGAAAGACGCAACAAGTTGGATTGTGTTTGCCGGCAGTGTTTTGTTCTTCATTTCTGACTTGATGCTGCTTTTGAATGTCTTTGCACATCTGCCACCAATTGTTGACATTCTTTGTCTTGTCACTTACTATCCTGCCGAAATCTTGCTTGCAGTTTCAAGTGTCGCAAAAGTTTTGAAATTTGGCAAACAAAACGATGAACAAAACAACGAAAAATCAGCCGCAGAGGACTAACAAAAAAGGGAGGTTTTGATATGAGCCAAGAAAAATTTGAAATGGAAGAATTGAAACTTTCAAAATCGTGGGACAAGGTTTTCCCAAAAAGCGAAAAAGTGAAACACTGCAAAGTGACTTTTCACAATCGCTATGGCATAACTTTGGCTGGCGATCTGTATCAGCCAAAAAATGTAAAAGGCAAACTGCCGGCCATCGCTGTTTGTGGCCCGTTTGGTGCTGTCAAAGAGCAATCATCTGGGCTGTATGCGCAAACTTTGGCAGAAAGAGGTTTTTTGACAGTGGCTTTTGACCCGTCTTTCACCGGCGAAAGTGGTGGCAAGCCAAGATTTGTTGCCTCGCCAGACATCAACACTGAGGATTTTTGTGCTTGTGTTGACTTTTTGTCCACTTTGGAAAATGTTGACAGCGAAAAAATTGGCATTCTTGGAATTTGTGGCTGGGGCGGAATGGCCTTAAATGCCGCCGCAATCGACACGAGGATTAAAGCGACAGTCGCCTCCACAATGTATGATATGACAAGGGTGAACGCAAAGGGCTATTTTGACGAAAATGACAGTGCATCGGCGCGTTTTGAGTTGAAACAACAACTCAATGCTCAAAGAACAGAGGACTATCGAAACAACACCTATAAACTTGCTGGCGGAGTTGTTGACCCACTCCCAAAAGATGCTCCATTTTTTGTGAAAGACTATTATGACTACTACAAAACCAAGCGCGGCTATCACAAACGCTCGCTCAACTCCAACAATGGTTGGAATGTGACATCGGCACTGTCATTCATCAATATGCCAATTTTAGCATACAGCAACGAAATCAAAAGCGCGGTTTTGCTTGTTCACGGAGAGAAAGCGCATTCGTGCTATTTTTCCAAAGACGCTTTCAAAAAACTGAAAGGCAAAAACAAACAACTTTTGCTCATTCCAAATGCCGTTCACACTGACCTATATGACCAAATCGACATCATCCCGTTTGATAAAATTGAAAAATTTTATCGCGAAAACTTGAAATGATTTGAAAAAAGTCTTGGTAAAAACAAAAAATTTGTGAATTTTGAAAAATTGCGAAAAAAATTCAAAAATTAGCGAAAAACTGACAAAAATTTGTGAAAAACCGCAAAAACACAATAAAAATTCAAAAAAACAAAAATTTCAAAAACTGTTACGCTGAAAAATAAAAACAAAAAAACACGCTTTTTTGCGTGTTTTTGTTTGCATCAAAATCAATTTGTTTGCATCAAAAATCAAACGGGCTTGACGATTTGAGTATTTTCTTATTTCTCATCTTGATGTCATAATAAACTTTTTGTGTGTCCAAACTTTTCATTATGCCGATTGATGGTTGTGCATTTTTGACATAAAATAGTGGCACTTGGTCATTTCGCGTTGCTTTCAATTTCATTGGATTGTATCTGAACAATTTGACAATGACTGTTCCAAAAGGAATTTGTCCAAGTTCGTATGGTGTGATGAGCGCACGGTTTGAACGCTGAACGCTTGTTTGTGTTGTTCTTTCCTCATAGTTTTTGTTGTTTTTGGAAACAGTTGCCTCTTCGTGAATAAGTTGCACCTCACCGCACTGCTTTGAAAAACTTTCAAGCGTTGGCTGGTCATCCGTTCCCAAGAAAATTTGTGCGTTGCAGTTGCCCAAAATTGTTTTGGCTGTGTCTTGTCCATATTTGGTTTCCATCTGCGTGTAGGACTGAACAACCATTTCAAACAAAATGTTTCTGCCACGCGAAACCGTGATCATACTGTCAAACTTCGGAATTGGTGGCAAGTTTCCAAACTCGTCAAGCAAGAAATAAACGTGATGAGGGAATTTTTTGCCTGGATAGGACTGCGCTTTGTCAACAAGACGTTTGTATAACTGCGAAATCGCCAAAATCGCCAAGTTGTGTCTTTCCTCACGGTCATCTGGAATGACAAGATAGAGCACCGTTGGCTTGCTTGTGAAATCGTCAAAATTGATGTCGCTTTGAGAGGTCAAATAGGAGATGCCGATGTCGTTCATAAACGAAATCTTTCCGTTCAAAACGCCCATATATGATTTTGTGGTGTTTGGAGCATTGTTGATGACCGCTGAAGTCAAGTTTTGAACGATGGATGTTGCCTCATCCCTGCCTTCAAGAAGATATTTTCTGACGGTGTCAAATGGTGCATCTGCATCTGGGTCACGATAGGTTGCAATCTTATACAAATTGAAGAAGTTGAATTTTTCTTTTGTCATTCCAAGTTCTGGATTAAGGCTGTCCTCCAACATCGCAAGCGCACAACCATAAAGATAGTCCTGGGCACCTTCTTCCCAAGTTGGATCGGTTGCATTCTTGGATTTTGGCGCAATGGTGTTGCAAATTTCTTTCAGTTCGTTTTGCGCTTGGTCGCAATAAACTTGTTCAGCGGAAGTCACAGCAACGCGAAGTTCGTCTTCAGTCGCATAGGCAATCCCATCAAAACCAAACCATTCTTTGCCATATTTCACCCCAGGGATTTCTTTGAAACCAAAATCCTTCGGTTTGGCACCATTCGTGCATTTCTTTATGCGGTTTTTGCAATCTTTGCCTTTGTGATACATATCAAACGCGTGTTCCATTGGGTTCCAACGCGTTGAAGAGAACGGGTCACGAAGGTCAAGAGTGATCACACGATAGCCCTCATCTTCCATAATTCTACTTGTCTTTTGGAAAAGTTCGCCCTTAGGGTCCGACACAACCATACACGGTTTCTCCGCCGTGTGCGCCAAAATTCTTATGGTTGGCACAAGACAAATTGAGGTCTTACCAGAACCCGTCGTTCCGATGATAAGGCAGTGATATTCGTCCTTCATCGCAATTTGATATTTTCCATTTTCCATAACATTTCGAAACACAATGCCCGTGTTTTTCAATTGTGGAAGTTGGTTCCAAGTTGTTGCAATCAAGCCAAACTGTTTTGGAATATCCTCCGGCTTCAACCACTTTGCGTTGAACGACAAATCCATCTCTTGACCATCCGCCGTCTTTCCGGTTGATTTTGAATTTGGTCTGCTTTCAATCATCTTTGGATTGATCAGCCAATAGATTGCAAGAGCCAGCACCAAGCCAACGGCCGCACCAACAAAAGCATAGTCTTGAATGAGCGCATCCAAAAATGAAGGCACATCTTTTGTGAAATAGTTGATAAGCGCCCCGCCGACATATCCCACAACAACACCGACAAGAATAAACAAAATGATGTTCTTTTTGATATTTTTCTTCATAAAGCCCTCTTTGTGTTTAATAGTATTTTATCTCTAAAAACAAAAAAAAGCAAGAAAAGAGAGATGTTTGCAAATAAATTTGACTTTTTTTTGCAAATAGAGTATAATTCAAGTGTTTTTGTTTAAGATTGCCAAGCGCTCAACAATGCTTTATGAAAGAGCGCGAAACTTTTAGGCAATTTTCAAAACAGAATGCTCCCATAGTGTAGTGGATAACACAACGGTCTTCGGAACCGTTGAGGAGGGTTCGAGTCCTTCTGGGAGCACCAAAGAGGAGCAATCCGAACCAGAAGAGGATTGTTCTTTTTTATTGCAAATTTCTTCGCAAAGATTTGAATAATCCTCTGCATTTTTAAGTTTTATGTTCTGGGAATCATCATTTGAAATTCTAAAAATAATATCAAAGTCATTATCTCGCAAAATGATTTTGTTGACAAACATATCAATAAGTCTTTTACAAGCCATTAAATCAGTTGTGTCTATGTCTGCAAAAGACATAAT
>CANQNH010000046.1 GCA_947625165.1 uncultured Clostridia bacterium
CCAACCGCCCCCTTTGGTGAAACCGCATCTTTATTGAAACGACTTTCAGTGTTGATGACGGAAAAAACAATCGCTTTGTCGACATCAAATTTTTCTGACGCGGCAGCAATTTCTTCTTCATATTTCACCGGAAAAAGATAACCATAAACACAATTTATGCCAAATGCCGCCAGAAAAACAAAGGAGATGCACAGAAAAGCCGTTAAAAACCATTTCATATCGCTATTTTATGAATTTTGTTTTGATTTATGCTTTTCAGTTTTCGTTAACGATGTGACAACAAAAATAAAAACAAAATTGGAAAGTTCAAGAAAAAATAAAGCATAAAATTGGTCAAAAATTCAAAAAAAACGCATTTTTTTGCGTTTTTTATAGTTTTACAATGGAAATTTGTCCATTTTTGTATATTTGAGAATAAAATCCATCAAATTGCCGCTGACCAATCCCAGCCAAAATTTCTCTGACAAGCGGAAGAAAGTCGCTTAAAAATTTCACCGAAATTCCGCAACTTTGCGAAATCATATTTGGCGTGTTGATGATTGCCACGGGGATGTTTCTGGACTTCAAGATGTTTGCAAAGTTTAGCGTTGCAAAGCGAGATTTGAAAACTGCCAAAGTATAATTCACACTGCCTCCTTATGCACAAAATCTCCCCTAAATCATTATATTATAATATGTCTTTTTTCGCCCCAATCTTTTGAGACAGATTTCAAAAACCATCATCACAAAAAGGATTTTTTATGATTTACTTAGACAATTCTTCTTCAACATTTGTCAAACCAAAAAATGTTCAAAGGGCAGTTTTGAACGCTCTTTCCATTTTCACCGCAAATCCAGGTCGAGGCGGTCACAAAGAAGCAATCAAAACGGGTTTGGAGGTTGAAAAAGTCCGACAAATTGTTGCACAACACGTTGGCACAACTGCTGACAAGGTTATTTTCACTAACAACTGCACCGATGCACTCAATTTGGCAATTTTAGGGCTGCACAAAAGCGGAAATGTTGTTTGCACTGTCAATGAACATAACTCAGTTGCAAGGCCGCTTGAACATTTGAAGTCTGTTGACGAAAATTTTTCATATACTGTTGCCAAACAAACCGGAAAATGTGGAATTGTGTGGGAAGATATTGAACGCGAACTTCAAGACGACACTTTTCTTGTGATTGTCAACCACATTTCAAATGTTAATGGCGATGTTGCTGACATTGAGGAGATTGGAAAACACCTAAACGAAAAAGGCATTTTGTTTATGGTTGATGCGGCTCAAGGCGGCGGACATTTTGTTTATGATATGCAAAAGATGCACATAAATCTGCTGGCGCTTGCCCCACACAAAGCATTTTATGCCCCACAAGGAATTGGCGCGCTGTGTTTGAACGGTGATTTCGACCTTAATCCAATTCGATTTGGCGGCACAGGCACAAATTCTCTTGAACTGGTCCAACCACAGCAATCTCCCGAAAGGTTTGAAAGCGGCACACTTTCCACTCCTGCAATTTTAGGTTTTGGCGAAGGAATACGCTTTGTGGAAGAAAATTTTTCGGACATTCAAACCAAATTGGAAGACTTGACAACCTTTTTGCATTATGAGTTTTCAAAACTGCCTCTTGAAATTTACACCAAAACAGAAAACACAAACGGGGTTTTTGCATTTAATGTCCCAAACATCCACTCAAACGATGTTGCCAACTATTTGAACGAAAAGTGGGGCATTTGTGTGCGTGGTGGATTTCATTGTGCTGCTTTGAAACATAAATCACTCGGAACAATCGACACCGGTGCAGTCCGAGTTTCATTGTCATATTTCAACACCTATCAAGAAATTGAACGGCTTGTGCTTGCAATCAAAACTTTGATTGGAAAATCGAAAAATTTAAAATTTTCAAAATAAAAAAAATAAAAATTACGATAAATTATAAAAAAACAAAAAAAATGTGAAAAAACAAAAAACACGAAAAATTTGCAAAAAAATAAAAAAAACGGCATTTTTGCCGCATTTTTTATTTTTTCATTTTCTCACTTTTTGGGTGAATAAATAAATCTCTTACAATGTTCACAAGTTATTATGCCGTTCTCTTTTATTCTGGAAAGTGAAACTTTTGGAAGTTCCATTCGACATCTTCCGCAAAAATTCCCGTTTTCAAGTGGGACAATCACAGGAAAAATGTTGTCCTGGCGTTTCTTTTTGTATTCATTCATAAGGTTTTCTTCAACATCTTTTTCCAACACTTTCAATTCTTTGGCAATTCTTGCACGCTCTGGCTCATACATTTTGCTTTCTTCGTCAATTTTTTGTTTGCAAGTTGCATACTGCGACTTTGCCTCGTTGAAAGTTTTGATTGTGCGGTTGAAATCCGACAAAATAAGATTGGTGTTTTCCGCACTCTTTTGCAGCATTTTTTCCAATATGTTCAGATTTGACACAATCTTCCCTCTCAAAACATTGAACTTCTCCACTTCTTCCAAAGAAAGTGCGGACACATCGCTTGAAAGCATCTCATCCATTTTGGCCTTGTTGATGGCAAATTTTTGCTTCAAATCCTCAATCTCCGCAAGCAATCTTTCTGCCTCATTTTCAAGTTCGGTTGACTTTGTTTGTGACTTTTTTGCAATTCCGGCAAGTTCGATTGCTTTTTTCTTGTATGGACTGTTGACAAGTTTTTGCTCAACTTTATACAGTTCTTCGTCCAATTTTTGATATTTCAAAAGGCTTTCTATGTTCATTTTTGTTCTCCCATTATTGTTGTTGTTTTCTCAAAAATTTCTGAAAAAAATCAAAATTTTCGCATTTTTTCAATTTTTTCACGCTTTTTTGGAGCTTTTTCGTTTTTTTATTGATTATTGTGCTTTTCAATTTTTGCTTTTTCAGTCCACAAAGTCGGTCAAGCGTTTGCTACGGTTTGGATGTTTGAGTTTTCTCAGCGCCTTTGCTTCAATCTGACGGATACGCTCTCTCGTCACAGAAAACTCTTTTCCGACCTCTTCCAAAGTTTTTTGCCTGCCATCCATAAGGCCATATCTTTGCCTGATGACTTCCTGCTCGCGCGGTGTCAAAGTGTCAATGACTGCAAGAAGTTGTTCCCGCAGCAAACTTTGTGTGGCACTGTCGATTGGTGATTTTGCACTTTCGTCCACAATCACATCTGCCATCTTGCCATCATCCTCTTCGCCCATTGGGGTTTCAAGCGAAATTGGATCTTGTGCCGTGCGCTGAATTTCCATAACCTTTGCCACTGTCAGCCCCATTTCGTCCGCAATTTCCTCAATTGTTGGCTCGCGACCAAGTTTTTGCATCAGGGCGCGTGTCACTTTGACATATTTGTTTATGGTTTCAACCATATGAACAGGAATTCTTATCGTCCTCGATTGGTCAGCCATCGCACGCGTGATTGCCTGCCTTATCCACCATGTTGCATATGTTGAAAATTTGAAACCTTTGGTATAGTCAAACTTGTCAACTGCGCGCAAAAGCCCCATATTCCCCTCTTGGATGAGGTCTAAAAACGACATTGATGTTTTGCCGACATATCTTTTTGCAACACTGACAACAAGACGAAGGTTTGCCTCGCAAAGCAGAGATTTGGCATATTGGTCACCCTCCATACAGCGTCTTGCGATGTCCTTTTCTTCCTCACTTGAAAGCAGTGGCACTTTGCCGATGTCTTTGAGATACATCTTCACAGGGTCGTCAACACCCACCGACATAACAATATCAGAAAAATTGTCTTTATAGAGGTCATCATCTTCCTTGGATTTGATGATTTTTATCTTTCTTTTTTGCAATTTCTCCAAAAATTGTTCGATGTTTTTGGCGTTTTCTCCGGCTTTCACAAGTGAAAACCAAACATCTTCTTCGTTGATTGAGCCTTTCTTCATCGCCAGGGCTTGAAGTTTTTCATACATCAACTTGATTTTTTCAACATTTTCTTTATCTTCTGGCATAATATTCCTCCAAACTTTTGCTTTGCAACTGTTTTGCAATTTTCCCCAGTCTTTTTGCGATTTCAACACGCTCGTTCACATCCTCGCTGGTTTTGTATTTCTCATTCAAAACAGACTGCTCTTTTTTCAAATTTTGTTCTGCGACCTTCCAAATGCACTCTTTGAAATAGCGCTGCTCTTCGCCCTCATATTTGGCAAAATTATAGTTGACAAGTTCAAGCAAAAACTCATCGCTTGACATTGTTTCGTCATCAAAGATTGCCGACAGAGGCAAATTTTGATTTATTATTTCCAAATAATTCTCAAAACCGCCCAAAAGTTTTGCATAATCAATCTGCTTGTCCACATACTCTTTCCTGTGCAGAAGTGATGCCAAAATGAATTTCAACGCTTTTTCGTCACCTTTTTCGGTTGGAACAGTTGGCATTTTTTCCGGCTCGGTGCTGATTTTTGGCTGCGATTTTGTGGAAATGTTTCTGCGAAGAATGTCAAGCGGAACTTTTGTCAAGTCGCGCACCTGTTCAAGATAGGGTTCAAACAGCGTTTCATCTCCAAGTTTTTTTATTTCCGCCAAAATGGCTTTCACAAATTGATTTTTTTCTTCCGGCTTGTCCAAATCATACTGCGATTTGTGATATTCCAGCAAAAATTCCATATAATCTTTTGCTTCGTCAATAAATTCCTGCAATTTTTCTTTGCCAAGATTTTGCAAAACTTCGTCAGGGTCTTTTCCGCCGGAAAGTTTGACAACTTTCAAATTGACGTCCTCATTTCGAAACATTTCAATTGCCCGCAAGGTTGCTTTTGTGCCTGCGCCATCGTTGTCAAAGCAAAGGTAAATGTTCTTGCTGTATCGTTTCAGCTCTTGAATATGGTCTTTTGTCAGCGCGGTGCCCATACAAGCCACAGTGCATTTGAAACCGCCTTTGTGCATCGCAATAACATCCATCTGCCCTTCCACAAGAATGATTTTGTCAAGAAGTTGTTGCTGCTTTTGTGCCTTCAAAATGTTTATCCCAAAAACAACCTTTCCTTTTTGAAAAACAATCGTTTCTGCGGTGTTTTTATATTTCGCAAAGTCGGTTTTTTCCAGAGCCCTTGCGCTGAAACCTATGCATTCGCCGAAAGAGTTGAAAATCGGAAAAATCAATCTTTCGCCAAGACAGTCAAACAGCCTGTCATTTTTCTTGGCGCATATCCCTGCGGCAAGAAGTTCATATTCCGAAAAACCTTTTGAGGAAAGATATGTGACAATGTCCGTCCAATCTTTTGAATAGCCAATCTTGAAATCTTCCAGTTCGCGTCTGGTGAATTTGCGAAGTTTGACATAATCCTGAGCCTTTTTGGCGTCTTTGCCATACAAATTTTCCATATAGTGCTTGTAGGCAAAATCAAGCGCGCTCAAAACCCGTTCTTTGAGTTGTTGTTTTTTGTGTCGCTCGTCCCGATCTTCCAGCGAAGGCACTTCCATTCCGGAGCGGTCTGCAAGCAATTTGACGGCATCCATAAAGTCCAAATTTTCCATTTTCTGCACAAATTTTATGACATCGCCGCTCTCTTTGCAACCAAAGCAATAATAAATTCCTTCCTCTTCGTTTATCGAAAAAGATGGTGTCTTTTCGCTATGAAAAGGGCAACACGCCCAAAACCGTTGTCCTTTTTGCTCCAAACGAACATAGTTTGACGCCACATCCACCAAGTTGTTTTTTCTTTTAAGTTCGCTCAAAAAGTCGGTGCCAAATCCTTTGTTTTGCAATCGCCTTCTCCAAAAAATTGTTAAACTATTTCTATTATACCACAAAACTTTGAAAATTCCTTATATTTTCAAGCAAAAAATTATTTTAAAATATCTTTCCGCACAAATGTCCTCCAAATTATGACAGAATTTTTCAAAAAACATCGCAAGAACGCATTTTTAGGTCGAATTTTTAAATAAAAAAAGGCAAAGTTTTCACTTCACCTTTTGACCATCATCACTCGTCTTTGGAGTTTTATCAGTTTTTTGCGCTGCTGTTTCTTGTGACACAAAGCCAAAATTGAGTGGCTCTCTGCCTGCGGCAATTTGATTTGCAACTGTGTATAAACAAATTTTGGTGTTTGAAAGTTCATAGTCATCCATAATTTTCTTAACCCGCTCTTTGAATGCCTCAAATGTTTGTTCATCATTCAAATCAAGTGTGTTGTTGCCGTTGCAAACTCGAACCCCTTTATATCTTTTGTCAAACGCCTCATCGAAGTCACGATATTGCCCATTGAGGACAGTGTCCATACTTGGAAAAATCATTCTGGTTTCGCTTTTCACTGTCGTGAGGAGTGTTTTTTGCTCTTCGGTCAGGCCTGGCACTTTCTGCACCTGTGACAACAAATTGAAAAACATATGTGGTGACATTGGCATCACAAGAAAATAGTTTGCAGGATATGTTTTTCCATCTTCGCCAACAAAATTGAGTGCTTTGTGCAAAGTTACGCACCTTTCAACAAAATCCTGAAACACCTGTTTTTCTTGCTCTGTTGCGGCATTTTTTTGAAGTTTTCTTGAAATATCATTGACGGTTTGAAAAAGTTCTCCACTGCGGAAGCCTCTCACATTTCTGCCCGCAAAAAAGTGACTTGTTTCGTTGAGGAATTTGTCAACCGAAGCTTTTGCATTTGCAATCTCTGGCTTTTGAAGTGTTTTTGGCGTCATTCTTGCTTCCAAATTGGAAAACATAAATTCCACAGCACGCATATATCTTTCAAATCGTTCTCTGTTTGGATAAATTGACAAAATCACTGCGAATTTGTCCACAAACATTTGCTTGCAAAGAACATACTGCTTCTCAAGGAATTTTTGGTCGTCCTCAGACACTGTTGGCACACTTTGAGCGTCATAGTTCACAAAAAGCCCAGAGCGAGTTGACACTTTTGAAAGACCTCTCTCCAAAAGTGCTGAGGAAAGCAGCCCATCCAAATCCAAAGAACCTGCATTTTTGCCATACAAACCGACAGGAATTGCTGGACCATATGTGTCAATGAGTGCGTCAGCCAAAAAAGATGCAACCTCTTTGATTGAAGCGGCAAGATTGGTGAAATGATATTT
>CANQNH010000047.1 GCA_947625165.1 uncultured Clostridia bacterium
CCTTGCTCTTGCCAATAGGTGAAGGCTTTTTCAACATCCTCTTTTGTGATGTGAAGGTCGGTGGCAAACCTTTCCAGCGTGTTGTCTTTTGCGCTGCTGTCCTGACATTTGAAAAGACCATAGACATAGACTTTCACAAACTGTGCGTCAGCATAGGGGAGATAGTTTGTCAGGAAAATGTTGTCCACTTGCGTGACATTGTTTGCAAGTTGCTCGACCGAAAATCTACAAAAAGCCATATTTTTCTCTCCTTTTTTCCTCACCTTTTGAGGATTTGCAAGATTGTGGAATTTCCAACAACATTTGCTTATTTGGAAAAATTATAACACAAACAAAACAAGAAAGGCAAGAAAGGAAAGAATTTTTTGCAAAAATAAAATTGATGCTTTTCTGAAGGGGTTGAGAATGCAGCGGGGAAGAAAAAAGATATGTTTGTTTTGTGATGGAAAAGATTTTGGCAAGAATGCTTGGGCAGAGGAATATCATAAGATATGAAAACAAAAATTGAAAATAAAAACAAAACAAATTGGATGAAAAATTTTCTGATTGTCGTGGCCTTGTTGCTTGTGGGCTTTTGCTTGCCGCTGGCGCTGACGGGGTGCGGACAAAAGGAAAAAATGCGAAACCTCTATGCGATTGATGCTGTTTTTGATGACGAAACAAAAACCCTCGAATGCTCACAAGAGGTGGAATATGTCAACACAACCGACAACGCTTTGAGTGAGGTTTGTTTTTTCTTGTATGCAAATTCGTTTGCCGAGTGGCAAAAGGTTGTCAGTGACGCCTATTTTGACAGGGCATATCCCACAAAAAAGCAAAATTTTGGCGGCATTGAGATTTCGTCAGCAAAAGTTAACAAGATGGCAGCAAATTTTGAGGTGAGCGAGCAAGGGAACATCCTGACCGTGAAACTTGGGACAAGTCTGTTTCCAAATGAAAAAGTGGAGATTGTGCTTGAATATGTTGTCAAACTTGCAAACATAAGGCATCGATTGGGCTATGGCAACAACACAATCAATTTTGGAAATTTCTTCCCGATTGCGTGTGTTTATGAAAATGGCTTTGTGAAAAACGATTTTTCGGCCTACGGCGACCCGTTTTACAGCGAAATTGCCGATTTTGATGTGAAAATAGATTTTCCGCAGCAGTTTTCACTTGCTTCAACGGGGACAATTCTTGAAGTGACTGAAAGCGAAAATGAACGAAAAGTTGCAGTGTGCAAAGCGGGAAAAGTGCGCGATTTTTGCTTTGTTTTGTGTGACCATTTTGAGAAAAAGACGCAAATTGTTGATGGCGTTGAGGTGAACTATTTTTTCTATGATGACGAGCTTTGGGAAAAACATCTCAAAACTGCCGCAGACGCCGTTGCGACATTTTCGGATTTGTTTGGAGCGTATCCATACGCGCAACTTTCTGTTGTGAAATCGGATTTTTGTTTTGGCGGAATGGAGTATCCCAATTTGGTGCTGATTGCTGACGATTTGAACAGCGAAGATGTGGACTATGTGATTGCACACGAGGTGGCGCACCAGTGGTGGTATGGCGTTGTTGGAAACAACCAATTTGAAGATGCGTGGGTGGATGAGGGCTTGACGGAGTTTTCCACAGCGTTGTTTTTTGAGAAAAATTCGGACTATGGCATTGAGTATGAAAAAATTATGGAAGGGGCAACGGCGAATTACAAAAACTTTTTGAGGATTTTCAAAGAAATCTATGACAACTTTGATGAGAGCATTGACAGGGACATAAATTCCTTTCGCACCGAGCCGGAATATGTCAATCACACATACACAAAAGGAATGCTTATGTTTGACAGTTTGAGAAAAATGCTGGGTGACCGAAAGTTTTTCAAGGTTTTGAAAGCCTATTATGAAGATTTTGCATTTGAAAACTCCTCATCTGAAAAACTTGTGCAGAATTTTTCCAAACATTCGCACATAAATTTGGAAAAGTTTTTTGATGCGTGGCTTCAAGGAAAAGTTGTTTTTGGATGAGTTTTGGGGCTTGACAAAGAGGCGGTTTTGTGCTAAAATGCAAAAGAGGTGAAAAATGAAAAGAAAGATGACAGAAAGAACTGTTTCAGAAAAGAAAAAAGTGACAGATGAGGAATTGATGAAAATTGCAGAAAGGCAAAATGCTGAGGGCTTGGAAGATTTTCAGTTGGAAGACACTTCTTTGAAAGTTGAAAGCAGAGTTCCTTCAAGGACACAAATCAACAAAATTTACACTGCCAAAGCAAAGGAAGCGGAAGAGAAAATCAAACAAAAATAAAAAACAAAAATTGCGACAAAAATTTTTCTTAAAGCAAAAAACAGCAAAATTTTGCTGTTTTTTTTGATTTTTTTGTTAAAAAACATAATTTTTTGATTTTTTTTGGCAATTTTTATTTTTTCAATTATTTTTTCAATTTTTTTTAATTATTTTTTTAGTTGTATTTTAATCTAATTTTTAATTTGTTTTTTCTTGTTATGTTTTTTCTTTTTATTTTCCTTATTTTAATTTCCAAATTTGATAAATTTTGTGATTTTGCACAAAATTGTTTTCAAGGAGAAAATATGGCGAAGATTAAAACAGCAATTCAGTTTGGGTTGGTTTACATTCCTGTCACACTTCATTCGTGCACAAAAAACACCGACATTGGTTTCAACCTTCTTTACAAAAAAACAGGGCAGAGAATTCATTACAAAAAAACTTGCGAAAATTGTCCAGCAAAAATTTCGCAAGATGACATTGTGAAAGGCTTTGAATATGAGCGTGACAAATATGTCGTTTTGACGCCGCAAGAGTTTGAAAAATTGAAAACCAAAAAAGATGAAAGCATTGAGATTTTTCAATTTTCTCGGCTTGAAGAAATTGACCCGATTTTTTTTGATGCTTCATATTATGTTCAGCCAACGGGGGCAAAGAATGCCTATGTTTTGCTTGCCAAAGCGCTTGAAACGGAGAAAAAAGTTGGAATTGCAAAGGCAGTTTTGGGGCAAACAGAGTGCTTGATTGCTTTGCGAGAAATTGGCGGCGCTCTTGTGATGTCAAAACTTCACTTTGCAGATGAGGTTCAGGAAAATCCTGTTGAAAAATCAAATGTGACGGTGAAAAAAGAGGAAATTGAACTTGCAAAAAAGTTGATTGAAAATATGACAAAAAAATTTGACATCAATGACTATGAAAACGAATATAAACAGCGTGTTCAAAAGGCGATTGAGGACAAAATTGCAGGACAAAAAATTCAGACGCCAAGGGCTGCAAAACCAAAGGTTATTGCCAATCTTATGGACGCCCTTCGGCAGTCAATCAGTGACAGCGAGGACGACGATGACAACAAAATTATCAAAATGAAAAAGCGAGCATAAAATTTGCTCGCTTCAATTTTTTTGTTTCTTCAATTTTTGTTTCAGGCTTCCAAAGTTGAGTTTGCGCCAAGGTTTTTGAAGTTGATGCCAAGTCGCAAATTTTCAGAGCCAATGGAGAAGTCGAAAGTGACAAGATAGGTTTGTGTGGCGTTGTCATACTGAACGTTGCGCGTGTAGGAACTTGAAGGGTTGTTGTCAACATATTCGTCTGCACGGAACAAAATTTCAGCATCAAATGTGCGTGTGGTGTTGTCAATTCTTGCGTTTATTCGAAGTTTTTGGGAGGTTCTTGTGTCAAGTTTCAGCACTTCAGAGACTTTTTCCGGTGTCAGCAACACATTGTCTTTCACATTTGTGTCATAAGTTGAAAAGGCAAGTTTCAAGTCATTTGACTGCAAAATTTCAAAACTTGCAACTTTGAATGGAATTTTTGAGCCATCATCAATCGTTGGCGGATTTTCAGTGTCGGTTGTCAAAAACAGGCTGTCAAATTTGATGTAATTCATTTTTCCATCTTCAAAAATTGCGGTGTAGTGTCCCTGTGTGTTTTTGTTCACTTTGAAAGTCAAAACACTGGAAACAATTCTTTCTTCTTCGCCAAAAACTTTTGTTTCGTTTTTGATGGAATATTGCTCGCCATTTTCGATGATTGTTTCGTCTTGAAACAGCCAAGTGATGAAATTTGTGCTTGTTCCGTCACTTTTCTGATTGGACGTTGCTGTCAGGGTGAGGGTTGTGCCTTCGGCGTATGGTGTTTCGTTGATTTGATTGACCCTGCCTTCGCTTATGGAGTTTGTCGAAACGGAAACAAAATAGGTTGCCGGTTCTTCGTTGCAACCAAAAATGGCAATCAGTGGAAACAGTGCCAACATCAACACCAACGCCAATTTTCTTTTCACAAAAATCTCCTTTTTCGACAAATTTGTTTTAAGATACTTATTTATGATACCTATTTTTTTCAAAAAAAGCAAATATTTTTGTGGGATTGCGTAAAATCGCCAAAAAATTTTCACGGTTTTTTGAGAGTATTTTTGAACTGCTTGCATAAAATAGTTGTTGTGAAGAATTTGTGCCGCCTTGGCACTTGCAAAGAAGCAGGGAGTTTTTTATGTGGGAACTTTCAATCTCGGTGGGGTCGAAAAACCTTGAAATTGCCAGATTTATATATCAAACACTCAAAGTTAAAACGGCGGACTGCGCGTCAGTTGTGACTTGCTATGAGGAATTTGACAATTTTTTCATTCTTTTTGGGTGTCCACCAGAGCAGCAGGTGGCGGCGCGTGTTGAGATTGAAAAGTGTGTTGTGAAAGCCATTTGCAACTTTTATAAGGAAAAATATTTAACCGAAAATTTGCGTTTGCCGGCGCACGAAGATATGAGCGTGATGGCGTTCAAAAAGGCACTGATAAATTTTGACAAAGAAACGGATTTTTACATCATCAGCAAAAATTTGAAGTTGGAGAAAAATCTCTATCTTGACGAATTTTATTTTTTCAAACTGAAAGCGCTGCGTGAAAAATGGGCGGAACTTGTTGCCTTGGCAAACGAGAACAGTGACTATTTGGTGAGCAGCGAGGCGTTTTTTGACCTCCTCAAATTTTTGATTGACAACTTGGAAGTTTGCGAGGACGAAATCAATGTTTTTGAAGAAGATGACGGCTATTTTTTGAAAGCAAAAGATGTGTCCTGCGAAAATCTGTCGCAGGAGGGGTTGGTGTCAAGCCTGATTGAACTTTGTCCGAAAAAAATAAATCTATTTTGCCGCTCGGACGACAACACTGCAGGCTTTTTGAGCCGAATTTTTGATGAGAGAATAAATGTGTGCTACAACAAAAGCCTTGAAAAAGTGGACAAGTTTTCCATTTTCAAGTGATGTCGCGGTCGATTTTGAGGGATTTTTTCTTTGCATCGTTTGTGAAAAACACATCTTTTTGGGCGAAAAATTGAAATAATCGAAAAAAAGACTTGACAAAATGCGAAGAGAAGGCGTATAATTCTTATGTGTTTGTGAGGACAAGTAGGGTTTGATTGTCTGTGCACAGAGAAGGGTTGGATGGTGAAAAACCTTGACAGAAACAAATTTGAAACCACCTTGCACTTTGCCAAAGATGGCATTGAAAAGGCACAAAAACTGAATATTTTTTTGAGTGGCACGAGATTTTCGTGCAATTAAGGTGGAACCGCGGTTTGAAAATCGTCCTTAAAAACAGTGTTGTTTTTGAGGATTTTTTATTTATTTTGCAAAATCCCCAAAAAACAAGACTTGAAAAAATGGAGGGAAAAATCTATGAAAACTGAAAAAGACCAAAAATTGCAAATTGCAAGGCACAGTCTTGCACACATTCTGGCAAAAGCGCTTGTCAGCCTCTATCCAGACACCAAACTTGCCATTGGCCCAGCCATTGATGACGGGTTCTATTATGATGTTGACACCAAAGAGCAGTTGACGCCAGACCATTTTGACGCGATTGAAAAAAAGATGCGCGAAATCATCAATCGGGGAGAGAACTTTGTTCGCGAGGAAATTTCTCGCGAGAAGGCTCTCAAACTTTTTGCGGGCAATCCATATAAAGAAGAAATCATCAAGGAACTGCCTGAAAATGCGGTGATTTCTGTCTATCACACTGGTGATGACTTTGTTGACCTTTGCAGTGGCCCGCATGTTGAAAGCAGCCGCAATTTGCAAAACTATGCCTTCAAAATCCACGCTGTGAATGGGGCATATTGGCGAGGAAACGAGAAAAACAAGATGCTGCAAAGGGTGTATGTCTATGCTTTTGCGGACAAAAAACAACTTTCCGAGCATATCGCGATGCTTGAAGAGGCAAAAAAGCGCGACCACAACAAACTTGGAAGAGAACTTGAACTTTTCACCACTGTGGACTATGTTGGACAGGGTTTGCCAATTTTGTTGCCAAAGGGTGCAAAAATCATCCAAATTTTGCAAAGATTTGTCGAAGATGAAGAGGCAAAACGCGGCTGGCAACTGACAAAAACACCATTTATGGCAAAGAGTGACCTATACAAAATTTCTGGGCATTGGGACCACTATAAAGACGGAATGTTTGTGCTTGGTGACGAGAAAAAAGACAAAGAGGTGTTTGCACTTCGTCCAATGACTTGCCCATTTCAATATCAAGCATATCTCAACAAGTCGCGCTCATATAAGGACCTTCCACTGCGATATGACGAAACTTCCACACTTTTCCGAAACGAAGCCAGCGGCGAGATGCACGGGCTTATTCGTGTGCGTCAATTCACGATTTCGGAAGGCCATTTGATGTGCACACCTGAGCAACTTGAGCAGGAATTTCGTTCTTGCTTGGAACTTGCAATTTTTATGCTGAAAACTGTTGGGCTTTATGAGGATGCGTCCTATCGTTTCTCACAATGGGACCCAAATGACAGAGAAAAATACATCGGCACAAAAGAGCAGTGGGATGAGGCGCAATCCACAATGCAGAAAATTCTTGACCACTTGAAAATTCCTTATGAGATTGGAATTGGCGAAGCGGCATTCTATGGCCCAAAACTTGACATTCAAATCAAAAATGTTTATGGCAAAGAGGACACTCTCATCACAATCCAAATTGACCAAATGCTTGCCGAAAAGTTTGGAATGGAATACACCGAC
>CANQNH010000048.1 GCA_947625165.1 uncultured Clostridia bacterium
AACATTTTTGCAATCCGTCAACTTCGTGAGGAGATGTGACGAAATCTGCAACCTGTTGAACAAGTTGTTGAAGAACTGCGATTTCCTTTGGATCAAGATGTTCTGTGGCAGCCTGCTGAACATAAGCAGCCCCGTGCGCATCGCCAGAATAATTATTTCCATGTTGATCTTTAAAGCCTCCATATAAAGCCACTTTTGCTTCTTCGTCATAACTTTTCAACAACGACTTCAATTTTGGAGCCTTGCTTGACAGTTCTTCTTGGGCATCAAAAAGCGCAACAAAAATCATCCTCTGTTCTAGAGTGAGCGAAGCAAACAACAATGCTTGTTGCTCATATAAACGCTTGGTTTCGACGATTTTTGTAAGTCGCTCAATCTCCCTAGTGGCGTGTGCAAGTTTATCACGCTCTGATTGAAAAAGTTTTAAACGCAACTTGTGACGACTGATTGCTTCGGAAAGTTGTTTCATTTTTGCAAGTTCTTTTTCACAATCCGGGTTATCTTTCAGAAAGTCATTCAGCCTTTTTTTGAACGGGTCCTCTCCGCCAAAGGCTTGCTCTCCTGTGCTGTCCATATAATCATATCCATATCTGCCAAGGACTTGCTCTATTGTCAAACTCACACCATTAAATGTGATGATAGGGAAATAAAAATGGCGCCCCCATTTGCCGTTGTTCTCGCTTGGGAAATCCTTGCCCGTGACATACAACACTGGGTCTTTGCTTTCTTCCAATTTGAAGCCCATTTCTTCTATTGCTTTTTTTGAGGAATTAATAATTCTAAGGATTTTGCTACATTCGTCCGTTTGAGAAAGGATTTCTGTGTTAATTTGCGAAGCTTTTGTCAAAAAAGCGGCACTTGTTTGTTCAATCAGTTTGTTCACCACAGCAAGCGCTTCAGGGTTTTGACTGAGAAAATGTAAAAGCACATTGTCCAAATAACTGTAATGTTTTTTTAATTCAGAGCCTCGAACTGTAAATGCTCCAACGGTGCTGTAGAGGCACGGAACTTGTTTTCCCCCTCCGGACACCCCTCTTTCCTCATCATTCTCTGTTTTTTTACGACGTTTGTGTCGTGTGCCTGCATTTAGATATGGGGCATACACTTTTTTAGTTGTTATTAAACGATCCCAATAAGACATTTTTCACCTCTCTAATAAATTTATTATACCACATTCCGCACAAAAAGTCAACATCGCTTTTAGTGATAAAATTGTGCGGGTTGTCTTTAACCTTCCAAAATTTTTCCTGTTCACATTCTTTTAAATTGCCTTTTGTTGAATGTCTGAAAGTTTAGATCCCTATTTCTTGCTTTTTCAATCACCCCAAACCCAGTTTCAAGACATAATTTGAAAGCAACTGCTTCTTTAACAACTTTTGCAACGAGGTGTCTTCTTGAAGAGTGCTGTAATCTTCACACTCTTGTTTGAGAAAAACGAAATTCAAAATATCTCTTGTTGCGTCTGGGCCATCCTCAACATCAAAAAGGCGATAGAACTTTGCAATGTTTGAATTTGCATCAATCAGTTTGTTCATCTGTCGGCTCAGCAACCAAGACTCGCAACGATATTCAGGATTTTTCATATCAAAATATTTTTCAATTTCTTGTTTTGATTGTCGAAGTGATTGCAGCACTTTTTGTTCTTCCAATTTTGGCCCAGCGGGAATGTGAATTTTGACAAAATCCACACAGTTTTCAAATTGCAATCTGCCAACTTCAATCAGTTTTGCGTTGATAAAATAGGTCGCCCAAATCATTTGTGAAATTCTGACGCTTGTCAGTTTTCTCACAAGAAGATCTCTTGTCAATGTTTCCTGCACTCTTTTTCGATACAGTTCTTTGTGAAAGTCGTCAAAGTTTTTGATTTGCATATTTCTTTTATGTATTTCACATCCCAGCAAAATGACAATGCTTGTCACAAACGGATTGCACCCCTTGCCGAAAAGTGTTTCTTTTTCTTGCGTTTTCCAAAGTTTGCTTATTTGTTCGTTTTTTTTGATTGTAAAGGACATCACAAACAATTTCCGTTTTCTCATAAAATTCTTCGTTGCTGTTCAAATCTTCAACACATTTGAAACAGTTTTGTCTGTATTCTTCATCCATCACTTCATAAAAATTCAGCGCTTTTTCAATCTCTTTCCACGAAATTTTCATAATCCTTGCTCCCTCCGGAAAAACCAACCCTTTTGTTTCATTTTTCTTGCTCAAAGCTCATCATTTCTGCCTTTATGATACAAAATAAAAATTTGCTCTGTCAAGAAATTTGTTTAAATGGATGTTGAAAACAATTGTGCCGCTGATTTAATGAATATTTTTCTTGTTTTGTTAGATTATAAACATAAATCAACCTCTCAAAATTTTTGCAAGAAATTTTTTAATTTTTTTTGGAAATCTTGAAATTTTGTTGACAGCGGGGGGGGGATTTGGAGTATTCTATCACTAGCATTAGATTGCAAATCTAAACAAAAAAGGAGAAAAAAATGAAAAAGAAATTGCTTACAAGTTTGGGTTGTCTTGCGTTGGCAGTTGCAGGTGCATTCGGCTTGGTTGGTTGTGGAGGACCAGTTGAACACACCGTTTCATTTGGCGATGTCACAGCAAACTTCCAAACAGGAACAGAATACACAATCAAAGGTGTTGAGTGGGAAAAGCTTGAAACCACTGATGAAGGCGAACACAAAATCAATGGCGCTTGGAAAGTCAAAGATGGAGAAGAAATTGGCTATGTTAAACAAGCCATAAATGGCACAGACCACAACTATGTTTGCGTCACATTTGCAGGAAAAGGTGCTGACATCAGCAAAGTTGTTGCAAAAGTGGCAACTGAATATCCAGAAAACGCTCAAGGCTGGGGAGAAGACCAAAACAAAGATGCAGACCCAAAGGAAACAGACTTCCACCTTTTGATTGGAGTTTCATCAACAGCAAAAACTGTTTACCTTTCACTTGACTGGGATGGTGACGAAGAAACAACTGACGACCAAGAAGTTTACAAATTTGTCATCCCTCAAGGTCTTCTTTTGACATCTGCAGGATCACCACAAGACTAAGATGCAGAGCAACTGAAATTATAAAAAACATATGCAACCCAAGCGCGTATGTTTTTTTGTTTCACACAGACAAAAGATTTTTTAGGCCGCACAAAAAAACTAAAAGAGAGCCCTCGCCTGCTCCCTTTTGTTTTCTCATTTTCCAAGTTCTTTTGCTCTTGTTGTTGCACCCTCTGCAATTTCAGAGGCAAGCCCGACATACGATTGTGGCGTGAGAGTGTCCAATTTTGCCCTGTCCTCTTCCAAGATGCCGTCTGTTTTGTCAGCGAAATCTTGAATGACCTCTTTTGAAACTTTTGTTCCGCGCGTGAGGTCTTTCAGCAAATTGTAAGCATCTGGGCGGCCACTTTTTCGAAGAAGTGTCTGAATTGGCTCTGCCAAAACTTCCCAGTTGTTGTTGAGTTCTTCGGCAATCTTTTCTTTGTTGACAGCCACCTTGCTCAAGCCGCCAAGTGTCTGCTCGATGGCCTGCAAGGAATAGCCAAAAGCAAGCCCAATGTTTCTTTGTGAAGACGAGTCTGACAAATCCCTTTGCATACGCGAACGTGGCAGTTTGTTTGAAAGAGCCATCAAAATGGCATTTGACATATCAACATTTGCCTCGCTGTTTTCAAAACGGATTGGATTGACTTTGTGAGGCATTGTGCTGCTGCCAACCTCTGTTTTGACAGGAATTTGTTTGAAATATTCCATACTGATGTAGGTCCACATATCAACATCCAAATCAAGCAAAATGTTGTTGAAATTTCGGACAGCATCAAAAATGTGGCACATATAGTCGTGATTTTCAATCTGGGTTGTGACAGGATTAAAGTTCAAGCCCAAATATTTTTCCACAAATTTTCTTGAAAGTTCTTGCCAATCTTCTTCTGGAAAAGCAACCGTGATGGCAGAATAGTTGCCTGTTGCACCATTAAATTTTCCTCTTGGTTGGATGCGTTTCACCTCTTTGAGCGCCTCTGTCAAGCGTGAAACAAACACTGCCATTTCTTTGCCAACCGTGGTTGGTGTTGCAGGCTGCCCGTGTGTGTGAGCAAGCATTGGAACATCTTTGTTTTCATCTGCAATCTTGACAAGTGCATCAATCAACTTGATTGCAGCAGGCATCCAAACATCCGCGATGCCGTTTTTGATCATTGTGGCATAGGAGGTGTTGTTGATGTCTTCAGATGTGCAGCCAAAATGAACAAAACTTATCAAATTGTCCATTCCCATTTCTTTCAGTTTTTCGCCGACAAAAAGTTCAACCGCCTTGACATCGTGATTTGTGACGGCTTCAATTTCTTTTATTCTTGTGAAAGAAGTTCCATCAAAATCCTTGTAAATCGCCTCAATCTCAGGAATGCGCGATTTGTCAAAGGTTGAAAGAATTTCCGAACTTTTTATGTTTTCAAGCATAAATTTCAACCATTCAACTTCAACTCGCACTCTGTTTTTGACAAGTGCATACTCCGAAAAATATGGCGACAGCGCCTTGCCGATCTTGGAATATCTCCCATCCAAAGGACAAAGTGCCAAATGCTCTGGCGCAATTCCAAATTTAAGACGTTGCTCTTTTTTGATGACTGCATCACTCATAATTCACCTCCAAACAATCATCGTCAGTTTATCACACTTTTGCCAGCGTGTCAATATGCTTTTTTCAAAAAATTTTTTCAATCGTCGAACTTTGTTTGAGCATTTGTTTTGAAAAACGAACGTAAATTTCATTTTTTTCTCCCTCCCCTGCATTTTCAAGCCAAGCGAGGAAGTTTTTTGGAAAGGATAGTTAAATCTTTTTAAGTTTTTTCCGTTTTTTCTTGTCAAAAATTTGGACATTTTTTGCGGAGGTTGTATAATGTTTCTGTCACATAAGGAGAATTTTATGGGCAAAGTTGTTGTGATAACGGGTGCATCAAGCGGAATTGGGCTTGCAGCCGCAAAAACTTTCCTGCAAAATGGTTGGAAAGTTTATGGCGTTGCGCTCAACAATTTTCAGGACGGCGGCTTCAAATGTTTTCAAGCCGATGTCAATGATGCACAAAAAATGAAAGCCATTTTTGATGAGGTGCAAAAAACAGAAGGGCACATCGACTGTCTTGTCAACAATGCCGGCTTTGGCATCAGTGGCGAGGTGGTTGACCACACCCCTGAGCAAATCAAATCGCAAATTTCAACAAACCTCACTTCAAGCGCCGTCAACTTGTCAATGGTTGGCAAAATGATGCGTGCACAAGGCTATGGCAAAATCATCAACACTTGCTCACTCTCCGCACTTTTCCCTCTGCCATATCAGGCTTGTTACAGCGCAACAAAAGCGGGAATTGATGTGCTGACCCGCACCACGCGCACGGAACTGAAAAAACACAATGTTTATGTTTGCGATGTGCTGCCCGGCGATGTGCACACAGGTTTCAGTGATGCCCGTCAAAAAAGCCAAAGCGCCGATGACAAAGTGAACAAATCGGTTGCACGGATGGAGGGCTATGAACGCAAAGGAATGAGCCCGCAAAAAGTGGCAAACAAAATTTTCAAACTCGCATCAAAAAAGCACCCTCGTGCCAGAGTTTGTGTTGGAAGTTTGAAACTTCTGATACCTTTGCAAAAGGTGCTGCCAACACGATTTCTTGATTGGCTGATTGCAAAAATATATTGCTGAAAAAAGGAGAAACAAAAATGGATTTGTTCAAGAAAACAGAAGAAAGACAACTTTTTGACACAGTGAAAGAAGCGGGAATTTATCCATATTTCCACGCACTCACAAGTGGTCAAGGTCCGGTTGTGCAAATGGAAGGCAACGAAACAATAATGATTGGCTCAAACAACTATTTGGGTCTGACCTCGCACCCTGAGGTGATAAAAGCCGGCGTTGACGCGCTGCAAACCTATGGTTCTGGCTGCTCGGGTTCGCGCTTTTTGAACGGCACGCTTGACCTTCATCTTCAACTTGAAAACGAACTTGCCAAGTTTTTGCACAAGGAAGCAGTGATGACTTTCAGCACGGGCTTTCAATCCAATCTTGGCATCATCAGCGCCGTTGTTGGCAGAAACGATTTTGTTGTTTGCGACCGCGAAAACCACGCAAGCATTTATGATGCGTGCAGGCTCAGTTTTGGCAAAATGGTGCGCTTCAATCACGCCGATATGGAGGACCTTGAACGCAAACTGAAAGAAATCCCTGAGGACAAGGGCATTTTGATTGTCACAGATGGCGTGTTCAGTATGGGCGGCGACATTTGCAAACTTCCTGAAATTGTCCGCCTTGCAAAGAAATATGGCGCTCGCGTTATGGTTGACGATGCGCACGGACTTGGCGTGCTTGGTGCACACGGTCGCGGAACCGCCGAACATTTTGGTCTGGAAAACGAAGTTGACATCATTATGGGCACATTTTCAAAATCGCTTGCAAGTCTTGGTGGCTTTATGGCTTCGTCAAAACGCGTGGTTGACTATGTCAAACACACATCAAGACCATACATTTTCAGTGCCAGCATAACGCCAGCATCAGTTGCCAGCGCGTTGGCTGCCCTGAAAATTTTGGAACGCGAGCCAGAGCGTGTTCAGGCTTTGCGTGACATCAGCGACTATATGCGTCAAGGCTTGAAAAAACTTGGTGTGCCAATTGTGGAAATTGACCACACACCAATCATTCCAATTTACACCTATGACGATGAAAAGACCTTCAGAGCGTGCAAAATGCTGCTTGAAAGAGGTGTGTATGTCAACCCTGTCATCACGCCTGCCACCCCTCCAGGAAAGGCACTTTTGCGCACAAG
>CANQNH010000049.1 GCA_947625165.1 uncultured Clostridia bacterium
AAACACACAACACTCCAAAGGACTTTGCACAAATTCCGTTGCAGGAGTTGGAAGAAAAAATCCATTCGTGTGGGTTCTATCACAACAAAGCCAAGTCCATAAAGTCCGCAAGTGAGGACATTTTGCTTCGCTTTGGTGGGGAAGTGCCAAAAAATTTTGACGATTTGACAACTCTTTCCGGTGTGGGCAGAAAAACAGCGAATGTTGTTGTTGCGGTTGCGTTTGGTGGTGATGCTTTGGCGGTGGACACGCATGTGGCTCGTGTTTCAAACAGGCTGGGGCTTGTCAAGACCAATGACCCACTGAAAATTGAACTTGAACTTTGCAAAATATTTCCAAAAAACAAGTGGTCAAGATTGCACTATCAAATGGTGCTTTTTGGAAGATACACTTGCAAGGCAATGAAACCACAATGCGAAAAATGTGTTTTCAACAGAAGTTGCCCGTCAAGTCTTGTGTGAGTGGTTTGGTGCTTTGGTGAGAATTAAGCAAAAATTTTGATGTTTTGTTTTTATCATTTATTGATGCGAAAAAGAAAAAACTGAAAAAACGAAGTGAGAAAAGAAAAAAGAGAGGTTGTTTGTCAATCTCCTATTTTTTTTGTTCTTTTTTCTTTTTGGGAGTGGGCGAAAAACTTTTAGCCGTTCAGTCCGTTTGATTGACGCTCCATATTTTCAACGACAATGTCTTGAATGTCGCCAAGGCTGTCACAATATTCCAAAACTTTCCAAGGTGTGTTTGTGTGGAAATGAAGTCTTATCATCTCGTCATCGCCAACAACAAGCAAGCAATCTCCTTTGATGTTGTTGGTTATGTAGTCACGAATTTTCTCGTCACTCAAATTTTTTCCTTCAATCAAAAGTTGGGTGTCAAACTTAAATTCAATCATCTTTTTTCGTCCTTTTATTTTCAAAATATTTCATTTTTTGCTGCAAAATTTGGAAGTTTTAGGAGTTTTGGTTGTTTTCATTATAGAAATCAAAGGCTTTCATAATCTCCGCAAGGTCGTCGGTCGGGTTTAGGGCTTCCTCAAAATTGAAACCGCTCTCGCTTTCAGGAATGTCGCGCAGTGTCTTTCTTGTGGTTGAAATGTGCATCTCTTTGCTTGGCTCTTGTTTTTTATAGTCCTGCATCTTGTTCAGCAGCAGGCGCATACTGTCGTTGCTGGAATATATCGGGCTGGTGATGCTGTTCATTTTTTCCAAATTGTCACGATAGTTTTTGATGAGCTTGTTAAATTCGCCCATAATGTCCTCAAAATTTTGGTCGCGCATAAATTGGGGGAACTTGACATTGAGTTCTTTCACCAAAATCTCCAATTTGCTGACAATCAACGAACTCAAACTTTTTGAGCCCTCTTCCTGAAACTTTTTGGCTTTTTCAATCACAGAAAGAGCATTGAGAATGTTTTTTTCTTTGTTCTCAATCTCGGTGCGGTCATTTTTCAAGTCAAGCATTCGCTTTTCACTTTCCAGGGCTTTGAGTTTTTCGCCCATAAGTTTTGCCTCATATTCAGTTTTCAGTTGTTGAATGTATTTGTCAACCTCTTTCCGATTGTATCCATTTATTTCTTGTGAAAACATAGCCACAAAATCTCCACAATCAATAATACCAAAAATGGAACTAAAAAGGCAATCAAAATGGGTGTGTTTATCAAATTTTTTATCAATAAAAGTGTGTATAAACTGACGAAAAATATCGAATAAGCAAGAATGAGATGAAATCGCTGCCCGCAGAACACAAAAGTGAAAATTGATGCCAAAATGAAGGCGAGGGCAACGAAAAATCCGGCATAGACTTCCGTGTGTGTGCCGGTGAAAATAAATCCAAAAACTCCGATTGAAACAAGCAGCGTGCCAAGATAGACGCAACTGTCAAAACGGAACAGAACCGCTTTGAAAAGTTCAAATCCACCAATAAAAACGCAAAAAGCATAAAACCACAGGCTTGGACTTTTGAGGACAAAAATGGACACAAAAACAAAAGAAAGAAAGCCCAAAAAGCACAAAATTGCCATCGCTTTCAAAAGAAAACTCTTTTTTATTCCCAAAATTCTTCCGCTTGCCACAATCAAATTGTGTCAAATTTGAAGGATTTTAAACCAAAATCGCGTTTTTTTGGCATTTTTATGCGCTATTTTCGCATTTTTATGTCTTTTTATATTTTTTCACAAATTGTTTAAATTTGTTTTAGCGATTTTTTCTTTGCGATTTTGCGATTTGTCTTTTTTGACCTTTAAATGTCTTCTTTCAAAATTTGCATAATTTTGTCAAAAGATGTGGCGTTTTTGCGCTTGACATAACTCCGAAGGGCGTAGAAGGCAAGATAGGCAACACCGACAATCACAAAAACAATGCTCAAAACCTGTGAAACACGCAGGGAGCCGATATACAAACTGTCCGTGCGCAAGCCTTCAACAACCGCTCTTTCAACGCCATAGATGACAAGATATGAAAATGCGATGACGCCATTGTGCTTGAATTTGACGCGATATAGCATTGTGACCAAAACAGCAAAACCGATGACGTTCCACAAAAACTCATAGAAGAATGTTGCCAAATGCCAGCCACTTCCGGCGCAGGTGCAGTCCGCCATTGAGCAGTTGTCGATGTAAACTGCAAAAGGAAACCACTGCAAAGAAGGATTTGTGACTGGATAGCCATACGCTTCTTGGTTGAAGAAATTGCCCCAACGGCCAATGCCTTGACAAAGGATGAGGGCGGGAACAAGAATGTCAGCAAGTGCAAGGAAATTCTTTTTGTGAATGAGACAATAAAGCAAAACGCCAAGCACACCGCCAATCAAGCCGCCATAGAAACCAAGACCGCCTTCCCAAATTTTGAAGATGTCCCAAAAGTTTGTGTAACTGTCCAATCGGAAAAGGACATAATAAATTCTTGCACCGATGACGCAGAGGGGAATGACATAGATTGCCAAAAGCAAGATGTCTTCAATTTTGAAACCGCGTTTTTTTGCAAATTTTGCCACCAAAATCACGCCAAGAAGATATGACAAGGCACTGATGATGCCATAAAAATTTATTCTCAGACCAAACAAATTAAAACCGCTTGGAATTGACAAAACGAGATTGCTCATATTTCATATTATACTTGTCTTATTGCCGACAAGTCAATTTTTTTGAATGTTTTTTTATTGTTTATGTGTTTTTTTGATTTTTTTATTTTTGATTTTTTTTGCAATTTTATTGTTTTTTTATGATTTTTGCGATTTTTATTTGATTTTTTTTGCATTTTTTGCTTATTTTTTTACATTTTTTCCTGTATTAAATTATTTTTTCCACTTTTTTTGTTTGATTTTTAACTTTTTTTGAGGGCGTTTTTATATTGGTATTTTCCTTAAAATATTTTTTCTTTTTATTTGGAAAAATTATTATATTTGTGGTATCATAAAAATGACGAGGTGAAAAAATGAAAAAGATACCATTTCTGTTTCTGATTTGTTTTTTGATTTCAAGTCTCTTCTGTGGGGGCTTGTGTCTTGTTCCTGCACAAGTTTCTGCGGACAATGTTTCACCTCTTGCCGATGCTGTTGACAAGCATTTTGAAGATGCTGAAACTTTTGCACTTTATGTCAATTCCTATTCTTCTGCCAACGCAAATGATAACATCATTCTTGACGCAAATTTGGATATGACGGGCTTTGTTTTGACAAACACAATCGGCACACAAGATGCGCCGTTTAAAGGCACGTTCAACGGGAATGGATATATCATTTCCAATCTTGAAATAAACCAAGACGGGAGCGGCGTTGATGTTGAAAATGCACGAAGAGTTTATGCCGGCTTGTTTGGATATGTTAAAGGCTCAAGCAGCCAAGACGCACTCATTCAAAATGTGGGCTTTTCTGGAAATTTGAAAATCACCGTCCAAAACTATTCTGCTGGCGCGTATGTTGGAACTCTTGCTGGCTGGGCAGAGAACACAAAAATTCAATATGTTCAAATGACAGCAGATGTCACTTTGAGCGCCGATTTTTCAAAAAATTTGGTCTTTGGCGGAATTGTGGGCAACCTTTCAAACGGGTGCGATGTGCGCGCTGTGATTTGTCGTCCCGTTTCGCTTGGGTTTTGGAGATTGACACAAAAAGATGATTGCATCCTCAAATTTGGCGGGCTGTTTGGACATTGTGAGGGCAGTTTTGTGACCTTTGCTGTTGTGGATGTTCCGTTTGATTTGACAATCTCTCAGGATTTTGGCGGTGAGGTGATGCTTGGTGGCGTTGCTGGCACTCTTGACCAAATGCATATTGATAATGTTGCCATCGACAACGAATATGCCCTTGATGACAGTTCAAACAGTCTTGTGTTGGGCGAGGTTGTTGGCAAAGTTGTTGGCTCTGATGATGGGAGTTTGTGCTATATTTACTTCAAGCAACACGGTGGCATTTCAATTTTTGGAAGTTTGGGTTCTTTCAATTTTGTTCAGCAAAACGACCATATTGAGCAATCACTCCAAGACTTGAATGCCCTCATTCCTTCGGGCACGGGATATTCTTATTTTGAAGAAAAACATTGGCATCCTTTCAGAGATAAGTGGGATTTTCAGAGAGAGTTCTATGTTGGCTCTTCAAAAATCCTTTTGCAAAGTTTTTATGGCGATTTTCGTGTGGCATTTCAAAATCAAAATCCGTCTGTCATAACTTGCACTCTTGAAAACAACAAATCATACAGATATGGCCAAAGTGCCACAATGACATTCATTTTCAACACATCCGAAGGCACAAATATGATTGATTATTATGACATCAAGGCTTTGTCGCTGGGCGGCAGCCAAGTTGCAAGCATAATCACAGAAGAAAATGCTGACGGAACTTATACATATTCTTTCTCGGGGCTGGAAGACAGATTTGCGATTTCGTCCGCAAACAATGGCTTCTCAATCACTGTGCTTTCAATCAACAACTCGCTGGCAGGGAACTATTCCCTCACCATTCAGCCAAAAGACTTCACAATCAATCTTTCTTCAAGGCTGTTTAAGACAAGAGAAACAAACGATTTTGAGTTTGAAGGTGATGGCGAAGACACTCCTGTTTTGCCGGGAAATGTTTTCGAATATAACCAAGACGGCACGAAAAATTTGAAAGAACATCTCACAGGTTTGACTTACAACAAATCCTACACGCTTGACACCGACAGAAAATCTGGAACGTTCTACACGCACTTTGGCTGGTGCATACTTTATGAGGATGGCACGATGAAAAGCCTTGATGCAAGCGAAACAACTGGCTCGTTCACGTTCACTTTCGGAAAAGGCGACTTCACAAAACAGGCTTTGCTTGGTGAGGGCGGACAAAGCAAAATTTCCGCGATTGTTGCAAAATATATTGATGACGCGTGCAAAGTGACTTTCCTGCTTGGCGATGGCATTGAGAGGGTGGAACTATACAGCGGCAGAACTGTGATTGATGATGTTCAAACACTTGTTCCAATTTCAAAGACTGCTGACATCACAATGTCAATTTTCATTCGTGATGGTTTCCAATTTGACACTGAAAAATTTATTGAGGACCTTTCGATCTATGCCGGCGGAAGCAACGAGAGTGGTTTCTGCATTCTTGAACAAGAAGTGAAAAACACTGATGAAACCTATTATGTTTTCAGACTTGATATGAAAAAACTTATGGAAAATTTCCAAAGCGAATTGACCATTGATGTCAAAGCAGACGAAATTCAAGTTGACCACTTGGTTTGGCTGTGGTGGACACTTGGGGTGCTGGGCGGCTTGATTATCATCGGGCTTGTGATTTTCCTCATCGTTTTCCTTGTGAAGAGAAGAGGGGGCGGCGGCTCATCAAGAGGATACAAAGCACCAACAAAGAAATCATACAAGGGTATGTATTATTGATTTTTCAAGGTTGCGAAAAAAGAAAAAGACTATGCGTTTTTGGCATAGTTTTTTTGTTGCTTTGTGTGATGAAAGAATTATGAAAAAACAAACTTTGGCTCGTTTTTTCAGTGTAAGCGATGAGGGATTTTTGTGTTTTCTTGGAAAAATGCGGTTGGTTTTTTTGAGGTGTGTGGCGAGGAGGGGGAAAAAAAGATAAAAAGAAAAATTATTTGTCATCACAATTTGTTTGATTTCAAAAGTCCTCTTCCCTTTGCCTTTGCAATTTTGATGTTTTTTTGATGTTCAAAATCTTCCTTTTGCGTGCCGTCAGTTTTTGAGCCGATGAAATGCAAGCAAAAATGTCCCGTTTGGCCATAGCCGTGAGGATAACAACTTGCACTTGCGGGGAGATAGGCATTTTCGGTTGCTTTGACAAGAACAGGGCGCTTTTTCCAACACTTTGCACTTC
>CANQNH010000050.1 GCA_947625165.1 uncultured Clostridia bacterium
ACAGCGGTTGTCAGTGCGTTCCGACTGCCGCTTGAAAATTCCTTCAAAGTGAAAAATCCGCGTGAGAGTTTTGCTTTGGCAGCCAAACATCTTTATGGTGACGCCTGCGACCAAATGAAAATGATTGGCATTACGGGGACAAATGGAAAAACCACAACCTCGCATATTATTGCCGAGGTGCTGGCGAGAAGTGGCAAGAAAGTTGGTGTGATTGGAACAAACGGAGTTTTTTATGGTGGCAAACACTTTGACTGTTCGTTGACAACCCCTGACGCTGATTTTTTGCACAAAACTTTTCGGGATATGAAAAATGACGGGGTTGAGGTTGTTGTTATGGAGGTGTCTGCGCACGCAATTGACCAAAATCGAATTGATGGCATCAAGTTTGATGTTGGCATTTTGACAAACATAACGCAAGACCATTTGGACTATTTCAAAACCTTTGAAAATTATGCCAAAACGAAGTGTTCGTTTCTGACAAAAAAATATGTCAAAAAGGCGGTGATTTGTGCCGATGACAATGTTATTTTGCGACATAAAGGCGATTTCACGGTGCCGCTTTTGACCTATGGCATTTATGCTCCATCGGACGCGTTTGCGGTTGATGTTTTTTGTGATATGAATGGCAGCAGGTTTTATGCCAACATCTGCGACAGCGTTTTGGACATAAAAACCAATCTTGTTGGGAAATATAATGTGTATAATTCTTTGGCAGGGTTGACGGTCTGCAAAGAATTGGGTCTTTCTGACGAAGAACTTGCATCTGGGTTGAACTTTATGTTTCCTGTTGAGGGGAGGTTTAATGTTTCAAACTTTGACGGGAAATTTGTTGTTATCGACTTTGCGCATTCGCCCGACAGCCTGATGAATGTCTTGAAAACCGCGCGAAATTTGACCGACAAAAAAGTTTGTGTTGTGTTTGGCTGTGGAGGCAATCGCGACCGTGACAAGCGACACAAAATGGGGCAAATTGCGGAAAAATATGCCGATATGGTGTGCCTGACTGATGATAATCCAAGAAACGAGCGCTCTGAGGACATTATTTCGGACATTGAGGCAGGGATGAAAAAACCGCATTTTGTTGAGCCTGACCGCGAAAAAGCAATCAGAAAAATGATTGACAACGCGTCAAAAGGCGACATTGTGATTATTGCCGGCAAGGGCGCAGAAAAATATCAGGAAGTTGGCGACAAAAAAATTCCATACAATGATTTTGATGTTGTTTACAAGATTTTCAAGGAAACTGACCCAATCGCAAACAGGGGGAAAGAAGAATGGTGACAAAGTTTGTTGCTTGTGCGGTTTTGTGTTTGATTTTTGCTTGTGCAATCGCACCGGTGGTGCTTTCTGTGTGCAAAAAACTTCACGCATCGCAGAGCATTCTTCACTATGTGGACAAGCACGCATCAAAAGAGGGCACGGCAACAATGGGTGGTTTCATTTTTCTTTTGACGCTTGTTTTTGCACTGCTTTTCCTTTTTGACGGCGACACTTTTTTGGCTTTCTTTGCGGTTGCGGTGACAATTGCATACGCACTTTTGGGCTTTCTGGACGACTTTTTGAAAGTCCATTTTCATCACAATGAGGGTTTGAAACCTTATCAAAAAATCATTGGACAAGTTGGCATCGCACTGATTGTTGCGATTTTTGTCTATCTTTCTGGACAAACTTCACTGTGGTTTTTTGGCGCTCAGTTTGACATTGGTTGGGGCGTTATTCCGCTGGTTATTCTTGTTCTTGTGGCGACAGTCAACAGTGTCAACCTGACTGACGGGCTTGACGGGCTTGCTGGCGGAACAACTCTTGTCTATGTGGTTGTGTTTGGTGTGATCTTGGCTCTTTTCGGAGGGCTGGACAACCTTCAAACAAGCAATCTTGCGATGCTATGCTTTGGGCTTGCGGGCGGACTTTTGGGCTTTTTGACCTTCAACTGTCATCCTGCCAAAATTTTTATGGGTGACACAGGCTCGCTGGCGCTTGGAGGGTTCATCGCAGTGACGGCTTGCCTGTGCGGTTTGGAACTTTTAATTCCTTTGATGGGGATTGTTTTTGTTGTTTCGGCGCTGTCGGTTATCCTTCAGGTTTTGCATTATAAACGCACGAAAAAGCGCATCTTTTTGATGGCTCCACTTCACCACCACTTTGAGCAAAAAGGTGTGAATGAAAATCGAATTGTTGTCGTATATATAGTTGTGACGGTGGCAGTTTGTTTGAGCGTGCTTGCAGGAGTTCTTGCCACCTTGTGAGGCAAGAATGAGATTTAAAAATAAACAAATTTTGGTCTATGGACTTGGTGACAGTGGCCGCTCTGCAATTGTACTTCTGAAAAAACTTGGGGCGCGCGTCAGTTTCTATGACGATGATGTGCGCTTTTTTGACTATATCGGTTTTGAGCGAAATCCAAAGCAGAAATGGGATTTGGTTGTTGTCAGCCCGGGAATAAAGTGCCGCGAAAATCCACTTCTTGCGTGGTTTGACCAACAAAAAGTGCCATATATTTCCGAAATTGACCTTGCCTATCAAAACTGCAAGGGCAGGATTGTTGCTGTGACAGGAACAAATGGCAAAACAACAGTCTGTATGCTGACAAACAACATTTTGCGTGCTGCGGGCTTCTCCACATTTTTGTGCGGAAACATTGGCTTGCCGTTTTCGTCAATATGCGAAAAAACGACCAAAGAGACGATTGTTGTTTGCGAAGTGTCAAATTTTCAACTTGAAACAAGCAGGTTTTTCAGGGCAGATGTCAACGCAATTTTGAATGTCAGGCCTGACCACTTGGACAGGCACGGAAGTTTTAAGGAATATGTGTCAGTGAAAAGTAAGATTGCGGCGAATTTGAAAAAACGCGACCTTTTGATTTTAAACCTTGATGATGATGTTGCAAAGAAACTTGTTTTGCACAAGAAAGTCAAATTTTTCTCAAAACAGCGCTTGAAAAAGGGAACATATGTCTGGAAAAATCAAATCTATTCCAACAGAAAAAAGATTATTGATTTGAGTGACATTCATCTTGCTGGTGACAAAAACTTAGAGAATGTGCTGGCAAGTGTTGCGCTGACAACTCCTTTCAAAGTGAGTGCAGATGCATGCTTCACTGCAATCAAAAACTTTGCGCCTGCGCATCACCGAATGGAAAAGGTTGGCACGATTTTTGGCGTGACTTTTGTGGATGACAGCAAAGCAACAAACGTGGCATCAACAATTGCTTGCGTTGATGCTTTCAAGCAAGAAAGCATCCTTCTTCTTATGGGCGGGCAGGGGAAAGAGATTGACTATGACGACCTTTTCAAGATTGGCTATAAAATCAAAAAAGTGATATGCTTTGGCGTGGAGGCAAAGAACATTTCAAAATCGGCGCAAAAATTTGGTTATGACACGGAGGAGTTTGCAAAGTTTGAGCCTGCAGTTGAATTTGCGATGAAACAATCGAAAGAGGGAGATTTTGTTTTGTTGTCGCCGGGATGTTCAAGTTTTGACGAGTTTCAAAGTTACGCCGAGCGGGGCGATGCTTTCAAGAAAATTGTGCTTGGCAAACTTTTTGGGAAGGAAGTGGAGGTGAAGTGAAAAAAGCACAGAGTGACGAAAAATCCGAAAAAAGAGGACTGCGTAAAACAGAAAATTTTGCCAAAAAAAGTGTTGCAAGTGCGTCAAATATGAGCGAAAACGCCGAAACAGAAATGGCGAAAAAAAATTCCAAACAAAACAAAAACAACAAATCACAAAGAAAGAGCGGCAAAAAGAAAGAGGAAAAGCAGAAAAAACGCGGCACTTTGAAAGATGGCAAGCAAAAAGAGGCGAAGTGTTTTGATTTTCTTTCAAAGATATGGACAAGCACATCAAAACTCAACATTTTTTCTCGAACAGAGTTGGTGACAATTTTTCTTGTTTTTGCGCTTGTTGGTTTTGGATGTCTGATGGTGTTCAGTGCAAGTTGCTATTCCGCAGAATATCGCTATTCCAATCAATATTTCTTTCTTTTCAAGCAACTTTTTGGGGTTGTGCTTGGCGTTTTTGCGATGTTTTTCTTTGCTTTTGTGGACTTCCACATCCTCAAAAAATATCGCTGGTGGGTGCTTGGGGCAAGCGTTGTTTTGCTTGTTTTGGTGTTTGTGCCCGGCTTTGGTGTGGAAAGTTATGGTGCAAAACGGTGGGTGAATTTTTTGGGGATTTCTGTGCAGCCAAGCGAGATTGCAAAATTTTCGCTTGTTCTGTTTTTGGCGTCGTATCTTTCCGAAAAGCACGCATCCATAAAGACTTTCAAGGGCCTTTTGCCGCCGCTTGCGATTGCCGGATTGTTGTGCCTTTTGGTGATTATTGAGCCATCAATGAGTGTCACGATGTGCTTGGGACTTGTCACTTTTTTTATGTTGATTGTGGGCGGAATAAGCAAAAAACACGCACTCTTTTTTTCTTGTGCGGGAGGTGTGGCGGTTCCGCTGTTGATTTTGGCCGAGCCATATCGAATGAAACGCCTTTTTGCCTTTCTTGACCCGTGGGCGACACCGCAAGGCGAGGGTTTTCAACTTATTCAATCGCTTTATGGGCTTGGGAATGGCGGACTTTTCGGCGTTGGACTTTTGCAGTCGCGTCAAAAATATCTATTCCTGCCATTTGCTGAAAGTGATTTCATTTTTTCAATCATTGGTGAGGAATTTGGGCTTTTTGGCTGCATCATTTTGATGTGCACTTTTCTTGCGCTGGTGCTTTGTCTTTTCAAAATTGGACTGAATGCAAAGGACCGTTTTGGGTGTCTGCTTGCCTGCGGAGTGGGAATTGTGATTGCTGTTCAAACGCTTTTGAACATCGCAGTTGTGACGGGCAGCATTCCTCCAACAGGACTTCCGCTGCCATTCATTTCAAGTGGTGGAACATCGGTTGCGGTGTTTATGGCTGGCGTGGGGGTTGCGCTTAGTGTTAGTCGTCATTCAAGAAGAGCGGACAATCTTGAACAGTCCGCAAAAGAAACAGGACAAAACCTTGCGCGCCCTTCAAAAAAGTTCTTCACAAAATTCCTGACAAAATCTTGAACATTCTTTTTAACAATTTCTTAGCGAAGATTTGAGCATTTCTTTTGGATTTTTAGACTTAATTATGCAAATTTAGTCGCAGCAAAAAAACACCCCTCTTGAAACGGAGGGGATGATTTTCTTATTCTCTTCGCAAACTTTCCACAGGGTCAAGTTTGGATGCTTTGTTGGCAGGATACAGGCCAGAAACCATTGAGATGAAGATTGCAACAAGCACGGCAACCACAAAATACCACCAACGATATGAGATTGGAGCAAGCCCAATCAGGTTTGTCAAAACAAGCCAGATGATGAGGGTCAAAAGCAGATTGAACAAAATCCCCACGACACCGCTCAAAAGTCCAATCAAGAAACTTTCGCTTGTGAAAATTCGGCGAATGTCTTTGCGTCTTGCACCAATACTTTTCAAAACACCAATCTCTTTTGTTCTTTCGGTGACGCTCATATAAAGCACAACCAAAATCATCATCGCAGAAACAAGCAAAGATATACACGAAATCACAATCAAAGATGTGCCGATGACGGAAGTCATATTGTTGAACATTCCAGCAAATTGGTCCTCAATTGAGCCTTTATAGTCGTCACGCCCAGCAAGGAAAGTGTTGATTGCATTTGTGATGCTTTCGTCAGGGGTGTTGATGTATAGAATTGTCGGAGCAAACAAATCTTCTGCTCCATCGCCGCCCTTTGTGACAAAGACGTGTTCAAGATAGTCATAATCCACATACAGCACCAAAAAGCCAGACATAACAGAGGTGTCCATAATTCCGCAGATTGTGTCTTCTTGGCGCAGGGTGGTGTATATCGGCTCGTTTGTTTCAGGTTTCGTCCCTGTTGAAATGGTCAGCGAAATTTCCACATTCGCACCAACAGGATTTTCAATGAGTTGATATATCTTTTTGGTGAACATAAATCCGCCGCCGCCAATTTTCTCGCCTCTTTCGTCAAGCACAGGTG
>CANQNH010000051.1 GCA_947625165.1 uncultured Clostridia bacterium
AACAGAAAAGGTGTTGTGGTTGTTGTTGATGTCAAAGACACCGAAACTTTGATGCTTGACGCAATCGAACTTGGTGCAGTGGACGTTCAGGAAGATGAGGACAGCGTTGAAATCATCACAGAACCAAACGAACACGGCAAGATGCACGAGGCACTTGAAAAGAAAGGATACAATGTTGTTTCAAGTGAAACTGCGCTTGTGCCAGATATGTATGTTGACCTCAACGCAGACCAACAAGCCAAGTTTCAAAGAATGGTTGATGCGCTTGAAGATTTGGACGATGTTCAAGAAGTTTTTCACAATGTCAATTTGGAAGAAGAGGAATGATGCTGGCTGATTGGTTTTGAAAACAAACCTTTGCATCTCAACCAAATCATCTTTTTCATTCAATTCATTTGTTTCTTTATTTCAAACACTTTTGTTTCCTTTTTATCTAGACGGAAATTCACTTTATTTCAAAAAAGAAACATTATTTCACAACACTCCGTTTTTGTTTGACAAAGCGGGGTGTTTTTTATTAAAATTGAATTATGAGAATTTTAGGAATTGACCCAGGATATGGGATTGTCGGGTTTGGCATCATTGACACACACAGAAACAATGCTGTGGTTGACTATGGCGTGATTGAAACTCCAAAAGAGGAAAATTTTCCTGTCAGGCTTATGCGAATTGAAGAGAGTTTGCGCGTGCTGTTTGAGAGATATCATCCAGACGAAGTTGCAATTGAGGAACTTTTCTATTTTCGAAACCAAACAACTGTCATTCCTGTTGCCGAGGCAAGAGGTGTGATTGTGCTGACTGCGATGAAACATTGTGAGCGAATTTTTGAATACACGCCAATGCAAATCAAGCAGGCCTTGACGGGAAATGGTCGCGCGGACAAAAAACAGATGCAGTTTATGGTGAAGGCGGTGCTTGGACTGGAAAAAATTCCAAAACCAGACGATGCCGCCGATGCACTTGCTGTTGCCTTGTGCCACAGTCAAATCAATCCAAGATTGAACAACAATATGATTTAGATGTCTGAACTTGTTCGACAATGACTTGAAATCTGATAGTAAAATAACGAAAAAATCAAACTCTAAAAAGTCAAGGGCAAAAATTTAAATTTACATAACAAAAAATTTCAAAAAAATAAATTAAAAAAAAGAAATTAAAAAAAAGAAAAAAAGTTAAAAAGAAGAAACAACAAAATAATCAAAGTGGAGTGAATTATGATTGCATATTTGGTTGGAACGATTGAAGAAAAAAGAGAAAACTTGCTTGTTGTTGATGTCAACGGGGTGGGCTATGAACTGACAATTTCCAATAACACACTTGCAAGTTTGCCGATGGAGCACGAAACAGCAAAAATTTTGACCTATCTTCAAGTGAGCGAAAACACGGGAGTGTGCTTGTATGGTTTTGCAACAGCCGAAGAAAAGGCGATGTTTGAAAAACTTATCACAGTTTCTGGGATTGGGCCGAAAAGTGCCATATCGGTGCTTTCAGGGGTGAAGTTGTCAGAATTGATGACAGCAATTGCAAGTGGCGACAGCACACTGCTTTCAAAAGTCAAAGGGCTTGGCAAGAAAAGTGCTGAAAGGATTTGTTTGGAACTTAAAGACAAAGTGACAGCGGTTTCGCTTGGCAACAATTTTGATGACCTTCCAATTTTGGAAAACTTTAATGAAGGTGTGCTTAATGATGCTGTCCAGACACTTATCAATTTGGGTGTCAACAAAAATGAAGCCTATCGTCTGGCTCGCTCAAAGATGACAGAGGGTGCAACTGCCGAAGAAATCATTTTGAAAGTTTTGAAGGAATATGGAAAATAATTCAAAATATGGTGTGGTATGCGCGCATAACACCACAACATAAAGTGTAGTATGCAAGAAAAAAAGGAAGAACAAAATGGAAGACAGATTTATCACAAGCAGCAAAAATTGGACAGATGCTGAGATTGAAAATTCACTCAGGCCGACAGCACTTTCGCAATATGTTGGACAGGAAAAAGTCAAAGAAAGTTTGAAGGTCTATATCCAAGCGGCAAAATCTCGAAAAGATGCTCTTGACCACGTTTTGCTTTATGGCCCACCTGGGCTTGGAAAAACGACACTTGCTCACATCATTGCCAACGAACTTGGCTCTCAGTTTAAGGTGACATCTGGGCCAGCAATTGAGCACGCCGCTGACCTTGCAGCAATCTTGACAAATCTTGGAAAAGATGATGTGCTTTTTATTGATGAAATTCACCGCTTGAACAAAAGTGTTGAAGAAATTCTTTATCCAGCGATGGAAGATTTTGCGCTTGACTTCATTGTTGGAAAAGGCCCTTCGGCAAAAAATATGCGTTTGAAAATTCAACCTTTCACGCTTATTGGTGCAACAACAAAGGCTGGAATGCTGACAGGTCCGCTTCGCGACCGCTTTGGAGTGATTTGCAGGCTGGAACTTTATGAGCCGCAAGAGCTTCAAGAAATCATCAAGCGCTCGGCAGGAATTTTGAACATTGACATCGACCCTCAGGCAAGCCTGGACATCGCAAAAAGGTCGCGTGGAACACCTCGAATTGCCAATCGACTTCTCAAGCGTGTGCGTGACTATGCCGAAGTCTTGGGCAGTGGCAGAATAACCAAAGAAATCACCGACCAAGCCCTTGCAAAAATGGAGATTGACGAACTTGGGCTTGACTTTATTGACAGAAAAATTTTGGACAGTATCATTTTGAAATTTGGCGGCGGGCCTGTTGGGCTTGAAACTCTTTCTGCAACCATTTGTGAGGATGCTGGATCAATTGAGGATGTTTATGAGCCTTATCTTCTGCAACTTGGCTTTATTGCAAGAACTCCGCGCGGAAGGGTTGCGCTTGAAAACGCCTACAAACATCTTGGATTGCCTTATCCAGAAGTGAAGTGATTTTTTATTTTTTGAAAGTTTGAAGATTGAATTGAAAGACGGAAATTTTATATGGAAGAAAAAAGAAATTTGCTGAAAAAAACATATTATTATGACCTGCCGCCAGAACTTATTGCGCAGACACCAATCGAGCCGCGTGACCATTCCAGACTTTTGTGCTATGACTGCGCAAAAGACAAGGTTTGTCACAAGCATTTTTATGACATTGTTGAAATGCTAAGGCCCGGCGATGTGCTTGTTGTCAACAACACAAGAGTTTTGCCTGCAAGGCTTTTTGGATATAAAAACACCGGCGCAAAAATTGAAATTTTGCTGCAAAAACGCCTTGACCTGAAAAATTGGGAGGTGATTTGCAAGCCTGCCAAAAGATTGGATGTTGGAACAGAAGTTGTTTTCAACGAAAACATAAAGTGCGTTGTCACCGAGAAGGGTGACTATGGCGCTTTGAAGGTCAGCTTTGAATTTTCGCCAGAAAAGACATTTGAGGAACACCTTATGGAAATTGGCACAATGCCTCTTCCACCATATATCAAAGAAAAACTCAAAGACAAGGAGCGCTATCAAACCGTTTATGCCAAAATTGATGGGTCAAGCGCTGCGCCAACTGCTGGCTTGCACTTCACAACACAACTTCTTGAAAAAATCAGGGCAAAAGGAATTGAAATTTTGGAAGTTTTGCTGAATGTCGGGCTTGGAACTTTTCGCCCTGTGAAAGAGGAAAACATCCAAAATCACGATATGCACAGTGAATATTTTGAAATTTCACAGGAGGTTGCCGAGAAAATAAACCGTGCCAAAGCAGAAGGCAGAAGGATTGTTGCGGTTGGCACAACATCGGTGAGAGTGTTGGAAAGTGGCATTGATGAGAATGGAAAACTTGTTCCGCAAAAAAGAGAAACAAGCATTTTCATCTATCCTCCATACAAATTCAAGATTGTTGATGCGCTGATAACAAACTTTCACTTGCCGGAAAGCACATTGATTATGTTGATTTGTGCATTTGTTGGCGACATTGACAAAACGCTGGGGCTGTATCAGCAAGCGGTCAAGGAGAAATATCGTTTTTTCAGTTTTGGCGATGCGATGTTCATTGAAAAATAAACTGCGGAGAAAATTGGTCTGATGGAAAGTGGCTGCAAGAAGAATGCTGAAGTTGAGGTCGGAGCAACCTATCGGCACTATAAAGGAAACCAATACAAAGTTCTTGCGCTGGCAAAACACAGCGAAACTTTGGAAGATATGGTTGTCTATGTTGCGCTCTATGGCAACGGACAAGTTTGGGTCAGACCAAGATCAATGTGGAACGAAGAGGTTGAAAAAGACGGCCGTATAATGCTGCGCTTCACCAAAGTTGAAAGCGAAAATTGAGAACCGCAATTTATAGAATATGAAACATATGGAGAAATTTTATGGACACAAACAATTTTTCGTTTGAACTTGTCAAAGTTTGCCCAAAAACAAATGCGAGGGCAGGGATTTTTCACACGCCGCACGGCGACATCAAAACACCTGTCTATATGCCGGTTGGCACTCAAGCCACAGTGAAAGGGTTGCGGCCAGAAGACTTGAATGATATGAATGCACAAATCATCTTGTCAAACACATATCATCTTTTTCTGCGTCCGGGGCAGGACATCGTTGAGAAGGCGGGCGGTCTTCACAAATTTATGAATTGGAACAAACCTATCCTCACCGACAGCGGCGGCTTTCAGGTTTTTTCACTTTCGAAACTACGAAAAGTCAGCGAGGTTGGAGTGGAATTTTCTTCACATCTAAGTGGCGAAAAATTTTTGATGACGCCAGAAAAATGTATGGACATTCAACATTCACTTGGCAGTGACATAAATATGGCTCTTGACCAGTGCACAGAGGCAGGGGCGACCTATGCCGAGGCAGAAAGGGCAAATCAGTTGACAAAAATCTGGCTTGAAAAATGTTTCAAGGCGCACAAAGGCGGAAATCAAATTTTGTTTCCGATTGTGCAGGGGAATATGTTCAAAGATTTGCGAAAAAAATCTGTTGAATTTTGCACACCTTATGCAAAGTGCGGAATTGCAATTGGAGGGCTTTCGGTTGGAGAAGAAAAAAGCGTGATGTATGATATGTTGGAATTTTTAAACCCCATTTTGCCATCACAAATGCCGCGCTATTTGATGGGCGTTGGAAGCCCAGACTGCCTTCTTGAAGGTTTTGCGCGCGGTGTTGATATGATGGACTGCGTGCTTGGCACAAGAATTGCAAGAAACGGCACTGCGTTTTCAAAAAATGGCAAGATGGTCATCAAAAATTCTGCTTATAAGGATGATTTCAGGCCAATCGAAGACGATTGTGATTGCTATGCATGTCAACATTTCAGCAGGGCATACATCAGACATTTGATAAATGCTGGCGAGATGTTGGGGGCGGAGTTGCTGTCCATACACAACCTCAGATTTCTCATCAGGCTTGCAGAAGGGGCACGCGAGGCAATTTTGGGCGATTATTTCCCAGAATATAAGGAAGAATTTTTGAAAAACTATAAGATTTGATAAAAGAAAATTAACAAAGCAACTTTTTCAATAAAGCAAAACATCAATTTTGGCAAAGAAAAATCGAAAAATCAAAAAAAATAAAAATAGCATCAAAGAAAAGGGAGAAATGAAAAATGTCGATTGAAACATTAAAAAAGAAAGCTTTGCAAAATGGGCTTGCCGCGTACATTGTCGGAAGGAGTTACTATAGCCAAGAAAACGGATGCAAACAGGACTATGAAACATCGCTCAGGTGGTATAAATATGGCTATATGGTTTTGAAAGACCCAAGATGTGAATATGGCTATGCAATGTTTCTCTATGATGATGGCGAAAGCGAACCAGAGGGTGTGATTGAGAAAG
>CANQNH010000052.1 GCA_947625165.1 uncultured Clostridia bacterium
CGGGCTGAAACCAGATGTTGTTTGCAAAGTCCTGAAAGAAAACAACATAAAATTTGAAATCATAACTGAAAAATAAGACAAATATTGCGAAAATCACACCTAAAAGACCACTTGTCAAAGTTGAAAAAACGGCAAACGAGGATTGCTTTTGAAAAAATGCAACATCGTTTGCATCAAATCTGCGGGCGTATTACATCGGTAGTATGCGGGCTTCCCAAGCCTGAGAGGTGGGTCCGACTCCCATCGTCCGCTCCATATTGTGTATCAAGGCACACAACAACCACAAGATGTTGTGTGCTTTTTTTTTATTTTTGCCTTTTGTTTTCATTTTGTTTCAAAAGTTTTGTCAAAAGTTTTGTCAAAATGAGGATGCAAATTTTATGAAAAAGAATATTCAAAAAAAATATTAAGGTTAAAAAATTAAGATATTTTAAAAATTTAAAAACAAAAACGAAAAATTTATGTTATAATCAAATTATGAAACATATCGCGATTTTAAGACAGCCATTTTATGATATGGTGTTGAGTGGAGAAAAAACCATTGAAAGCAGATGGTCAATGCATAAAGTTGCTCCATACAATAAAGTTCAAAAAGACGACATTATTCTTTTGAAGGAAACAGGCAAAAATGTTACTGCCACAGCAAAAGTTGAAAAAGTCGCCTATTTTGAGTTGACACCAGCAAAGGTGGAAGAAATAAGAGCAAAATGGGGCAAGCAAATCGGAACAGATAAGTTTGAAGATTGGCAATCAACATTGGAAAAGAAATATTGCACATTGATTTGGCTGAAAGATGTGAAGAAGATTGAACCCTTAAAAGTTCCAAGAAGCAACGGCGCTGGTTGGATTGTTCTGAAAGATTTTGAACAACTTAAATTTGATTTTTAAAATTTAATTCGCTGGAACTTGCCAAAATCAAATTTATGGTCGAGAAAGAATTAAACAAAAATGACTTAAAAACTCTTTTTGCGAGGACACAAAAGCGGTGATTTTTGCAAATTTGCAAACATTGTGCTTTTGTGTTTGACTTTTTATCTTTGCAAATATATAATTGTTTCAAATTTGTTTTTAAGGAGGATTTTATGAAGAAAAACATCAAAACAACAGAAGCGCTTTTTCCAATGCCTGTGCTTATGGTTGCAACCTACAACGAAAACGGAAGTGTGGATGTTATGAACGCCGCGTGGGGAATGATGCTGGAACGCGACTATGTTGTGTTGAATTTGTCAGAAAATCACAAGACAGTTGAGAACATCAAAAAAAGAAAGGCCTTCACGGTCAGTGTTGCGGACGCGAAACACGTGGTGGAAGCGGACTTTTTTGGCGTTGTGTCTGCAAACAACACTCCAAAGAAGTTTGAAAAAAGTGGAATGACAGCCACAAAATCAAGCCTTGTTGATGCACCAATCATCAACGAGTTTCCAATTTGTTTGGAATGTGAATTTGTGGAATATCAGGATGCCGAATTTGGCTGTGGCGTTGTGGGCAAGATTGTCAATGTGTCCGCGGAAGAAAGCGTTTTGAAAAATGGGAATGTTGACATCGACAAACTTGAAGCGATTGCTTTTGACCCATACACACACGGATATTACAAAGTTGGTGGCAGGGTTGGAGATGCCTTCAAAGACGGGCTTAAATTGAACAAAAAGTGATGTTGTGGCGTTTGGGTGCGCAAAGTTTCAACAATGCCAAAAATTTTGAAATTCAAAAATGAATGTGAAAGGAATGGGAAGAGATATGAAAAACTATTTTATCATTCACGGCAGTTTTGGCAGTTCTCAAGAGAATTGGTTTCCGTGGCTTGAAAATGAAATTTCGCGGGGGGGGGAGAAGAGATGTTTCAATCTGGACTTTCCAACCGGCGTGAACAAGCAAACCTATCAAAATTGGGAGATGGTGCTTGACAGTGTCAAGCGTTTCATCACTGAGGACAGTGTTTTCTTTTGCCACTCAATCTCCTGCATATTTTTGGTGAAATATTGCGTCAAAAACAACATCAAAATTGGAAAAGCGGTTTTTGTTTCTGGTTTTAATCACTATTTTGTCCTTGACGAAGATTTTGATGATGTCAACTGCACAATGTTCACAAATCGCACCGAAGAATTTAAGAAATTGTGCAAAGAACGAGTTTGCTTCTTTTCACACAATGACCCGTATGTCAAACTTGAAAAACTGCAAGAATTTGCTGACCAAGTTGACGCAAGAAAGGTGGTTGTGAAAGATGCCGGACATTTCAATAAGGCGGCGGGCTACACCAAATTTGACGCTCTTTTGAAAGAAATTTGAAGTGCTTTCGGGGCATTTGACGCTCAAAAGCTTGTTTTTGGGATTGAATGTTCAGCATTTTGAAAATGTAAATCTGGAGAAATCTTTCAAACAAATCAAATTTCTTGAAATTTGGAAGAGTTAAAGTTGAGTATAACAAAATCGTTGATTGGCAGAAGTGTTGTTTCGACAAATTTCTTTTGCCGATTTTTTGTTTGTTGGCACAAAAACTTTACTTTTTTTGCGCAAAAGACTATACTTGTTTGTGAGAAATTTCTTGAACGCGGTCACAAAGGCATTGTCGGGATTTTGATGTTTCTCATATATATTTGCTTGGAAAACGGATTTGCTTGAGGGAAATATGCAAATCTGCAAAAGAAAAGTCGCAAAAGACAACTAATAGGAGAAAAACAATGATTGGAAAATATAAGATAATAACCCTTTGCGGCAGTGCAAGATTTGTGGACTATTTCCAAAAAATGCAGAAAAAATTGACGCTTGAAGGCAACATTGTTTTGACTATCAACAATTTGAGCCCTGCTGATGCCGATGTTGTTTGGACTGACGAACTTAAGGCGATGTTGGATGATATGCACAAAAGAAAAATCGATTTGTGCGATGAAATTTTCGTCATCAACAAGGATGGCTACATCGGTCAAAGCACAAAATCTGAAATTGAATATGCCACAAAATTGGGCAAAAAAGTGAACTATATGGAGCCACAAAAATTTTGAAATCTAATTTTGAAAAAAGGAGAAAACGATGAAAATTAAACCGATTTTTGACAGAGTTGTTTTGCTTCCAAAGGAGGCGGAAAAAGAAACAAAAAGTGGCATCATTTTGCCAACGGTTGCACAGGAAAAATCACAAATTGGAACAGTTGTTGCTGTTGGTGAGGGCGGAACTGTTGACGGTAAAGATGTGAAAATGCAAGTGAAAGTTGGTGACGAGGTTCTTTTTGCAAAATACAGCGGCACCGAGTTTTCGCTTGACGGGAAGAAATATGTTGTGCTGAAGCAAACAGATATTTTGGCAATTTTGGGAAATTGATGGAGGTGTTTTATGGCAAAACTTATCAAACAAGGTGAAGAAGCAAGAAAAAGTTTGGAAGCGGGTGTCAATCGTTTGGCGGACACCGTGAAAATCACTCTTGGGCCGAAGGGAAGAAATGTTGTGCTTGGCAAAAACTATGCCTTGCCGCTTATCACCAACGATGGTGTGACAATCGCAAAAGAGATTGAGCTTGAGGACCCGTTTGAAAATTTGGGTGCAGAACTCATCAGAGAGGTGTCGGTCAAGACAAACGATGTTGCCGGTGACGGAACAACCACAGCGTGCGTTTTGGCGCAGGCAATCATCCGTGAGGGGCTGAAAAACTTCACTGCGGGCGCAAATCCAATCATTTTGAAGAAAGGGATTTTCAAAGCTGTTGATGTTGTGACAGAAGAGTTGAAAGCGCTTTCAAAACCCGTTGCAAGCAGCAAGGACATTGAGCAGGTTGCAAGCATATCTGCAGGCGATGAAGAAATTGGAAAGTTGATTGCAAGTGCGATGGAGAAAGTGGGCAGTGACGGCGTTATCACAGTGGAAGAGGCTCAAACGATGCAAACAGAACTGTCGGTTGTGGAAGGAATGCAGTTTGACAGGGGCTATTTGTCACCATATATGAGCACCAACACCGAAAAGATGATTGCGGAACTTGAAAATCCATACATTCTCATCACGGACACAAAAATTTCCAGCCTTAGCGAAATTTTGCCGCTTCTTGAACAGATTGTCAAGGTGAGCGGAAAACTTCTTATCATCGCTGATGACCTTGAGGGCGAAACTTTGACCGCGCTGATTTTGAACAAACTTCGCGGCTCGCTGAATGTTGTCGGTGTGAAAGCCCCAAGTTTTGGCGACAAGCGAAAGAGTATGCTTGAGGACATTGCCATTTTGACGGGTGGCAGGTTTGTTTCAAGCGAACTTGGCATTGACCTGAAAACTTTGACACTTGACGACCTTGGCAGAGCAAAAATGGTGAGGGTTGACAAAGACACCACAACCATTGTTGAGGGGGCAGGAAACCAGAAAGAAATAAGGGGCAGAGTTGCGCAAATCAAGGAACAAATCAAGACAACAACAAGTGAATATGACAAAGAAAAGTTGACCGAAAGGTTGGCGAAACTTGCTGGCGGAGTGGCAGTGATCAAAGTTGGTGCGGCAACAGAAGTTGAGATGAAGGAAAAGAAACTTCGCATTGAAGATGCTCTTTCTGCAACAAAAGCCGCAAGCGAAGAGGGTGTTGTTCCAGGCGGCGGCGTGGCACTTTTGAAAACAACTCCAAAGGTGAAAAAGTTGATTGAAACTTTGGAGGGTGACGAAAAAACGGGTGCAGCCATTGTTTTGCGTGCGCTTGAAGAGCCAATCAGACAAATTGCAAGCAACTCTGGGATTGATGGCGGCGTTGTTGTGAACAAAATTTATGAAAATCTTGACAAAGCGGCGTACGGCTTTGATGCACTCAAAAACGAGTATGGCGACATGGTGAAGAAAGGCATTCTTGACCCAACAAAAGTCACGCGCTCGGCTTTGCAAAATGCGGCATCTGTTTCGGCAACACTTTTGACAACGGAGGCTCTTGTGGTTGAAATTGAAGAAAAAAAGAATGTTCCGGAGCGAGATGTTTATTAAAAACAATAAGCAAAAGTTTAAAAAACAAGAAAGATAAACAAAGAATTGAAAACAACCAAAGACAAGAAAAAAATAAAAATAATGGCAAAAATCAATAGAACAAAACAATTAAAAATAACTGAAAATCTCAAAAAACAAAAAAACAAGGCGGAAAAAACGAATTTTTTCGTCTTTTTTTGTCGAATTTGCCCTTTTTGAACGTTTATGTCTTGACATAAAAACAAAGGTGTGTTAAAATCACAAATTGTGGGGCAACCCAAAGTTCATTCAGAAATCAAGGGAGAAAACTTTTATGCAGAAGTTTGAAAAAGAAGAAAAACAGATTTTGTTTGATATTTTTGAGAAATCGTTCAACAGAGAATGCAAAACCTACAGCGA
>CANQNH010000053.1 GCA_947625165.1 uncultured Clostridia bacterium
GTCAAACAATAGGTGTTCCTTTGCCCCCTGTGGTGCAATTCAAATTTGTGCTTTTCAGGGTCAAATTTGACAAAATATTGCTCATCAATGTCTTTAATTCTTCTCACAATTTCCAGGCAGTCGCTTTCAATTTCAAAAGATTTTTTCATAAGATTTTCCTTTTATGTTATGGTTCAAGGACAGTTGTTGGGATGCCACTGCAAAAAGCAACACCAGATGGTTTCTGGCAAAGAAGTTCGGTGTATTTCACCAAAGTTGCAGAATATGCAGGCTTTGTTGGATGTTGTTTCAAAATTCTGCCACTTTCGTCTTCCAGCCATTTCCAATCACCAAGTTCATAGAATGCAAAGTCGTCAGTGTTCAGGAAATAGCACTCACCCGCTGCCAAGTGATTTGTTGGCACGATTGGTGTTCCAAGATGAGTGATGACTTTTGTTCCGTCTTCAAGTGTTGTGTATTCGATGTTTTTCTTATAGATTGTCATATATTTTTGATACAATCTTTTCAGGTCGTATGAGCAGTTGATGAAGTTGACAACTGTTCCGTCCATCTCCAAGTCATCAATGATTGATTGAACATATTCCTCATCGAAAGCAGATGTTGTTTGTGAGAGATATTTCTTTGCGTTCATAATTGGTTGGTCGGCTCTCTTCACGCCGTAAAGTTCCTCGTTTTCAACAATGCCTTTCAAACCGATGATTTCGTTGTCTTTGGAGTTGTGGAGATACATCTCAAAGCCGGTTTCCAAAGAAAGTGTGGAAACTTTTTGGTCAAAAGTCACAACTTTGGTCTTTTTGTCAACAGAAACAACGGTTGCTGTTCCTTTTTGTGTGCCTTCGCTGTAAAAATCAACAATCATCCCCGGAGCAACAGCCTCGGTGTTGTCAACTTTTGCTTCTTCGCCAGCAACGGTGAGTTTTGCCAAAAGCCCTGTGCCGTCACCATAAATCATTCTTGAAAGATTGAAGATGCTTGCCTTGAGAAGCGAATCCATTCCGTCTTGAATGAGGTTGACAAAAGAGTTGACATCGGTTGAAGAGCATCGAACTGCCTTGTCACTGATTTCAAATCTGCCATAGAGGTTTTTGAGTGGTGCGGTGAAGGAAAGATAGGGTGTCAAAACGCCTTCTGGAAGGTCGCTTGTTTCCTCGCCTGCCATAATCCCGCCGTTTATTCCGACAGGAGCAACAACTCTCACTTCTTTTCCAACGATATTGCGTGTTGAACGCTTGATTTTTGCAAAGAGTGGATTTGTTTTTGTGTTTATCTGGTCAGCAATAACGCCAAGATAAACATCTCTAAGCACATTTTCTGCGCTGGATAATGTTATCATTTTTGTTCTCCTTTTCTAGTGTTTATGAAAACAAATCAATCGCCATTTTTTTTGCACTTTCAAAACTGTCCGGCTTTTTTGGTGCTGGTTTGGTCAGTTTTTCGCCGTTGTTTGACGCCATAACAACAGGCACTTTCTGACCTTGAATTTGTTTCACATAATTTTTGACGACAAAGTTTGTCAAGTCGTCATCGCTCAGAACAAAGTCCTGAACAAGAGGGTCTTTTGCCTTGTCTTTTGACGAAAGTTTTTCATAAAGAAGTTCCGCCCAAGCATTTTCAAAAGACTTCTCATCACAACCGTTTTCCGTGTTTTTGACGCGCTCTTTAAGTTCGTCCGCATAGAAAACAGCCCCTTGATTTTTCAAGAGGAACGCCCGAAATGCTTCGCTTTGCTTTTGCTCAATCGAAGGTTGTTCGTTCGCTTTTTCTCTTTCCAAATCCGCCAATTTCTGACTTTTTCTTGTGAATTCGGCTTGCAGATGCTCATAGGCACTGAGCAAATGCTCAACACTGTCAAATTTTCCAACGGGAACGCCCCTTTCTGCTTCATTTGCCTGCCCTTTTTCTGCCTCTTCCGAATTTTTTAAGGAGGCAGCAATATCTTCTTCAAGCGAAGGTTGGATGTCTGCTGATTGCTCCTTGATGTTTTCTTGTTCCATATCATCTCTCCTGTTTTGATTTGGTTTTCTTTGCTTTTTTAAAGTTTTTCATCGGTTTTTTTGAATTTCTTTTGTTTTTTTTGAATTTTTAAAATTTTGTTTCCGTTTTTTTCAAAAAAGTTTTTCATTTGAGAACCCGTTTTTGCGTTTAAACTTTCATCTCTTGTTTGAAAGCCTATTTTTCCTCAGCATCTGTCAAATTTTGTGACAGATTTTGCTGTTGAAGTTGTTTTCTGTGTTCCCTTATGTGAGCCAAAAATCTTTCTTCCAATTTTTTGTCAACTTTGTCAACATAAAGGGTTTTCAACATAAATGCGATGTGCTGATTGATGTGCAACGCGTGGTCGTCAATCTCTTTCACTTCCATTATCTCCCCTTTGCTCATCCGCAAATTTTCTGCATCGGCATTCTTCATTTGAAGGTCGTTGAGGTCTGCACTGCCCTCCCAAACACCAAAGCCGATATTCTCCAAAATCTTGCTCTTCATCGCTGACGAAATCTTGCCATTTTCATCCTCCAAAAGTCCTTTGTCAAGCAAACTGAAAATCATCGCGCGTCTTTGAGATATGGTGTCGTTTTTCTCATAGTCCGTGTCAAACTGCACATCGTCTGTCGAAATGTCGCTGCCTTTGAAATACAGCACATCAATGTCACCATTTTCACCTGTGATGCGGATAAGTCTTGGAAAGGTTGCAAACTGTTTGTAAAGCCTCAAAATATGTTTTGCCATTGTCTTCATCGCGGTTTTCATACTGTCCGTTGTGAAAATCAATCGCGTTTCGTTTTCATCAATCAAAAGTTCAAGCGCAACACCCGACATTGACGCCGAAATTGCCTCCATCGTTCCAATTTCACTTGTTCCGCTCAAAGTTGAAAATTCTTCCAGCAACATTTTTTCTTCTTTCTCAAAATCGCTCGGAACTTCCTCTCCGCCCAAAAATGTCGGCGCAGTCGCCCCTTGACGATAGACCAAAATCTTGCCAGGGGCAAGTCCTTCCTCCTCCAAATTGTCAAGGTCAACACTTCCATCTTCAACAGCAAGCACGCCAAGTGTCAAGCGGTTCAGATATTCGTGTTTGCGGTTTTTGACAGCGTTGTATGCCCGTTGAATTGGAATGAGGCGCGTTATCATTGAGATGCCCCAAAAACTCCCCACTTCCTCACTGCAAATCTGCCTGATGAAAGGAAAATCTCTTCGTCCGTCAACACCGTTGATGTATGGCAACTCACCGTCAAACACCAATTTGTTGCCGGCAACGATAATCAACCTCCCGTTTGGATATTGTGCATTTGGGCGCACATATTTTTCAAGCACAATTTCGCTGTCAGAACGCGTTGTTTCAATCACCGAACTTGAAAGTGCAGCATATCCAAGTCCGCCAAGCGAAGAATTTGTGCCGTCAAGAGAATAGACATTGATGTCACGCCCTTTCAATTCGATGCCATAGTTTTCCAAAATTTCCTTTGTGCTTAAAACTTTTGCGTGGATAAGGCTTTGGCAATCCTCCAAACTTTCCCTCGTGCAACTGTCGGGATAGATTTCAAACGGTGAGCAAACACTGATGTCCACCTCTCCCGTGTGGATTTTGTTGCCGTCATCTTCCAGTGCAATCACCTGCCCCAGATTTGCGTTCCACGAAACTTTATAGAAACTTGTTCCGCAAATTTCACTCCACTTTGTTGCTTGATTGATTTTTTCTGCCAAGTTGAATTTGTTGGTCACAGCATCCAAAATCTTTTTGCTGACCTTTGCGGTGTAGATGTCCTGCTCCTCGTTTGTTGCAGGCATAACTTGTGTTTTCGGCTTGACCTTTGAAAGTTTTGAAAGCCTCAGGTCGATGATTGGTGCAATATGGTTGAAAACTTCCCTCTCCTGCCAATAATATTCCTTTGAGGTGTCGCGCACCGCTCCGCCATAGCCAACCTCACAAAACTGATTTCCCATATAGAAATTCATATTCAGTTGCCATTGGCTGTCAAAACTTCTTCGCTCGGCAACTCTTTTTTCAAAGTCCTCCAAGGTTTCTTTGACAACATTTTCTTTCAATTCATCAATTTTCATAATCTCTCCTTTTGTTTTTTCTTGTTTTGAAAGGTGCATCAATCGCTTTTGGAACAAGTTGTTTCGAAAAGCAATCAAACATCTCTTTCATACATTTTTCGCAGAACACGATTTCGTGGCGAACAAATCCTTTTGTGCTGAACGAATATTTGCCAAAGTTTTTGCACCCCTCAAAATCGCACTTCATCTGCCTGTTGCAAACCTGCATTTTCATTTTTTCTGCTCCTTTTTCTTGGTCAACTCGCCAAGTTCTTGCAAAAGGCGTGTTTTTTCAGCAAGAAGTTGTCCGTCAGTCATCTGCGAAAAATCATCTTGTTTTTCTTCCAAAAGCATTTTCAGTGCGTTAAGGTCTGGCGGATTGAATTTTTTTGTCACTTTCCGCTTTGAAAGAACACTTTTGCCTTGCTCGTCAACGGAATATTCTTCCACAACCTCATCGCTGGAAAAGCCAAGCGCTTTTTTGAGCAGTGCCGATTTCAAATCTTCTTGTTTCATAACCTCCCCTTTCACAATTTGCCAAAAGCATAATGCCAAAAGGAAATGTTTTTCAAGAGTTTATGCCAAAAATTTTGCAAAGCCTCTCGCACAAAAAAGTTGGCAAAAAATAGAATGTTATTGTAAGAGGACAAAAATGGAAAACCTGCTAACTTTTGAAAATGTCAATTTTTTCTATCAAACCAAAGACGATGAAATTTTGGCTTTGAAAGACATAAATTTTCAGATTGAAGAGAAATGTTTTGCCTCGCTTGTTGGGCCAAGTGGTTGCGGAAAAACAACCATACTTTCGCTGACTGCGGGACTTTTGAAAGCCACTTCTGGCAAGATTGTTTTTGATGGAAGTGAACAAATTGACACAAAAAAATTGGGCTATATGTTTCAAAAAGACCACTTGTTTGAGTGGAGAAGTGTTTGGAAAAACATCACGCTGGGATTGGAAATTCAAAAGGCAAAAGGACTTGACGAAAAACTTGCTTTTGCGGAAGAACTTTTGAAAAAATATGACCTTTTTTCATTCAAAGACAAAAAGCCGCGTGCCTTGTCAGGCGGAATGCGACAGCGCGTTGCACTCATACGCACGCTGGTTATGGAGCCAAAACTTCTCTTGCTTGACGAACCTTTTTCGGCACTGGACTATCAAACTCGGCTTTCGGTGTGTGATGATGTTTATGAAATC
>CANQNH010000054.1 GCA_947625165.1 uncultured Clostridia bacterium
AATTCAAAAAGAGATGGCAAATTTGGCGACAAACAACATCAAAATCAACAATCTGGAAAGCAAGATTGAAATTGTTTATGATGATGTGAAGAATTTTGAAAAGCACTTTGAAAAAGGAAGTGTCGATGTTGTTTTTTCCAATCCTCCTTATCACAAAAAAACCGACTTTCCGCAAAGCGAAATTTGCAAAATTGCGAAAGAGGAAGTGAAACTTTCAATGGCAGAACTTGTTGATGTTGCCAGCACGATGTTGAAAAACGGGGGCAGTTTCTTTTGTTGCCACTTGGCAGAGCGCGCTGTCGAATTGACAACGCTTTGTGAGAACAAGGGCCTTGCAGTGAAAGAGATGTTTTTCACAGAAAATGGGAAAGGACAAACAAAACTTGTTGTCATAAAGTGCGTGAAAGGTGGCAAAAATGGTGTCAAAGTTTTTCCCAATCTCATCACAAACGAAGAGTGTGGAAATTATGTTGAAACTCTGCACACAAGACATTTTTTGAAAAAATAATTATTGAAACAAGCAGGTTTCCCCAAAAAACGAGCAAAAAAAACAAAAAATTATATGGAAAAAACAAAATAAAAGCGCGACAGAGCGCGAAATGCGAAAAAAGACAACTGTGCGCAAACTTGCTTTGGCTTAATTTTCAAACAAACACTTGACAAATTTTGGCAGGTGTGTTATTCTATTGGAGCAGTATAAGAAAAATTTACTGTCCTTGCTCTTTGAGAAAAAGAGCCAAAAGTCCAAAAGGAGGTAAAAAAGATGAACAAGTATGAACTTATGTTTATCGTTGCCAGCGATGTGCCAGAAGAAAAGCGTGAAGAACTTATCGCCAAACAAAAAGCGTATGTTGAAGCGCACAAGGGCACAATCGAAGGCATCGAGAAAATTGGGATGAAAAAACTTGCTTATCCAATCAACTTCAAAAACGAGGGTTTCTATGTTTTGATGAACATTGAACTTCCACCACAAGAAGTTGATGCGATGAGCAAACTTATGAACATCACCGATGGCATTGTTCGCCACATTTTTGTCAAGAAAATTGTAAAATAAGGGGAAAAGAAAAATGAATAAAGTTGTTTTGATTGGAAATTTGACAAGAGACCCAGAACTTCAAACCACAAACAGCGGCGTTTCAGTTTGCCGTTTCAGTTTGGCAGTGACAAGAAGATTTGCAAACGCAGACGGAGGTCGCGAAGCAGACTTTTTGAACATTGTTGTTTGGAGAAATCAGGCGGAGAATTGCCATAAATATCTCAAAAAAGGCTCAAAATGTGCCGTTATTGGCAGAATTCAAACGTCAAGTTATGACGCACCAGATGGTTCGAAGAGATACACAACCGACATTGTTGCAGATGAAGTTGAATTCATAAACAACAACCGCAATGGTGGTGACGGCGATGGTGCAACCTACACAAACCCAGAGCCAACATCTTCAAGCAAGCCAAAACAAACAGCAGAACTTGAAGAGATTGACGATGAGAGTTTGCCATTCTAAAATTTAAAAGTCGAGAAAGAAACAAAAAATTTGAAAGGAAACGAGAAAAATGACAGAAGTCGAGGAAAAAATCGAGAAAAAACCTGTTGAAAAGGCTGAAAAACCTGAGAAAGCGGAAAAAGTGGAGAGAACTGAGAGAGTTGAAAGAGAAGAAAGACCTTCCAAAAAATTCCGCAAGCCAGCAAAGAAAAAAGTATGCGCTTTTTGTGTTGCTGGGGAAAAGACGATAGACTATAAAGATGTTGCAAAAATCAAGAAATATATCACAGAAAACGGCAAAATTTTGCCAAGACGCCAAACAGGAATTTGCTCATATCATCAAAGAGAACTTGCAAACGCAATCAAGAGAGCAAGAAATATGGCACTTCTTCCATATATTGGAGAATAAGAAAAAAGGAGAGAGTTATGAAAGAAAGCATTCATCCAGACTACCATGAAGTGACAGTTGTTTGTGCTTGTGGAAACACTTTCAAAACAGGCTCTTGTGTGAAAGGTGACACAATCAAGATTGACATTTGCAACAAATGCCACCCATTCTACACAGGCAAAAAGAAAGTTGTTGACAGCAGCGGAACTGTTGAAAACTTCAAGAAAAAATATGGACTTCAATAAAATTCATAAAAAGTCCGAAAAAAAGAGAATTTTTATCAAAAAAATCGTGGTTTTCACGATTTTTTTGTTTTTTTGTTTGAATGTTTATTTTCTTTATCCGTTTTTATTTTTGCATGTTATCTTTTCCAAAATCACCTTCTAAAGATGGATTGAATTTTTTTGCCCCTTCCAAAAATTTCTTGCAAGCAACATCAAGCCGCTCTGGGTTTAGTTCTGGCAGAGTTTTGCTTAATGGCCAGACATTTTCCAAAATAAAATCACAATTTTCTTGTGTGAAAAATTGTTTTGGGAGGGTTTTGAGCGAATCCAAAAAATTCCATTTATCGCCACGGGCGACATCATTGACAATTTTTTTGCTTATTGCCTTGGCAAATCCATCTGTGATGTCGTCTTCGGTGACTGCCACACCTCTTTTCTTGGTGAACATTGAGAAAAGCAGGTTGTCGTCAGATGAGCCATCAAAGTTGACACCGCTGTAGAACGCATATAAAACATTATCGCCATTCACAGAATAGTCATACAAAAAACTGTTCCAAAGGCCGCCCGCCCAAACTTTGTATTCTTCGTTTGCAAGTTGCATAAAATTCACATCCTTTTTAAACTTTTCAAAAATTTTAGCACAAAAGTGTGATGCTGTCAAGACATTTTGTGCTGTTATGTTGTCAAATAACTTTCCTTTTATGTTTTAAAAAAACTCAAATGCCAAAAATGAATATATGGAGAAAATTGTTTTTCCAATGGCAAATGGCGTTGTTGTCCAGTGTGATGAAAAAAAAGTTGTTTCAACAATTTCTTGTGACGGAAACAAAAAACTTGTCAGTTGCAAAGAGGGCAATAAAGTGATTTTTTGGAATTTTCCGTTCGTGCGCGGTGTGCAATATTTTTTTTGTGGAATTTTCGCCCTTTTGAAAAATCTTTTGGTCTTTGGTGGCGCTTGCCAAAAAGTGAAAACAAAAAATGTGGAAAAAATAAAAAAGGAAACAAAATCAAAGACAAAAACGATTGAGAAAAAAGGAAAATCGAAAAAACAAAAAAGTGACAATTTTTGGAATAAAATGCAAAAAAATGCTAAAAAAATCTCAAAAAATCAAATTTTTATTGCGTTTTTTGTCGTTTTAGGCATTTTTATTGCAAGCATTTTTCTTGGAGTTGTGCCTGGAAAAATTGCTTTTTTGATTGTTGACAGCCGTGGCGACACGATGCTGAGAAATTTGATTATTATGCTTTTCAAAATTTTTATATTTGTTTTGATTATCATTTCAATGAGAGTGTTTCCAACTTTTTGTGAATTTTTGAGATTTAATCGTGCAGGCGATGTTGTGCTTTTGCTGGGTGAAAAAAGCAAAAAACAAAAAAGCCCACCAAGAGCGCTGAATTTTTTGAATTTTTTTGTTTTTGTTTCCATTTTGGACTTTGCTGTGATATCATTGTTTGGAGTGGGTTTTGGTTTTTTGTTGAATTTTGTTTTTCATCTTGCAGTTTTTCTTGCATCAATCAGTTTTGGTTATGAAATTTTGTGGGTGGTGGACAAATTTTCTTTTACAAAAAACCTTGCTTATTTGACAGCATTTTTGGTCTATCTCAAACCTTCCACAACGCATCTGGAAACGGCGTATGTTGGCTGGACTGAGATGAATTTGCTGCTTTCACAAAAGGATAGGGGATTTATGGACAATTCAAGTCGGGCGTTTAGCGTGGTTTACAGTGAAGTCCGCGAGCGTTTGATGTCGGCGGGTGTCAACGACAAAAGCGAGGCAGATTGGCTGATTGCCACAATTTTGGGCAAGAACAGGGCGGAAATTAAACTTGTTTCAACCGTCACCGAAAAGCAATATGAGGAAATTTTGAAAGCAACTGCAAGACGGGCAAAGGGCGAAAGTTTGGACAATATTTTTGGCTACACCGAATTTTTTGGGCTTCGCTTTGATGTCAACAAGAAAGTGCTGACACCACGTATGGAAACGGAAATTTTGGTGGAAAATGTCATAAAACTTGCGAAAAATTTCAAAAAACCAACAATTTTGGATGTTGGAACGGGGTCGGGAGCAATTGCTGTTGCAGTTGCAAAAAATTGCGATGCCTTTGTGACTGCTGTTGACATAAGCAAGCCAGCGCTTGCTGTGGCAGAGCAAAATGCTAAGAAAAACGATGCAAAAGTTGAATTTCTGCATTCAAATTTGTTTGATGGCTTGAAAAGGAAAAGAAAGTTTGATATAATTGTTTCGAATCCGCCATACATCAGAAGTGACGCCATAAAAAAACTTGACAGGAATGTTCGAGAGTGTGACCCGCTTCTTGCACTTGATGGTGGTGAAGATGGCTTGGATTTTTATCGGCAGATTGTTCCAGCGGCACTGAAAAGATTGACAAATGGTGGCTTTTTATTGTTTGAAATTGGCAAAGGTCAAGCGCCAGCAGTGCGAAAAATTATGCGTGAAAATGGTTTTGAAGATTTGAAAACAATAAAGGATTATAACAAAATTGAGCGCATCATCATCGGCTGCAACAGAAAATAGGTGCAATAAGTGAAGTTGACAAATGAAAGGCAGCGCAATTTATTTTGAAAGAAAAATTTGGGAATGCGCCTGAGAATGCACAAAAGTTTTGAGAGGATGAAATAGTGGAGAATTTGGCAAGAAATTATTTGCAAAAAACGGAAAAATCAAAGCAGAGGTTTGACGAATTGACAGACCTTGTCTCTCAGCCAGAAATTTTGGCGGACAATCGTGAGTGGAAAAAACTCGTCAAAGAAAGAAATTCTTTGGAAAATCTTGCAAATGCCCACAATGAACTTTCAAA
>CANQNH010000055.1 GCA_947625165.1 uncultured Clostridia bacterium
TTTTTCTTTGCAGTGATTTTGTTCAGGGCGGAAAAATTAAGCGTGGGCTTGAAAGTCTGGGGCAAAAGTGCGCAATCATCTCTTGCGGCAGAGAGGTGGAGGACGAATTTGACAGAAATTTGCTTGGCTTTGCGCAAAGCATTTCCAAGTTTTTGCGGCAAGAACTTGACGGTCTGATTTTTTTGCCTCCATCCATCACCACAAAATTTGATTTTGAATTTTTGAAACAAAGCCTTGTGTTGAAAGTCGGGCAAGAGCAACCACTTGAACAACTTGAAAAAACGCTTGTTGATTTTGGGTTTGAGCGTGTGGGCTATGCCTCTGCGATTGGTCAATTTGCCGTGCGCGGCGATGTTGTGGACATTTTTGTTGATGGTGACAATCCAACGCGAATTGAATTTTTTGATGAAACGATTGAAACAATCAAGACTTTTGATTTTTCCACGATGAAAACAATCAAAACTGTTGACAGCCTTGAAATTTTGCCAATTGTGTTGAAGTTTGGCAAAGACGATGTCTTTTCCATTTGCGACAATGTTTTTGTGGATGAGCCATCCAAAATTGCCAACGAGTGTGCCATTCTTGACCAAAGCAGACAGCAACTTTCGTGGACGCAAGGGAAGGATTTGTTTTTGGATTTTTCTTCTGCCGACCTTTCTGGGTGCAGGATTTTTTCCAACACTGACGAGTGGGATTTTGGCGAGCGTTTTGAAAACAAAACAATCGGGCAAAAAAGTTATCTCACCGATTTTATGTCGCTGAAAACCGACCTGAAAATGTATGCAAACTCTGGGATTTCAACCTTTCTTTTTGCGGGGGAATATTCTGCCATTTTGCGAGAGTTTTTGACGACAAACAACATCAATTTTCGCATTTTTGATGGCGCTTTGACCGACAAATGTTTTGTCTATGTTGTGGAGAGATATTTTCCATATTCTTTCAGTTTTTTGGACAAGTCGATTGTCGGCATCGGCACGGATGACCTCTATCGCAACACTGCTTTTTCAAAGCGTCTTGGCAGGCAGGTTTTTTCCTATCTTCCAAAGGTTGGCGATTTTGTTGTGCACGCGTTCTATGGCATTGGCAGGTGCAAAGATATTGTCCGAATGAAGTTGTCGCTTTTTGAAAAGGACTATTTTGTTTTGGAATACAAAAATGGCGCGCTGTTGTATCTTCCATCCGAGCAAACCAATCTGCTTTCGGCGTATGTTGGCGGTGATGACCCGAAACTGAACGTGCTTGGCACAAGCGAGTGGACAAAACTCAAACAGAAAGTGCGAGCGGATTTGAAAGATATTGCCATTTCTCTTGCAAAAATATATAAAGAGCGTCAAACGAAAAAGAGCTTCAAATTCACCCGAATTGACGAACTTGAAAAGCAGTTTGCCGAAAGTTTTGCCTTTGAACTGACGCCCGACCAAGCCGCAGCCATAAGCGATGTTGACAAAGATATGGAAAGTGACAAAATTATGGACAGGCTGATTTGTGGAGATGTTGGCTTTGGCAAGACGGAAGTGGCTTTTCGCGCCATTTTCAAGGCGATTTACAATTCCAAACAAGTGGCGTTTTTGTGCCCGACAACAATTTTGTCAGAGCAGCATTTTCGCTCGGCAAAGCAGCGATTTGAGGGCTTAGGATTTCGAATTGAAGTCCTCAATCGCTTCAAAACGCCAAAAGAAACTGACGAAATTTTGAAAAAACTTCAAAATGGCGAAATTGACCTTTTGATTGGAACTCACAAAATTTTAAGCGAAAAGGTGAAATTCAAAGATTTGGGGCTGCTTGTTTTGGACGAAGAGCAGCGATTTGGCGTTTCTGACAAAGAAAAAATCAAGAAAATGAAGACGGATATTGATGTTCTCACGCTTTCTGCAACTCCAATTCCGCGCACGCTGCATATGTCACTTTCTGGCATACGCGACATCAGTGTGATTGCGTCCGCGCCAAAAGACAGGTTGCCAATTCAGACCTATGTTTCTTCATACAGCGACCAACTTTTGCAAGATGTTGTTTCAAGAGAACTTTCCCGTCAAGGCAAGGCGCTTGTGCTTTTCAATCGCGTGGCGGAGATTTACACTTTTCGGGCGCGTGTTCAAAGCCTGCTTCCTCAGGCAAAAATTGGCGTGGCGCACGGGCAGATGGAAGAAAGAGAACTTGCCAGAGTGATAAATGACCTCTATGAAAACAAATTCAACCTTTTGATTTCCACAACGCTGATTGAAAATGGCATTGATTTGCCCGACCTTAACACACTTTTTGTTGTGGATTGCGATATGCTGGGGCTTGGGCAACTCTATCAAATTCGCGGCAGAATTGGGCGCTCAAACAAGTTGGCGTATGCCTATTTGACTTACAACGCTGGCAAAATTTTGACTGAGGATGCTTACAAGCGCTTGGAGGCAATCAAGGAGTTTCGCGAACTTGGAAGCGGTTTCAAGATTGCCATACGCGACCTTGAAATTCGTGGGGCGGGCGACATCTTGGGAAAACAGCAGCACGGACATATGCAGAAAGTGGGCTATGATATGTATGTTCGACTGCTTGACGAGGTCACCAAAGAGGTTTCTGGCGAAAAATTCCAGCGCGAGAAAGAAATCAAGATGGAACTTGTGCTTGACGCCTACATCAGTGAGGAATATATCCCTGCGCAAGAAGAAAGAATTGTGTTCTATAACAAAATCAGCAACATCCAATCCAAAGCCGACTTTGACAGCGTTCTTCAAGAACTTTCTTCGCTGGCGGGAGATGTGCCAAAAGAGGTTGTCAACTTGTGCAAAGTGGCGTTTTTGAAAAACCTTGCCAGCAATTTTAATGTTGAAAAAATCACCATAAACAAGTCCGAATGCCAGATTGAACTTTACAAAAGCGAAGAAATCATCGACAAAAGACTGTCGAATATTGGCGCATTTTATGATATGCGACTAAAATTTGACCAAAAGCCTATTCTAAAGGTGAACGCAAACGGAAATGTGGCTCAAAAAGTGGACCTTTTGATTGAAATGTTCTCAAAAGCACTTCAAAATTGACCGAAAAAGTGTGCTTTCACGGAAATTTCACCCCGCCATTTTGAAGAAAATTTTGAATTTTGCGTCTTTTTACTTGAAATTTTGATAAGAATGTGATAAACTCTTAAAGTTAGATATCGCCAAATTGGAATATTGGCAAATTGGAGTGTGGCGTGAAAAAAAGATTTGTGGCAATTCTGTTGATGTTTGTTATGTGCTTGTCAGTGCTGACAGGTTGCAATTTGTTCAAACTTGATGAGGAAAGTTATTATAACGCGGTTGTCTGCACCATAAACTTCACCGATGGCGAAGTTGTGAACATTGACAAGCGTGAACTTTTGCTGGCTTGGTCAAGTTATGGCTATAACTATGAGCAAAACTATGGCTATTCTCGCGAGCAGGCAATCAAAACAACATTGGATTCAATCGTTGACCAAAAAGTGACAAGAAAAGCGGTTGAAAACTATTATAAAGAAACCGACCAAGACATTTTGAACGACAACGAAAAAACATATCTTTGGGACTATACCTACGAGTCTGTGTATGGCAACTTGGAGGGCTATTTCCAAGAGATTGTGGATGTTCCAGCCGGAGATCAGGGAGAGGAAAGCAAAACAAAACTCTTCACAGAAAACAAACCGGAGATTGAACTCACATCTGTCAAGGCGCTTGACAAAGAAGGAAATGAAATAAAGAAGTTGGCTCTGAAAAAAACATCATCTCCAACAACAACAAGAGAAACCTACACAGCAAGATATGAAACAGTTGACGGCAAAAGCCAAGTTTATGATTTCGAGTTTGAAGATGTTGAAGGAAACAGAACCTTCAAAGAAAAGATGTATGAAAAAATCTATTCCACCACAACGGGAGAATATGGCGCAAAGAATTGGCGCGGGGCTTTCAGCAAATATATCAGCGCAATCAAAGCAAACTATCCATATTTGAAATTCAAAACCGAAAAAGAATGGTTTATGTTTGAACTTGACCGCGTTTATGACATCTTGAAGGGCAACTATCTTGTTGAACAATACACCAAAATTTTCAATGTGCAAGAACACAATGGCTCAACAGTTTCCGGCGTTTCAGTTGACGATGTTTTGAAAAGATATTCCGCCAAAATGAAACAGGACTATGAAACTTACAAAAACGACAAAGAGGGCTTTGAAACAGCCATCATCGATGGTCTGGCAAATTTGGAATACATCTGGCAGGGCGAAGATGCAACAAACTTCTTCCAAATTGCTTACATCAAACTTGCCTTTGACGAAACTCAGCAGGCAGCCTATGACGCACTGAAAGACGGAAATGCCTATGTTCAAGACCCAACAATTCGACAAGAAGAGATTGATGCAATCTATGACAGCGTGAAAGTGACGGTCAAGGACGAATATGGCGATGCTGTCAAAGTGAAAAACAGCAAGGGCGAAGAGGTTGACAAAACTGTTGATTTGGACACTCTCTTGACAATGATTGAAAGCACTGCTGTTGGCAGCTTGCAATATAAATCAAAAATCACCGCTCAAGATGTCAGCGCTGAGGTGAAGGCGGAACTTGACAAAGAAAAGGACGACAAAACACTTGACCAGGCTGTTTCGGAATATGTGCAAAAATATAACGAAGATGTTGAAAAGAAAATCAAAGCACTGCAGAAAGAAAAGCAGATGCGTTCAG
>CANQNH010000056.1 GCA_947625165.1 uncultured Clostridia bacterium
AAATGTGGTGTTTGACATCACTGATGTTGTTTCCGGAAAGTGCCGCGTCAGACAAGCGCTTTTGCAAGACCCGCATTATCCTTCGCTCTATCTTCTGCCATCATCGCACACCTATTCTGCAAGCAAAATCACCGGCGAGCATATCAAAAACATCACCGATATCATCGAGCATTCATTTGATTATATCCTCATTGACTGTCCAGCGGGAGTCGAGGCGGGTTTTCATCGAGCGGTTTTTCCTGCAAACGAGGCGATTGTGGTGGTGACGCCGCATCTTTCTTCCATTCGTGATGCCGACAAAGTGATTGGGCTTTTGAATGAATATCACATCGAAAGCAAGGGATTGGTGATAAATCGTATGCGCGGCGACCTGCTTCTTTCGGGGGAAATGATGAACATTGAAAGCATTGTCAAATCAATGGGTGTACCTCTTCTGGCAGTGATACCCGAAGATGATGAAGTTGGAAAAATGTCAAGTGATGGCAGGATTATGACCGACTGCGAAAGTGCGCGGGCATTCACTCTTATGGCCGAAAACATACATAATGGCTGTAAGAAAATTTATGATTGCACTTACAAATATCGCGGGCTTGTGGGTTATTTGAAACGCAACTTGAAAAAACTTGTGTGAATTTAGTGTTTTGCGAGATTTAGAGTTGTTGAGGGGTGGGAAGGGTCAATTGAAAGGAAAAATAAATTTTGAAGTCAAAAAGGTGAGGGAGATATGGAAAGAATTGAAGAGTTGTTGATTAAGGATAAATTCACAAATCTGCAGCAAGTTGCGGACATTTTGAAGGAAGAAATAACACCTCTTGCAAGAAATTTCTTGCTTTTTGATGCCGAGCCTGTTGTCAGATTTCGACGTGAAGGCAACACCTTCGTTTTTGACATTGAAATTGTTGCTCAAAGAGTGAAATCTTTTGGGTTGAGGCTGTGACAACATCTCACTTTTCGCAACAAAAAAAAGAGCGTTTATGCTCTCTTTTTTGTTTTGTCTTTTTCGAATTTTTTTGAGTTTCGTTTTTTTAATTTTTTCGGTTCGTGCAGGTTTCGCAATTTTCACAAAACCCGCGATTTTTCGATTTTGTTTCTTTTAATTTCAAACAAAATAAACCATTCCATAGCAGTCTGGACCGGCGTGCGTTCCAACAACGCAGCCAATTTCATAGATTGGGGTGTTGTCTTTGTCAACATCAAGTGCCGCTGCATATCGCTTTAAAAAGTTTGTCACCAAAATTGGATTTGCAGAGTGTCCGAAATATATTGGATAGTTTCGATTGCGCTTGTTTGCACATTCAACCAAAAACTCGTTGGCTTTTTCTCCAACTTTTTTGGCGATGTTGTTCACTTTTCCACCGTCAAGGCTGATGATTGGTTTGATTTTCAGTGCAGATGCTGCGATATAGCCCGCTGTTGACAGGCGGCCGCCCTGTTTGAGATATTTCAAATCGCCGACAACTGCAACAAGTCTGACACTGTTTTTGAGGCGTTCAAGTTCGTCAATCACTTGCTGTGGCTGAGCGTCAGGGTGGGATTTGATGTATTTCACCACCTCAACGATGAGAGCCCCTTCGGCAAAGGTTGTCACGCGGCTGTCACAAACATACACATTTTTCATTCCAAGATTTTCAACAGCATTTTTTGCCTGCGCGATTGTTCCGGCAAGGTCTGACGAAATCACGATTGTCAAAACAAACCAATCCTCTTTGTTGAGATATGGCGTGAACGCATTTTCAAATTTATATTGGTTTGGCTGGCTTGTTTTTGGAATTATGCCTGTTGATTTGAGTTTGGCATAAAATTCATCGTTTGGCAAACCCTCTGGATACAGCTCTCCATTGAAATTGACCTCAATTGGAAGAATTGTGATGTCATTTTCCTTCGCGAACAATTTTGGCATATCAACTGATGCTTCTGTGACAATTTTATAGTTCATAAATCCGCCCCCTTTCAAACTGAGAACACTCAAATTTGAAACTACATTGCTATTTTATCAAAAATGATTGGCTTTTGCAAATAAATTTGAATAGTTTTAAAATTTTAAATAATTTTTGTTGTCAAAAATTCAAAAGAAAAAAGAGCAAATTTGTGCTGTTTGCTCTTTTTTTGTTTGTTTTGTTTGTTTTTTCGTCAATTCTTCTTGAAGAGTTGATTAGTGAAGTTGTATAAAAGGCCAACCACAACAACATAGTAGGCAAGCGAAATGAAGAAGTTGCCGTGAGAATATAGCGCCGTTTGCAAAAAGCCTGCACCAGTGATGCCTCCGCCAAGGAAAGATGTCAAGTCGGCGTGAATGAATGGGAACAAGCAATATGCAAGCGATGTGTGGAAGAATATGTTGAAAATTGTGGCAAGGGCAAAAATCACGAGTGCGACGCCAAACGACACTTCAAATTTTCGGGTCAGGTTCATAAGGAAGATTGTCAGCATTGAGTAGAACACAACTTGAAGTTCGATGCCCAAAAGTTTGATGATGAAGAACAAAAACGGCGAGATGAGATAGACAACATTATGATTGAACACCGCCAAAATTGAGTTTGGAAGAAGGGTGGAAAACAGAAGCGACCAAATCAGCGACACCACCGCAAAAAGTGCGAGTATTGCCGATGTTGAGAAAACGATTGCCAAGAATTTCCCGGCAAAAACTTGTCCAAAGCGCACATCTTGCGACAAAATCAGGTCCATTTTGCCATTTCGTCTGTCAAGTCCAAAAAGTTTGTAGGCGCAAAACATTCCAAACAAAATTGTCAAAAATCCAATGATGCTCACAACAAAATAGGCGCTGTCAAAGGCTGTTTCTTGATAGGACGCGATGTTGAAGTTGAGTGGTTGTTGATATTGCTCAAATGCCAACTCTTCACTGTCAAGATAGTATGCAAATTGTGCCAAAGCGATTTTTGCCGCCTCTTCATTGATTGGAGAATAGACGTGCAAATTGTTCAGGTTGCCAAAGTGCGATTGCAAAAGCAGTTTCAGTTCACAATCAATCCCTGCCTTTGAGCCCTCGCAAAT